>JAHFCY010000253.1 GCA_023249255.1 Candidatus Lindowiibacteriota bacterium | reverse complement strand
GGCCGCGCCGATGTCCGAGATGGAACGCGCGTTTCTCCAACTCGCGCCGCATCTTCGGCCCGGCCAAATCGTGACCGACGTCGGATCTGTGAAATCGCCGGTGATCGACGCCGCGCGGCGATGCCTGCCGCCGGCGGTCAGCTTCATCGGCGGGCATCCGATGGCCGGGACGGAGCGATCGGGCCATCTGGCGGCGCGGGCTGATCTCTTCCGCAATTCCGCGTGGATTCTGACGTTCGACGACCACGTCGACGCGCCGGCGTACCTGCGCCTGACGGAACTTTTGTTGAAACTCGAGACGGGAATTTTTCCGATGACCGCCGAATTGCACGACGGGATCGTGGCGCTGATCAGCCACGTGCCGCACGTTCTGGCGTACTCGATGATGTCGTCGGCTGACGAATCATCCGCGCGGTCCACGCTGTTTGATCTGGCGGCAGGATCATTCCGCGGACTTGTGCGCGTGTCGGGCGCGCCGCCGTCGAGTTGGTCCGACATCTGCCGGATGAACGAGTCGAGGGTGCGGGAAACGCTGTCGTCGTACATCCGGCGTCTCGTGGAATTTCAGACGGCGCTGGAAGAGAACGACGCGGCGAAAATCCGGGATGCGTTCGAAAAAGGCCACCGCGGGCACGGCCGATTTTTGAGCGAGACGCGTCAGGCGCAGCCGGTTGAGTTCGCGTGGCCGTCGTCAGGAGCGGATCTGTCGCGCCTGTTGTCCGGGATCGAGTCCCGGGGAGCCCGGATCGATGGGATGGAAATTGCGTCGCGTCGCGTACGGATTCGGACGTCCTCGCGGTGAGGGGGTGGAGAATTCCATCCCCTTGAAATACTCAAAATTGCGGTGTTAGAGTTGGCAGTCAAAGGGAGGTGAGAGGTGGCGATTCAGGTGACCGCGGATCAGCTCGACGTGTTTGCGATTCTTAGGGAGCTGACTGCAGAAGAACGGGCGTCGATGTCGCCTCTGTTCAAAGTTGAGACCTACCCGGCGGGGAAAGTCATATTTCGAGAGGGCGATCCCGGCAACAAGATATATTTCGTATTCAAAGGCGTGGTCCAGATTGAGAAGGGCGTGGATGAAACGAACACGGCCCGTCTGGCGCGTCTCGGGCGCGGCGAGATTCTCGGTGAAATTTCCGTGATGGACAAGAGTCCGCGGACGGCCACCGTGACCGCCTACGTCGACTGCGAGCTTTTGACGCTCACCACCAGCCAGCTCGATATGATCCTGTCGACGCATCCCCGCATTGCCGCCAAGATTTTTCTTGGCATGGCTAAATCACTCTCGCAAAGGCTCCGTCTGGCCGATGACGAAATCACCCAGCTCACGAAACGACTCTATTACTTCTAATCCGCCGCCCCGGGGCGTTCTCTCGCCGGACCGGGACGCCGACGCGTCCGAGGACCGGGCGCTTCGGCCGAAACGATTCGACGAGTTCATCGGCCAGGCGAAACTCAAGGAGAATCTCGCGGTGTTCGTGGAGGCGGCCCGCCGCCGGGGCGACGCGCTCGATCACGTCCTGCTTTATGGCCCGCCGGGTCTTGGAAAAACAACCCTGGCCTACATTCTCTCGGCCGAGCTGGGGGTGAACATCCGGTCGACGTCGGGGCCGGTGATCGAGCGTCCGGGCGATCTGGCTGCGATCCTGACCCAGCTTCAGGACCGGGACGTATTGTTCATCGACGAAATTCACCGGATGCCGCCGGTGGTCGAGGAAATTCTGTATCCGGCGATGGAGGACTACAAGCTGGACATCATGATCGGCCAGGGCGTCGGCGCACAGACGTTGAAACTCACCCTGCCGAAATTCACGCTGATCGGCGCGACGACCCGCACCGGCCTCATTTCCGCGCCGCTTCGGAGCCGATTCGGCGTCGACGCGCATCTCCAATATTATGACGCGTCAAACATGATTCAGATTGTGAAACGCTCAAGCGGCCTGCTCAAGATCGAGATCGATGCCGCGGGTGCGGAGGAAATCGGCCGGCGCGCGCGCGGAACGCCCCGCGTGGCGAACCGGCTCCTTCGGCGCGTGCGGGATTTCGCGCAGGTGAAAGCCGACGGGCGGATCACCAAAGACGTGGCGGAGGGGGCGCTGAACGCGCTCGAAGTCGACCGGATGGGCCTGGACCCGATGGACCGGTCGATTCTGTCGGCGCTGGTCGAAAAATATCGCGGCGGTCCCGTCGGGCTTGAGACGCTGTCAATCGCGGTCGGCGAAGAGCCCGACACGTTGAGCGACGTCTACGAGCCGTTTTTGATTCAGATCGGACTCATGGAACGGACAATGCGGGGCCGCGTGGCGACCGCGCAGGCGTATCACTATTTGGGCAAGGAGGTGCCAAACTCGTCCCTGGAATTATTTGGTGCGGTCCAGGGACAGTAACCACACATGGCCGGAATTTTTCACGCTTACGATATCCGGGGAATTTATCCGAAAGAACTGACGACGGACATCGCCGAACGCATCGGTCTGGCGCTGGCGAATTTTCTTTCGCCGAGCACCTGTGTCATCGGCTGGGATATGCGAGAGGGGGGCCGTGCGCTTGCCAGCGCCGCCGCCGACGGATTGCGCAAAGGCGGATGCGACACGATCGAGATCGGCCTCTGTTCGACGCCGATGAACTATTTTGCCACCGCCAATTACGGCTACGACGCGGGCGTGCAGGCGACGGCATCGCACAATCCCGCCGAATACAACGGGTTCAAAATTTCGCAGGAGGACGCCAAACCCATCAGTTACGAGACCGGGCTTCAGCAGATCGAAACGATGGTTCTCAAGGGACCGCTGAGCCTGTCGGACGAGACCGGCGAGAAACACCGCCGGAACATCGTGCAGGAATATCACGATTACGTTTTGTCGTGGAGGGAAGACGGCGCATCGAAGCGAAAGCTCAAAATCGTGGTTGACGCGGGCAACGGCATTGCCGGCGTCGACGCCGGGCCCGTCTGGGAGCGGATGCCGCACGAGATAACGCCGCTGTTTTTTGAACCCAACTCGAAATTTCCGAACCACGTGCCCGATCCGATGAATCCGAAAAATCTCGAAGTCCTGATCGCGAAGGTCAAGGAGCAAAAAGCGGACATCGGGATCGCATTTGACGGCGACGCAGATCGCGTGGCGTTTGTGGACGAGACAGGCGCGCCGGTTGCGTCCGATTCCATCACCGCGCTTCTGGCCGCTGATCTTTTGCGAAAGGAAAAAGGCGCGAAGATCATCATCGATCTTCGGTCGTCCTGGGCCGTTCGGGAGGCGGTGCAGGCGGCCGGCGGCGTGCCGGTGATCTACCGGGTCGGCCACTCCTATATTAAAGCCCGGATGCGGGAAATTCAGGCGCTCTTCGCCGGCGAGTTGTCGGGCCACTACTACTACCGGCACAATTTTTACACCGACAGCGGCATCATCACCGCGATTTTGTTATTGAACATTGTGACGAGGACCGGCAATCCCCTGTCGAAGTTGGTGAGTCCTTACGCCAAGTATCACCGGTCGGGCGAGAAAAATTTCAAGGTTGCGAGCCCTCCGGCGGCTCTTGCGCGGCTGGAAAAGGAATTTTCGGCCGGCGCAAAGAAGGTCGAGAAGCTGGACGGGTTGTCGGTCGAGTTTGAAGACTGGTGGTTCAACGCGCGGCCGTCAAACACCGAACCGCTGCTGCGGCTGAACGTCGAGGCGAAGTCCGCTGACCAGTTGCAGGAGAATCTGTCGAAGTTGGAGGCGTCGCTCAAATCGTGAAAGGGGCCGGGAGGAATCGGAAGAAGGCGGGAGAAGCCATGCCTGCCGGCAGGCAGGGCGGAAGAAGGCAGAAGAAGTTGGGAGGGATATGGGGGGTGGGTGCGGCGATTTTCCTGTGGGCGGCGGTGTGGGTGTCGGCTTCGACCGCGGCGGACTTTATTTCGCCGGACGAGATTGTGCCGGGGATGAAGGGATACGGGTTGACGGTGTTTGAGGGCACGGAGCCGGATACGTTTGAAGTCGAAGCGAAGGGCGTGATGAGAAACCGCTTTCCGAAGCAGGACCTGGTCATTATTGAGATGAAAGACACGCGCCTCCTGGAATCGAACGTCGTGGCGGGCATGAGCGGAAGCCCCATCTATTTCAACGGAAAACTTCTGGGCGCGCTGGCATACGGCCCGACGTTTTCCAAAAAGGCGGTGGCCTACGTGACGCCAATCCAGAACATGGTGCAGGAATTGAACCGGCCGGCGGAGCCGAGGCGTCCGTGGCAGACGGTGTCGCGGCTGTCGTCGGCGCTCGACGACGCGTCGGCGCCGCGGACCATAACAGCCGGAGAAGTTGTTCCGGCGGCGGCTGCATTGGCGGTGTCGGGATTTTCGGACCGGCGATTCAAATTGCTCGAGAAATTATTTTCCCCGTACGGATTTATCCCGGTTGCGGCCGGCGGCTCGGAGGCCGACGCGTCGGCCCGTTCCGGCGGCCAATCGTCGCTGCCGGGACCGTCGGCGTTTCGGCCGGGAGACGCGGTTGGCGTAGAGCTCATGGGCGGCGATCTGGCCC
>JAHFCY010000252.1 GCA_023249255.1 Candidatus Lindowiibacteriota bacterium | reverse complement strand
GGCGCAGCGCAGTTGACGGTGATGTTTCGGCGGGCGAATTCGAGCGCGCAGGATTTGGTAAGGCCGAAGAGGCCTGATTTTGACGCGGCATAATTGGCCTGGCCGATGTTGCCGGTGAGCGCCACCGTGGAACTGACGTTGACGATGCGGCCACACCGGGCCCGAATCATCGACGGCACAAACGCGCGGGTCATGAGAAACGCGCCGAGCAGATTCGTGCGGATCACGCTTTCAAAATCCTCCGTTTTCATCCGGATGAACAACCCGTCTTTCGTGACGCCGGCGTTGTTGACGAGAATGTCACATCCGCCAAACGCCTCCTGGATTTTTTTCTGCGCGGCGGACACGGACGATTCGTCTCCGACGTCGCAGGCCAGCGCAAGCGCCTCGCCGCCCGACGCGCGGATCGCAGATGCCACGGATTCGACGCGATCCAGCCGCCGGCCGATGACGGCAACGCGGCATCCGTCCGTCGCAAGCTTTCTCGCGCAGGCTTCGCCGATCCCGCTGCCCGCGCCGGTCACCACCGCAACTTTTTGTTTCGCCGGTTCCGTCATGCCGCCACCGCCTTTGCCGTTTCCTCAAGACTCGCCATGTCTTCGATGCTGTACGCCGCGATCCCGCGGTCGAATTTTTTCACAAGGCCGCGCAATACTTTGCCCGGACCGAGTTCCACAAACGCATCAACCCCCATCGATCGCATCTTCTGGAGGCACTCGACGAACCGGATCGGCGAGGTGAGCTGGCGGACGAGCAACTCCGTCACGGCCGCAGGGTCGGACAGCGGAAACGGTTCGGCCGTGGCGTTGGCGACGACGGGAATCCGCGGCGCTGCCCGCCGGACGCTTTCAATGGCCTCCTTGAGTGGGGCCTTGGCGGACTCCATGAGGTGCGAATGCCAGGCGCCGCTGGTCTTGAGAACGACCGAATTTTTCGCGCCGGCCGGTTTCATTTTTTCGACCGCGGCGTCCACGGCCGCCGCTTCGCCTGACAACACGACCTGATCCGGCGCGTTGTGCGCCGCAACCTGAACGCCCGGCACTCCGTTCAGCGCGGCGTGGACCGACTCGATCGACAGGCCTACCACGGCCGCCATTTTCCCGCGCTCGCGGTCAGCCGCGTCCTGCATGGCCCGGCCGCGCCTGGCGACGACGCGGACCGCGGCGAGCGGATCCACAACGCCCGCCGACACCAGCGCCGCATACTCGCCGAGGCTGTGCCCGCAGGCCGCGACGGCCGATATCCCGCGCGAGGTTGCAAGACTGAGCGCTGCAAGCGAGACGAGGCAGATCGACGGCTGGGTCACATCCGTCCGTGTCAGCATTTCTTCGGGTCCGTCGAACATGTATTTTTTTATCGGAATGCCCAACGCTTCTTCCGCCCGGTCAAACATCTCGCGCACGGCCGGAGACGAGTCGTAAAACGATTTGCCCATTCCCACCGCCTGCGATCCCTGTCCGCTGAACAGAAACCCGAGTTTCATCATACCTTGACGACCGCCGCGCCCCATGTGAATCCGCCGCCGAACGCGACGAAGAGAATGGTGTCGCCTGGGAGGATGCGGCCCGCCAACTCCGCCTCTCGGTAGGCGATGGGAATCGACGCGGCCGACGTGTTGCCGTAACGCTGGATATTGACGAACATTTTTTCTTCGGGAAGCCGGAGGAGTTTGGCGACCTGGTTGATGATGCGGGTGTTGGCCTGATGAGGTACCACAAGCGAAATATCGTCCATCGTCAGGCCGGCCCGCTCGATCACCGTCTGCGCCGCCTCGGTCATTTTCCGGCACGCCACCTGAAATACATCCCGGCCTGACATCGCGATCGTCCCGCCAAGCGGAACGTACAAATATTCCTGGTACTGGCCGTCCGCGCCGATCAGGATCGACCGGATTCGCCGATCGTCTCCGGTGGCCGACAGGAGCGCCGCGCCGGCGCCGTCGCCAAACAGTACGCAGGTCGACCGGTCTTTCCAGTCGACGATTTTCGAAAGGGATTCGACGCAGATCAGAAGAACGTTTTTGTACTGGCCCGATTCGATGAATCCTTTGGCGATGTTCAGCCCGTAAAGGAATCCGGAGCAGGCCGCCGAAAAATCGAACGACGGGATGCCTCCGAGTCCCAGTTTGTGGGCGACGATGCAGGCCGTTGACGGGAACAGCATTTCGGGCGTCGCGGTGGCGACGATCAGCGCGTCAATGGTCGATTTGTCGACCGCCAGGTCTCGCAGAAGTTCATCGGCCGCCTGAACGCCGAGGTCGCTTGAACTTTCGCCGGCGTTGAGGACATGGCGCTCTTCGATGCCGGTTCTCGTGCGTATCCATTCGTCGGTGGTGTCGACGATTTTTTCGAGATCAAAATTTGTGAGGACTTTGGGCGGTACCGCGAACCGCACGCCGCGCAGGGTCACGCCCGGGTTCATGACCGCCGGGGCGGAACCGCCGCCGTCCCCTGCAATTCCAGAATCCGGGCGCGCGTGGTTCCCACAACGTTTTGTTCGGCATAGCGCCTGGCCACCCCGAGGGCGTTGGCAAAGGCCTTCGCGTTCGACCGGCCGTGACAGATGATGGCGACGCCGTTGACGCCGAGAAGCGGACAGCCGCCGTACTCCGAGTAGTCGGCCACTTTCTGGATCTCCTTGAACGCGCCGCGGGAGAGCAGCGCGCCGATCTTTCGCATCATGTTTTTCATCAGGCCCCGCTTCATCAGGCGGAACATCGTCTCAGCCAGACTCTCCGCGCACTTGAGCGCGATGTTGCCGACAAACCCGTCGCAGACGATGACGTCGGCCCGGCCGGAAAAAAGGTCGCGGCCTTCGACGTTGCCGATGAAATTCACCGGCGTCGATTCCAAAAGTTCAAACGCGGCCTTCGTCATTTCGTTGCCCTTGCCCCGCTCCTCGCCGGTCGACAGAATTCCGACCCGCGGCCGGTCGACACCGAACAAAAATTTCGCGTACTCGGCGCCCATCACGGCAAACTGCTGGAGCCAGTCCGGCGGGGAATCGACGTTCGCGCCGACGTCGAGGAGAATCGAAAATCCGCCGTCGGCCTGCGGCAGATACGCGGCAATCGCCGGCCGATGGACGCCCTCGATCCGGCCGAGGTTTCCGACCGCCGCGGCCATGGCGGCGCCTGTGTTGCCGGCCGACACAAATCCGGCCGCCCGGCCTTCCTTCACCAGTCTCGCGCAGACGGCGACACTGGCGTCTTTTTTGCTCCGAAGCACGGACGACGGCGCATCACCCATGCCGATCACAACGTCGGTATGTTCGATGGACAATCCGGCCGACGCCGGATCACCGCTCACGCCCTGCCGGCCCAGCTCCGCGCGGATGTCGGGCTCGGCGCCGACTAGAATGACGCCGGTGTCCGACGCGCGGACCGCCTGCACCGCACCTTTGACGGCCGAGTACGGCGCGTGATCGCCGCCCATCGCGTCGAGCGCAAGCGTCAGACGGGTCATCGAGTCACCGGAGAATTTTTTCGGCAGACGGGAGCGCTGAAATCAGGCGGGGGATTCGAGTTTGAGGACCTGGCGGCCGCGGTACTGCCCGCAATTCGAGCAGACGTGGTGCGGCCGGACCGGCGTTTTGCACGTCGGACAGGGAACCGTCGCGATCGGCGCCGTCTTCCACTGCGACCGGCGGGTCCGCGTTCGCGCTTTTGAAAAACGTCGTTTGGGCTGGGCCATGAACCTTTCGCTCTCCTTACATTTTTTTCTTGCGGTTCAACGCGTCGAACGCCGTCCGAAACGGACTCTCGACCCGCCGCTCAACGCGAGCCGGCGGACACCCGCACGAACCGCGATTCAGGTTCGCGCCGCACTGCAGGCAGAGACCCTTGCATCCTTCCCGGCACAAAAACTTCATCGGGACCGCCAGAACCAGCATCTGGCGGATGTCATCATCCAGCTCCACGGTCTCACCGTCGTAGCGGCTCACAAACCACCCCTCCAACTCCGACTCGAGCTGCTCCGGCGTGGGGGTTTCCAAAAATTGAATCTGGCGCTCGGCTGAAACCAAAAATCCCGCGCGCTCCACACAGCGCGAACATTCAAGCCGAATTTCGCAGTCGACGTGAATGGTTCCGATCAGCCGGTCACCCATGTTCTGCAAGCCGACCTCGACGCGGATCGGTTTCTTCGTAAACTCGACGTCATCGTACTGAAGCTCTTCCGGTTTGGGCTGAAACACCCGATGAACATCGCCCCCCGGCTCCCTCAGCGACTTGTCGACAATAATCTGCATGACGTAGCGCCCCTTCGCCGCGGCCGTCCGCGACCTCAAGAGTTCGGCGTATGCTATCCTTACGGATGCCGGTTTGTAAAGAGAATCGGAGAGCGTCCGCCTGAGGCGGACCGGACTTCAGGTTCCGGCGGTGCGGGGCTGGACTTCTGATCGCTCTTTTTCGGCCAACTTTTTCTGCAGTTCTTCCTCCAATAATTTATTGAAAATGTCGATCTGATCCTGATGGGGGGTGTAATAAATATTCACGTTCCCCCGGTCCGTATCCTCCCAGAATGTCGGCCCGGA
>JAHFCY010000251.1 GCA_023249255.1 Candidatus Lindowiibacteriota bacterium | reverse complement strand
CGCTCTCCCGCGATGAGGCCCTCGACCCGCGCGTTTTGCTTGCGCACGGAATGAACGGCCAGCCGTTGCCCATCCAGCATGGCGGCCCCCTCCGGCTCGTTGTGCCATTTTTGCAGGGATACAAAAGCGTCAAGTGGATCGGCGCGATCAAAGCTTACCGATACGATCCGCTGGGCATCAAGCGGCTGCTCGGACAAAGCCCCTCCGGCCGGCTCCGTGAGGAATGGCTTAATAAATATGGAATGGAAGTTCCAGCCGGCCGTGCAGGTGATCCCCCCCTTCCGGCGGCAACCGCAGCCGAGCCTGCTTCCGGTGGCCCCGCGTCCATCGGACCCGCACGGGAGACAAGGCCTGTTGTCCGGGCCAGAAGCGCCGACGACGGCGACAACGGAACGGCGGCAGGGAAGCCTGAGCGCAAGGCGATCCTGCGGGAAATCATCGCCATCATTCGATTGAACAAACACGAGGACACGCAGACCGCGCTCGAAAATCTTGGAGACGTCAGTTACACGACGTACCCCGTGGTGGGACGGGGCAAACAGCGCGGTTTGAAATTCCCGAAGGCCATGGATGGCCAAGTGCCGAACGTGACAGGGATGTCGAACGTTCGGCCTTCGCCGCAAGCTGCGGGGGCTGCGATCAAATTTTTGCCGAAACAGCTTTTCCAGATCGTTGTCGAGGAATCCCGTTTGAAAGAAGTCGTCGACGCAATCATCCGGGCCAACCGCACCGGAGCCAAAGGCGAATTCGGAGACGGCAAGATTTTCATCCTCGACGCCGAGGACGCCGTGCGCGTCAGCACGAACGAACGGGGCGGGGCGGCGGTATGAAGTTCATTCGCGCGATCATCCGGCCCGAGCGTGAGCCCGAGGTGATTCGAAGCCTCGAAGACGCGGGATTCTTTGCAGTCACAAAGGTGCCGGTCCGGGGGCGGGGCATCGAGCGCGGGGTTCAAGTCGGCGCTGTGAGTTACGATGAACTGTCGAAACTCATGCTGATGATGGCCGTCGAGGACAAGGACATGCCGCTGGTCGTTCAGACGCTTGAGGGTGCGGCGCGCACGAACAATCCGGGCGACGGCAAAGTGTTCATTGAAAATGTTCGCGACATGTACTTGATCCGGACAGGAGAACGGGAGTAGGGCATGCGGAACCTCATCAAAAGCATTCGAACCGGTCATCCCGGGACTCTCTTCTCCTCTTTTCTCTATTTCGACGTCAGTTTCATGGTGTGGATTCTCCTCGGGCCCCTCTCCGTCTTCATCGCCGCAGATTTGAACCTTAGCCCGGGACGGAAAGGACTGCTTGTCGCGATCCCGATTCTCAGCGGCGCGGCGCTTCGAATCTTCATGGGCTTTCTGTCCGACCACGTCGGCCCGAAAAAAATCGGCATGGCCGGGCTCGCGCTGACGCTTCTTCCTCTCTCGATCGGCTGGCTTGCGGCTCACACGTTCACGGCATTCTGCGCCGTCGGCATTCTCCTTGGCGTGGCCGGTTCCAGTTTCGCCGTGGCCCTTCCCCTCGCTTCGCGCTGGTATCCACGGGAACATCAGGGACTGGTCATGGGAATCGCCGGCGCCGGAAACTCGGGCACGGCAATCGCGGCGCTCCTCGCGCCCCGGCTGGCCGAACGTTTCGGCTGGAACGGCGTTTTCGGTATCGCCATGATTCCGGTCACGATCGTGTTCATCATCTTCGTCATTTTCGCGAAGGAGGTGCCCGGGAATACACGGCCCGCGGCGCTCTTCGATCATTTCAAGGTTCTCCGTGAAGGCGACTGCTGGTGGTTCAACTTTTTCTACAGCATCTCATTCGGCGGGTTCGTTGGCCTCGCGAGTTATCTCGTTATCTTTTTTCACGACGAGTACCATCTGTCCCGCGTCATGGCCGGTAATCTGACCGCGCTTTGCGTTTTTTCCGGCAGCCTGGTCCGGCCGTTCGGCGGATATCTCGCGGATCGATTCGGAGGCACAAGCGTTTTGACGTTCCTGTTTCCGCTGGTCGGACTCTGCCTGATCGGCGTCGGCATGGGTCCGGCGATCGGCGCGGCTGTCGGACTTTTCGTCATCAGCATGGCTTGTCTTGGCATGGCGAACGGCTCGGTGTTTCAGATCGTGCCGCAGAGATTTCGGGACGAGATCGGCATCGTCACCGGCATCGTCGGCGCGTCAGGCGGCGTTGGAGGATTTTTCCTGCCGACCCTGTTGGGCGGTCTCAAAGGCCGTCTCGGAACGGCGGCGCCGGGGCTGATGATATTCGGATCGATCGCGATCTTCGCCGCGGCCCTTCTGCAGGCGATTTACCGCTGGTCGTGGAAGTCGACGTGGCTGGCCGACTATCTGCCGAGTCCTGTACTATCGACCGGGCGTGTTCAAATGGTGGTGGCCTATAATGACTGATTCACAGCGCCGCCTCGTCGTCATCGGCAACGGCATGGCGGGCGTCGCGGCCGTGGATGACGTGTTGAAACTCAAGACAGACATCCCGGTCACCATCTTCGGCGATGAACCGCACGTCAATTATAACCGCATTCTTCTCTCCGACGTTCTGGCCGGCAAGCGGTCGATGCGCGAGATCGTTTTGAATCCGCGCGAATGGTACGAAAAAAACAATATTGATCTTCGGACCGGAACGCCCGTCACGGCGATCGATCCGAATCGGAAAGTCGTGGTCGACGCGGGCGGCGCGGAAACGCCGTATGACAAATTACTGATCGCGGTCGGAGGAAGTCCATTTGTCCCGCCCATCGCGGGAACCGACCGCGAAGGCGTGCTGACGTTTCGAAGCCTCGACGACTGTGAGCGAATCCTGCAATACGCCGGGCGATCATCGAAAGCCGTCGTGGTCGGAGGCGGACTGCTCGGCCTCGAAGCCGCCCGGGCGCTCATCAACCACGGTCTCGGTGTCACGGTTGTCCATCTCGTCGACCGCCTCATGGAACTTCAGTTGGACGATGTCGGTGCGGAAATTTTGAAACGCTCGATCGAGCGGATGGGAATCGACGTGATGCTGACGAACACCTTGACGGAGATCATGGGCAACGGTCGCGTGACCGGCGTGCGCCTGAAATCGGGACAGGCGCTGGACGCCGACATCGTCCTGGTCTGCACGGGGATTCGGCCCAATCTTGCGTTGGCGAAGGTGGCTGGCCTCTCGACCAACCGCGGAATCATCGTCGACGACCGGATGCAGTCGTCCCATCCGGACATTTTCGCCGTCGGAGACGTGGTCGAACATCGAGGCGTGGTGTACGGATTCATCGATCCCATTCGCAAACAGGCCCGTGTCGTTGCCGACGCGATGTTCGGTTCCGGAAAACTTCGATACGAGGGCACGGTCTGCGCGACGGTCCTGAAAGTCGCCGGCGTATCGCTGACGTCCGCGGGACGGTTCCTCGGCGGACCGGGATACGAGGACCTCGTGTTCATCGATTCGGCAAAAGGCATTTATAAAAAAATTGTCCTTCAACGCAATCAGGTCGCCGGTATGATTCTTCTCGGCAACAACAAGGATGGCCAGGAAATTTTCAATTTCATGAAGTCCCGGCAGGACATGTCGCAAAAACGCATGCGCATGCAACAAATCCTCAACGATCCGGCCGCAGCCGCCGCAGCGCCGGGCGCGGGTCCGACCATGGCCGACACCGACCAGGTTTGCAACTGCAATGTGGTTACCAAAGGCACGATCGTGAAAGCGATTCGGGAGAAGGCTTGCAAGACGGTCGACGACATCGCCCGGCACACGAAAGCCTCGACTGGATGCGGATCCTGCGCGTCGCTCTGCGAGCGGATTTTGAAGGAGACGCTTGGCGCGACGGACAAACCGGATACCGCGGCGCCGGAACGGACCGAACGGCCGATGGACGTGCCGCGACGCTATCCGCGCGTTTTGCCGGTGGAAAAAATAAAACAGGAAGGGCTGGCGCTGAATTGGGAAAAAATCGTGGGACAAGGCGTCTTTGCTCTGTCCGAGGACGACTACTATCGGTTGAAGACATACGGCGTCTGCAGTCAGAAACATCCCGGATTTTTCATGATGCGCATCCGCATTCCGGGCGGGAAAGTCACGACGAAACAACTGGAGGCTCTCGCCGACTGCGCCGAGGCCCATGGCCGCGGATGGGGACACCTCACGACCCGGCAGGACATGGAACTGCACTGGGTCAAAGTCGAGGAGGTGCCGACGATCTGGGAGAAACTCTGGAGCGCCGGAATCTCCACGCGCTCAAGTTGCGGCCACACCCTGCGCAACGTCGCCGCCTGCCCGCACTCCGAGTTCAGCCCCGACTCGCCGATCTATTCCCAGCGGTGGGCCGAGTCGATCTCGACGCATTTCATCCAGCGGTCAGAATTCATCAACTCGAGAATGCCCAACCGCCTCAATATCTTTTTCGGCGGCTGTCCCGAATGCGCCGCCGAAGCGCAGATCAACGATATCGGATTCGTTCCGGTACGCCGGGACGGGGGCACAACGGACGATCCCCTTCTCCCCCCGGGGGAGAAGGCTGGGATGAGGGGCGAACTCGGGTTTGAAGTC
>JAHFCY010000083.1 GCA_023249255.1 Candidatus Lindowiibacteriota bacterium | reverse complement strand
GCCGCCCGTGCCAACCAAAAAATTCAGACCGCCAAGAAAAATCTGATCGCAGCAATGCGGGATCCCAAGATCAAGGAGAGCCTGTCATCGGAGGAATTAAGGACAGTCAACGAGGCTCTCCGAGAACCGTTGGTTTCAACGAAAAACGCCCGACCGCGTGCGCCACCGACCGATCCATACTCGCAGGAAGCGCGAGAATACGCGCAGGCAAATCCGGGCAGAGCGGGTCCGGGCGCCGCCGGCAAAGATGCGCCCGAGTTTTCCGACAAAATAGAATTCAAGAAAAGAACGCGGGCGGATGTGCTCACGCCCGAAAGTTGGAAGGCGGCGCCGCTGGAATCCGTGATGAAACGTTACGCCAATGCCGACGAGACAACGCGCCGATCGGTGGCGGAGCGACTTCAGCGTCATAAACAAAATATCCGTTCGGGGGTGTCAACCGGTGGCGAAGCAAAGCAGAGGGCGGAACTTGACGCCACGATCGAAGCCCTAAAAAATCCACCTGTACGCCGGGGGCCGGCCACGCAAAACGAGCGTACGCCATCCTCTATAAAAACGCTTTTAGAAGAAATCAAAAATGCGCCTGGGGATATAGAGAGAAATGCTGCAATAAAGAAAGCCCAAAAAATAGTTAAGGGGCAGGTTTCCCCGCGTGGCATCGAAGAAATCAAAGGCAGATATGGGGCGGATTTGGGAAACGAAGTAAAGGATGTTTTTGACGATGTGACGGTACAGGCGATTCAACGGTTAAATCCGGCCGGCCGTATAAAAGGGATTGAAAAACGTCCGCAGAAAATTGGGAAAATCCAAGGACCAGTTTCAACCGCAACACTGGAAAAAATGAAGGTTGGAGGGCGTGATGTACTCGTTAATCCGAAAACGGGACGAATGGTCGATGCAGCCACTGGCCGGGAAATTCGTTCTCCGGGTGGCGGCTCACAGTTGGCCGATGCCTCCCAAGAGGGCCTGCCCGGGTTTGAGGCCGAACCATCGCGGTATCGTGTGAACAGTGCGGACGACATTACCTACGGCTCAAAGCTTCCGTATGTACAAGAATTGGGTAAAAAGCCCAGGGGATACGAAGTCTATAAGAAGCCTGTGACCATCCCGGACGAAGTGCCGTTGGATTTGAAATTCGTTTATCGTGGAATGAAAAAAGTTGATGGCAAGTGGGTGGAGCGAAATAAGGTGGAGACACTGGGCAATCTTTCAAAAAAACCGCCGCCGGACATCTTTCATGAAGAATCGACGGCTGGGGAACAGGCAAAGACGTTGCAACAGTCATATCAGGAAATATGGGGCGTGATCAAAGATGATCCAAGGTATACGCTCCGTCAAAAGGCATTGTTGACGCATCTCGGCACAATGAAAGAATATCGACTCGAAAATCCCGCGCGCGGTATGAAAAGTTTGGACGCGCCTATAGACGGTACTGATGGTTTGTCGCTGGGAGAAGCCATGCCCGCGCGTCGCGCCAATCCGGAGCAGGAGTTGTTGGGCAAGGAAAGAGACGCCGGCCTAAGCGCCGCGGTTGCGAAGGCGATCAAACAGGCCGAAAAGAGGGCCGGTCATCCTCTTTCGTTAGACAACCCGGATGAAATTCGGCGATATTTGAGCGGCAAGAACATCAGGCCCCTCTACAGGCGATATCAGGAAATTCGTACTGTGGAATGATCTGTTTCGCGTGATTGTACAAAATTGAGTAATTTCACGGGGATCGCAACCGTCAAAAGATGGCCGGCCGGGTAGTCGGGATTGCGCTCCCCGAAATTAATGCCGTAGTGAAAATTCTCCATCTGAGCGCCGGCATATTCAGAGAATAACTCCTCGGCCGCCGTCTGATTCGCGCATATATGATATCTCTTCGTTTTAAGTCCCAGCGTTTTTTCGAACGCACAACGTAAAAAATCTTCGGCGGTTTCATAAAAATGCTGAATGATGAAACGTTGAACGTCTCCATCAATCTGATAAGTGTATTGGTCGACGAAGGCATCGGCCACCTCTGCGGCAAGGCCGGGGGAAATATAAAGATATATTGGTTCGTTTATTATATCCAATGTTAGAAATGCGGAAGCTTCTCCTTTTCTTATCGTGTCAAGGTGGTCATCCAAAATCACGTTGGGGTCGGCGCTCGGTAGCGGATCGTCGATGGAGATGCCCAGTCCCCGACTGAGAGGCCAAAGATGTTTGGCAAACAATACAACGAAATCGGTCAGGCATCTGTCTATTCTCTCGGCTTTTTTTAATCGTTCGCGGATTTTTGGATCCTGGCTTGTTATGACCTGTTCCCATTCTTCTTCAGATTCGGTCGGAGGCGGATTTCGCCTTGGAAGGCGGTCCAACTGCTGACGGCAGGGATCTTCTTCGTATGGAGGGCCATCCGTTCGCGCCCGCTGCGCCAGGAGTTTTTTTAATTGTAATTTATTTTTTTGAGCGCTGTTTATATCCGTAAGGGGAGTCGCATCTTCCCAATAGAGGTTCGGTCCAAGAACGGGTTCGATTTTCACTTGCAAATTTCCACGACTATAAAGAAAACAGGCGTTGTTGACAAATTCACGCTGGGCGAGAATTATGGCCCACAGTTTGACGGGTTCGTTGGTAATAGTCACCTGCTTCGACAAAAACACCTTCGCCATCCTTCCCCCAAGATCGGCGGAGGCCACTCGGATGGCATGCGTCAGTTGTCCGACCTCTTTCACCCGCAACATTACATACGACACCACAAAGTCGATTTCGTCATCGGAGAGTTTGTCCAACTGCTGAAATTTGACGATGGTCTCTCGGCAACTATCCGGAAACATCTCCAGTCGCATGTCCCGGATATCCGCGATCGGCGAATCCTCGTTGTATACCATTATGTCTCTCCGTGATCTGAAACTCGGCTATCTTCAAACGACAGACGAAACCCCCACCGCTCTGGTAACATCTTTCCAAATAGTTTGAGATAGGGTTCAAGGCCGATTTGTAGACGTTGTACACATTCGGGATCGGCTTCAACGATTGTGATTTTATTCAAAAATAGGGGAACTTCGCCTTTGGACAATGCCTCTCTAATCCCATCCAATTGGGAACGAACCAGCCTGATTTCATCGGGGAACAAATGCCGCCCGTGAATTGTCATGGCCAAGTGTTTAATGTTCGGGGCCAAAGGATCTAATATCCGGAGCACATCCATACTGAATTTCTTTATGTCGTCGTAATCAAATTCTGAAAGTTCCCTCGCCTTCACGATAAGAGCGCGGGGTGCCGTGATACAGCCATGAGTATCCTCAAAACTATATTCCCTGCCGGTCGGAATCAGTCGTTCAGTTGGAATGAACTTCTCGCGAAAACGATCAGCTATAATCTTCTCTACACCATAGAAATTACCAGCGTATTTAAACGCGACCACATCCGCCTCAAATAAACTTATGTCGCCTTGGACAATTGAAAATTCTATGACGGAGGACATTGCCTCAAACACCCCATTTTCTATCGCCCTTCGTGGCGCGGTGTATTTTCAAAAATTCTCCGATGCCCGTCTTGTCGAACCGGAGTGATGTGGAAACGGTCGTGTATTCCAACTTCTGACACCTGGGACAGTATTCGTAGCTCATGACATTTTTACCTCGGCGGCTCCTTCGGGGTCGCAAAATACGACATCAAGGTGTCCTGTCTTGGATATCGCTTCATCAGGAATCGTCCTTACGTCGTCTGCGGGTTTGAGGTTTCAAATTGAAACCTCTCCCGCCGCATATCCAGAATCTTCGCGATCAACAAATCCTCGCCGTATTCCCCTACCACTTCATTCCCCCAAATTATACGACCCATCGGTCGTAGGCTTTGATAAAGGTATTTTTTTCTCATAATCAACAACTGGGAAAAATACAGAAATAAACATGGATGTTGGTTTAAACGGCGGGTTGTTTTTCACCCTAGCCAAGTATATCGGCCGATATTCATCGGGTAGTACAAGAGATAGAATTCGTGCTATGCCATCCGCCGCCGCAAATTCTTCATCCGCATCATAACGAACCTCGACCCCTTGGATGGGAGAAAGAACAAACGGGCCAGAAGTGGGCATCGGAACATAATATTCAAGTGGTTTCTCAAATAGTCGAATCTTAAATCCACTTGGTTCGAGTTCCTCCATGATTCTTGTCGCCATTTCTCTCGAATTCCGATCGCCTTTGAGACAGTAAACTCCTACCGTGAATTTGGCAAAATATTTTTTGGAAAATTCTGCCGGGGATGATTTTGCCGATAGTTTTTCTGTTTGTGTGTTTTTTGGGAATTGCCCGCCCGTCTGGTCCTCATTTTTTGTAAGGGATAGAGTTTGGGTCGTGGTGGCGGGTTTACCTATACTTGAACTGATCATGTTGGATTTGACCAGTTGTTTGATTGCTCCCAATATCGTGTCGGTGTGTTCTGATTGCTGTCGCTCAATGACACCCAGCTTGATATTTATTGAGTCTGTCTTGATGTCGAGATAATCGATTTTTCTCTTCGTTCTTAATTGTGATGGAGACCCACCCCAAAAAGTTATGAGTGCGAGGCTTAAACCAATAGCCGAGACAATAAGTGGGAATTGAATGCTGTGAGGGCGTGTTGATTTCGGGGGTGACTGGCTCCAATGGCCGCTTGCTGCGCCGACATGGATGGATGGAATGGGAGTAGTCGCACTTTCCGGAGGTCGGCTAATGCTACTTTCTGATTGAGGGGGTGTTGCCGATTCATCGGTCTGAGCACTCAATCCATTTTTACCTTCTTCCGGCATTTCTGGACATGGGATATTGTTCCCCGTCCCCTTCGTCGGTGGGATCCGGACTCTCCCTCTTCAGGTTGATCAACAACAAATCCAAGAACTGGCGTCCGCGGTGGATTCATCAGGCGATCCAATGCTTCGATAATGGCGGAGATATCCTCTTGGTGTTTCAGTAATGTCTTCCCGTGTGATCCGACCTTCTTTCCAATTTCCCGGACCAATCGCGTCAACGCTTCACTCGCCGCCACCACCTGCCGCATCCGAACAAACGCCCGCATGATGAGAATGTTTACATGGATTGCCCTCGGGCTGTTCAAAACACCCGACAGCATCGCCACACCATGCTCGGTGAAGACATAAGGCATGTATTTACGATGCCGACCGCGTCCCTTCTTTAAGGTTTCAATTTGAAACCTTAAAGAATCGTACTCGGATTTTGTTAGTTGAAACATGAAATCCGGCGGGAAGCGGTTTATATTCCGCTTAACGGCCAAATTGAGCGACTTCGTGGGAACGCCATAGAGCCATGCCAAATCTTCGTCCAACATGACTCTTTGGGCGCCCCGGATGGTGTAAATCCGGTGCTCAATCTCTGCGATGATTGGCTTCCTAACGATCGATTTCTCCGCACGCACAGTGTGGGCAGTATCGCCGCCATCAATCCTGTTGTCAACAGAATCCATTTCCTAGACCATCCTCCCGATCCGGAGTGTCCGGACAAATTGTTCCCGACCGCCGGATATGTGGTGGCCGGCCGGAGGTTCTCTACCCCATAGCAGGGAAGGGGTGCTTTTGATGGCGGTCTTCCGAAAAAATCTCATAACCCGTTGATTTTCAGATGGTCGATCCTTGGACATTTGCATTGTGAAGTGAGGGGGACGCAAGGTGCGTAGTTAAACCACTCGTTCATAGATATTGACACTCTCTTCCCGGCGTGGAACAATCTCTTGGTGGGTGTCCCACCGAGGGGGATTGATGCCGAAAGCCAAAATGATTTGGTTGGTGTCCTTGATCGGGGGAATACTGGTTTTTGCCGGCCCGTCGGCAGCCGGTTTGTTGCGCGGCACCCATGTTTCGCTGAGGCCATTACTCCACGACACTTCCTTAATATCCACACCCGCCGACGCCGCCGGCAGAATCTCGCAATATTGGGTTACCCCCTTAAATATTGTTCATCCATATTCCAGTGGTGGGAGTGCCAATGTTGTTCCGCCGCTTTTCGCAGATGATGAGGATTATGGGGTGGGTGGTTATGTAACAAAGAGTGGCCATGTCGTCCGCCAACTTCTCATTACGCGATCTTCACCAACCTCAACGCCCGAACGGTTGGGACGTGGACCCATGCCATCGTTCGGATTGTCGCAACAGGTCAAGGCTTTCGGCGATGATATCAATCCCATTGCGACTCTTCTGGCTCGATTGAAGAAACGCCGCGCAGAAGTGTCAGCTCAGACGGCTTCGTCCGGCTCTCAGGTCGCCTCTGATGAACAGAAACCGGCAAACGTGATTTCGCACGATCGGCCTTCGAAAACACCCAAGCCAGCCTCACCGCATCCGCGGGCATCGTCCTCAAATCCGCCTGGCATCATCAGTCGGAGTTACCAATCCGTCGCCGACCCCAACACATCGCATTTCATTACTGGAACGCCGGCCGAGGTTGATAAATTCATCCGTGAAAAACAAAAAGAAGATGCGCAAATATTGAAGGAACGTGAGTCACGGACAAAGACCGCATCCAATGTCAATAAATCGGCGGGCGCGAGTTCGCCCGCTTCTGCGGCGGTGAACAGAACCCTGGAGCAGATAGCACGAGAAGACGCGGAGGTGCGAGCAAAGTGGCAAGAGCGGGATCGGCAAGCGGCAAATGCAGAGGCAGAGTCCCAACGCCAGGCACAAGAGTCCGCCCGACAACATGGTACAAAATCAAACTCCAAAACCTCTTCTCCAAAAACTATTCCTCCCTCAGACGGTGCGCACGCTCCCGTCGGCAATCCAGTACCGGCATCCGCTCCTGTTGTACGGACCTCGACGGCTAATGATCATCTGCAAGAACAAATAAACGATATACACGCGAAATACGGCAATATTTGGGATCCGAAGACCCAAGAAGATGTCAATGTCATCCAGCAGGGGCTGCGGCGCGCGGAGATCAACGTGCATGATCGCCAATACAGCGACGCAGTAGAAAAATTCAGCGACTTGCGGAGTCAGGGTCGTTACGACGAGGCGGCAAAATCACTTGAACAGGCATACACAAACTCGGCCTACACGAATGCCGACAACATCAAAGAGCGGATGAGTGTCATAGAGGGTCTCGCAAGAACTCTGCCAACCGACGCTGTGAGTAAAAATCAAACTTTGTCGCACGTCCTCGCCCCACAACCGACGCCTCAACAACAACAGCAAGTCCCAATGGAACGATTGACACCGCAACAGATGGAGGAGCAGTCCCGCCAGGAGCGGGAGGCTATCGCCGAAGCGCTTCGCCACAAGGCGCCCGACGATATTCCGGCGAACGCACCACCATCAACCCAACTCTTGGCAATGGCCAACGTCAATTATAGCCGCCCGGAGGTGCTGCTCGGAACGGGGCCGAATGTCGGCCAGACAAGGCCTATGATTTCCACTTCTGCTTCAGCGCATGGGGGGGCGGCAAAGCCGTTCATGCCCGCGTCCAGCAAACCCAGTTCAGGCGGACGTTCGCTGGGGTCTTCTCAGGTCGCCGCGATCAAGGCCAAGGAGGCGAGCAAATAATATGACTCGATGCATCTGTTTTGTGTTTGTCTCGATTCTATTGTTCGGCGGAGATCGAGCAATAGCCGGTCTGCGCGGGCCGAAACAATCGAAACCGTTCAACAATCGACCAATTAAAGAAAATGAGGATAAACGGGCCGGCCGCATTGAAGGGATAACCGACGAGGTGGCAAAGGCCCGAGAGGTTCGCTTGAAAGCCTCGCAGCCTGACGATCGACAGGAGGCGGCGATACGTGAGCGTCAACTTGTAGAACGCTTGGACGCCGAAAAACAAAATTTCGCAGCGCGCGAAAATGCCTTGGACGCAGATCTCAGAGGAATGGCCGAAAGTAAGCGACGGATGCGAGCGGCCGTTGATGAAGACCTCAAAGGCGCGGAGGAGAGCCGGAAGCAAATACAGCGGGGATTGGATGCAGACATGAGGGGCGAACAGGCACAACGAGAGCGTATTCAACGGGCGATGGATGAGGACATGAAATACGGCCGGCGCGGTCATGATGATGAGGCTGTGCGGGCGAGTCGGACTGGAATCGAATCCTATAAAAAAAGGATGGCGGGAGACAATTATGGCGATCCGAAACTAACCAACCGGCTGGATGAGAAGGTCAAAGAGCTTTTGTCCAATCCCGGCGCGAGAATAAATGACGATGGTTCGGTGACCATAAGCACCCGTCCCAGGGGTCAACAGGCCAGGGCGCGGAATGGATCCGCCCAATCCTCGCGCACGACGACGGGATCAACATCCGGAAAAAGAAGTTTCAGTGCATCACAAATCAAAGCGATATACGCGAAGGGAGATAATTGACGTATGGACAGGCATGGTTCGAGTATCTGGAAAATTTCCGTGGTGTGTTTGGCTTGGGTCGTTGTCCTATTTCTCACGGGCGAACCCGTAAACGCCGGTCTGCGCGGACCCAGCGGGGTAAAGCCGATGAAAACAAACCCGCTCGGCGACAAAGTGATTGCGACGGAGAATAATGCGCGGGAAGTGATAAATGAATATCTGAAAATTGCCAACAGCCCGACACCGCCGAAAGACATAAAAGAATGGGGAACAACGCCAGAAAAATCCATTGAAAACATGCTGTCGCGTTTTAAGAAAGCAAAAGGGGCCGACAAATCGTCGACCGTCCTTCGGCAGACAGAAACAATTTCAGATGAACCGATTCGAAACAGAGGCGACAAATCACCCAGCCCCGGTTGGGTAAATACACCCAAGGCGGATGGTGGCGATGTTGGCCTTGGGAAGTCGGCAGATGAGCCTGTTAAAATTCGCAGTTCGTATAAGGATGACGCCGAGGCGCGCTCAGCCCGGCGGGGGGACGCATCTCTTGGTCGTCCGGGACCTTCGCTGGATGCGGAGTGGGAGAAACGCTACACAGAGGACGTGCCGGAACTTCAGAATGAACTCATCGAGGGAACGAAGGAAAGAAATCGCGTAAGCGCCGAAGAAAATAAAAAAGCCGGTGACATTGAGGCGGGTGTAGAGGCGGAGGGCGGAGGCGACAAGGATAAATTGCTGGCCGAGGCGGGGAGTGCGGGATCATCTGAAGATCCAGCGGCCGTTGGAACCCCCAAAGGCAAGCCCGGTGCTTCCAAACATGGAGCGCCCAAGAAGACAAAGCCGGGGGCGCCGGTTTCTTCGAGCGGTAAACCCAAGGGCGGATCGCCAAGCAGCTCCGGGTCGAAGCGTTCTCTGTCACCGGCCCAGGTGGCCGCCATCAGAATGAGGGACAAGAACTGAGAGAGGGATGAGAGAAATGACGAAACGAGGCGGATCGAATGGGAACGTTCGATTGACGATTTGTGGATTGCTGGCACTGGTGATTCTTTTGTCGACCGAAGTGGTTGGGTGGTGTGCGCTCCGTGGCCCTCGGGCGAACGTGATAAACGACTATGTCGAACGGGGCGCACGTCCCCCGGATATGACCAGCGAAGAATACAATCAAGCGTCGAATATGCGCGATCAGAAAAAAAGCGCTGAAAGGGTGAGGGATTACATTGAACGCGGAGCGCGATCTCCGGACATGACGAGTAAAGAATACGATGCGGCGAGCAAGGTGCGGGAAGAAAAGACCCGGGCCAGTCTCGTTCAAAATTATATTGCCACGGGAGGAATCACGCCCGGAATGACCAACGTCGAGGTCGAGGCTGGTCGAAAGGTGAGGGAACAAACCACGAGCGCCAAAAGGATCAGCGATTATATCGCCACCGGCGGAATATCGCCGCAAATGACCAGCACCGAGTACGATCAAGCAAGGCAGGCGAGAGAGAAGGCGCCAAAATCGACCGTGATCCAGGACTATCTTGAGGAAGGTGTCCTTCCGGCGGGCAGCATTCCGAGCAAGGAAATGTATGAAGAGCGACAGGCCAAAATCCGTGCAGGCGCCGCGTCCGGCGCGTCCAAGGGTGGCGGCATTGTGATCGGGCCGGTCGGAAGTTCTGCTTCCACGGGCGGTGGTGGCGCCATAGCGCTCTTGGAGCAGGCGCAATCCCGGTATTCCAGCGTGGGTAGCGGTGGTGGACAGACGTTCCCTGTTGATGTTCGTTCGCCGACTAACACATCCGGATCCGGGGCGCGTGGTCGATCACCCTCATCTGGTAATCGATCGCTCTCAGCCGCACAGATCAAGGCGATATATGCCAAGAACGATTGACATGATCTGTTCTTCACGAAGTTCATCAAGGATCGGTTGAGAAAAGAGCAACACCTGTTCAGCCCGTATAGGGGGAGTGACAAGGCGGCATGGCTACAGCAGACTCAACAATCTCTGTGCCACCTCCTTCGACGCTGTTTCGGCATCGTACCGAACTTTGGCCGCAAGTAGTGGTTTGATATCTTCGTTAAACGTTCCGGATGAGACCTTGGCTGCCAAGTTCTTTTCGAACGTGGTTCGGCCGACCTTATTCTTTTCGGCTTTCATGTATCTGCGAAACGCCTCGATGATCCGGCGTGGATCGGCTCCTTTCATCCCAAGGCCCAGCCAAAGATCGAAAAGATCGCGGCCCTTGCGACGTTGGTAAAGAGCGCGAAGTTTGGTGGCGAGCAGTTCATCAAGGATAAACGTCTTCACGCCGGCCTTGCCCTCAAACCACGGCGAACGAATCCCAAATGGCATATCGACAACACCGAATATGGCAAAGTGCTCGCGTGTATTGATCTCGACCTTGAGCCGCAGCGGAACGATCGGCGGAATTTCAGACTCCATTCGGTATCGGAGTGTCACATTGCCGGGATTGTTCTCACGACGGGGAGTTCCGAGAATGGGATCAAGCCGGGCGCGGACCGCGTCCATTATTTGCCCGATTGGACCGGCGGCAATCTGCACCAGATCTATATCTTCCGAGTATCGCGTCTGTCCGCCGGCGTATAATTTGTGCAGTGCCGTCCCGCCCCGCAGAACAAGAGCGGCCGCAAGGTTCGGTTCACTGAAAATTTCAATGAGCGACCGGGACAGGATCAGATCCTGCTCAACTTGAGACTCCTGCGGCCACGGCGCGAAATTACGCCAGTGCGTGATCGCGGCTTGAGGGATCATGCTTCCGCCTCAACCTTCGCATTCACCCATAGACCCCATTTGCGGCTGACACTTGCGCCCTTGAGCGGCATTGACGAATCCAACGCCCTTATCGGCGCATGTTGTACCCGTTTGGCCAGTGCCTGCGCCAGACGCCGCCGGCCTAGTCGTTCGAATATGTATCCGAGGCGCTGTATCACGATGACCTCATCGTGGCGGATGACAATATCCATGAGTTTGGCGGAATCGATTTTCTCGGCCAGTTCCGCGAGTACGGTAACGGCATGATCGAATCCTCCGGCGCCCCGGGGATATCGGATGATGTCCCATGCCGTCGTTTCCGGCGTTGACACCTTCATAAATCCCACAGGTGTTTTTACCTCGATCGTCGCAGAACGATCGAACAATCCCTTACCGAAGAACCGAATTTTTACATTACCGGATCGGACGGGCCGAAGGGATCGCTTTGGAATAACAACTTGGAACTCCTGCGGTGCTTGATGTGCGGCGCCGTGAATCTGCGCGGCGGACAATAGCCCCACGTAGTATGGTCTGTCCAAATCTTTCATCAACTCCTGAATGAACCACTCCGGCGGCATCATCCCCGTCGAACGATGCTGGGGATCCACGATCACATAGAACCCGGCCCGGAGCATGACCACCTTCCCCGCCCGTTCCAGCCGGTGTAGCGCCATGTACACGGCCGCCGGAGACGTCTTCAGCCTGCGCGTCGCTTCCTTGCGGGTGAACGTGTATCGGCCCATTCCCAAAAGTTCTTCGATATATTGCCATGCGGTGACCCTCGAATGTCCTTTCATTTCGGTTGCAAATTATAACGTTAAACGTTAGGTTTTGCAATTATAATTTTGGCCCGAATTTTGGGCTCGCACTGGTACAGACCGCCTGCACACCAAGCCCTCCGGGTACTCGACATTCCCTCCATAAGCCGCAAGCGTACTCCGCAAAAATAGAGTGATAGAAGTTCGCCGCCGAGCATTCTGCGAAGCCTTTGCAGAAAAAACCCCGTTGCTATGGAGTGGCGGCGCAGATCGGCGCCGAGACATCCAACGGAGGTGGTAAGCGATGGCTCACGAGTTTGAAAGCGGATTTTTTGGAGGCAACAAACCCGCATGGCACGGTCTGGGGACGGTAATCCCGGACGATGTTGTGGC
>JAHFCY010000250.1 GCA_023249255.1 Candidatus Lindowiibacteriota bacterium | reverse complement strand
CCAGACTATGCCGACATGCATGCATCCCGACCGGCGGTCGGACGATTCTTCACGGACGCCGACGACCAGTCTCATGCGCGCGTCGCCGTCGTCGGAGCGACGATTGTGCGCCAGCTGTTCAGCCCGGCGGCGGGGGGCGAGCCGGTCGATCCAATTGGAGAAACGATCAAAATCAATCGCGTGAATTTTCAAGTCATCGGCGTCCTGCCCGAGCATGGAGCGACCACGTGGCGGGACGAGGACGATGTGATTCTCGTTCCGCTCAGCACCGCGATGAAGCGGCTCTTTGGAAAAGATTACGTCGACGACATTGACATTGAAGTCGACCGGGGAGAAAACATGGCGTCGGTCGAGGACGCGGTGAGGCAGATGGTCATCCGCCGGCACCGCCTGCCCCCCGCCCAGTACGAAAATTTCCAGATCCGCAACATGGCCCAGCTTCAGGAGACCCTCACCGAAACCAGCCGAACCATGTCCACGCTCCTCGCGTCCATCGCCGCCATCTCCCTGCTTGTCGGCGGCATCGGGATCATGAACATCATGCTCGTCTCGGTAACGGAACGCACCCGGGAAATCGGCCTGCGAAAAGCCATCGGAGCGAGGCGCAAAGACATCCTCTGGCAGTTTTTGATTGAAGCCGTCGTGGTGAGCGTGGCCGGCGGAGTGATGGGAATTTTTCTCGGGTGGCTGATCACGCTCGGCATGTCAAATCTGGCGGGTTGGACTGCTTCAGTTTCGGCGGGAGCAGTCGGCCTCGCATTCGGATTTTCGATTGCCGTGGGCGTGCTGTTCGGCCTCTGGCCGGCCCGGAAAGCCTCAAGGTTGAGCCCGATCGACGCCCTGCGTTACGAATAGTTCGCGCAGTCTTTCAGTAAAACGTGGTCAGCCGGAGCCGGTTTTCGCCGGAGGGAACGCGGATGTAGGAGTATTTGTCGACCAGAGATTTGATCAGATGAATGCCGTAGCCGCCCCGGGCCCGGCTGCGAAGCGCAATCCGGGCGGCCGTCCTCGCCGGAAATTTTGTGCTGTTGAAAGATCGGCCAAAGTCGCGGATGAGGACCGATATCCGGTTGGGCATCCATTCGAACTCAAGATGAATCCGTCGCGCACGGCGGCTCCGGCGATACGAATGGCGGATGACGTTCGAGCACGCTTCCTCGACCGCAAGTTTCATCCGGTATGACGCAACGGGCGGGACACCAAGGCGGCGCGAGTATCCCTCGATGGCGTCGCGTATCCGGGGAAGACTTCCGATGCGCGCGGCGACGTCCATCTCCAGCCCATTGCCATTGGTGTGTTCCGATTTACCGGCCATCCGGAAATTTCCTGACGGAGAGTGTTCTTATTTGAAATAAAATTGGTCAAGCCGCTCGACCGCAGCGTCGACACGGGTAAGAACGGCATTGAGATCCAAGATGGCGGGATAGTTCAGGCGCGACCTGTAAAAATCGGCGATGACATCCAGCATTTTGCTGTAGGCAAACGCGTTGAGATTCGGATCAAGGGCGGCGATGGTCGATGCCATGTGCACGATGAAGACTTCGTCGGAGACGTTCGGCGTGTTGACGAGGAGATGAAAATCGTGGTGGTGGAACATGGCGCTCTGGACGGTCTGCCTCGGCAGTCCCCAGATATGAAACAGAAATCCGCCGAGGTCGGCATGGGTGCCTCCGAGGTTCTCCCGTTCAGTTTCAAACAAATTCTTTTTGCCGTTCGAACTGTCGTGAATTTTTTCCCACTGCGCGGGGAGGAACTGGCGGGTGACCATCTCACCGATGTTGTGAAGAAGCCCGCAAATAAACAGTTCGTCGAGTTCGGCGATTCGGCAGTATTTGCCGATTTCCTTGCAGAACTCGGCGCTCCGAAGCGACTGCTCCCAGAACTGCCGAATGTAATCTGACGGAACGGACTGATATTTTTGCATGATCCCGACGACAATGATGAGCTGCCGGAGTTTGTCCGTACCGAGGACCTGCAGCGCCTTCTTGGTGCTGTCGATACGAGTCCGAAGGCCGTAAAACGCCGAGTTGGCGACCTTGAGAAGCGTCGCCGTGAGTCCGGCATCAAGTTTCAGGACCTGCGCAACTTCATCGAGATTCACCGCCGGATCATCCAGCATCTGGATCACGCGATCGACCGTTTCCGGCAGGGGCGAAATATGCTCGATGGTTGCAAGAATCGAGCGGACCGAGTCGTGAATCTGATCCGCCGATTCGGCCTGAACCACTGCGAAGGCATCCTCGGGATTATCGCGCATAAAGTCGGTCAGATACGACGTGAATTCGACGGCGGACGCGGATTTCTGTATGCCGATCATTGCCTGGGAGAACAGGGAGAGATCGTCTTTTTGAAGCCTCAGGAGGCGATCGATCTGCTCGCCGGTGAGAAGATTCAACCGCATCGCGCATTCGCCGAAGCGTCCGCCGGTGCGGGCCTGATCGAGCAAAACTTGGTTGATGGATTCTGGACGGATGTATCCCAGAAACGCGGCGAGCTGGCCGATCCGCCGATCAAACCTCTGGAACTGATGGTAAGACCGCCGGATACGGTTGCCGTCGATCAATCCCCTCTCTTGCAGATACGACACGAATCGCGCAAGTTTGGCCGACGCCATTAGCAACATTATACCCCCCAGACCCACAAATGGCAACTAAATATTAAGGAAAATATCTACATATAGTATTTAGGGAGACGGAAGCGGCTCCTGCTTTGTCATGCAGTGCAGACCGCCTCCCTCCTCGATCAGCAATGTGGAGTCGATGCCCACCACGCGCCGGTCCGGGAAAAGACCCCGAAGGATGTCAAGCGCAACGGCATCCGTTTCTCCGCCGAATGTCGAAACGATCAAGCCGCCGTTGACGAAAATAAAATTCACGTAAGAGTTCGGCAGGCGGTTCGGGCCGAGATCCATCCGATGCGGCATCGGAATTTCAATGACCGCAAGCGTCTCATCTGTCTTCGGATGCCGCCAGCGCCGCAGAATGTCAATATTTTCGGCGAGGCGATCGAAGTTGGAGTCGCGCGAGTCGTTACAGCGGCAGGCGAGAACCGTCCGCGGGCCGACAAACCGCGCGATGTCGTCGATGTGCCCGTCGGTGTGGTCGCCATCCAGTCCCCGGCGAAGCCAGACAAACGCCTCGACACCGAACGCCGATTTCAATTCTTGTTCGATCCCGGCGCGGTCCATGCCGGGGTTGCGATTCGGATTTAAGAGGCACTGTTCGGTGGTCATGAGAATTCCATCGCCGGAAAATTCGACCGAGCCGCCCTCAAGAATCATGCTTCGCCGCTCGATCTCCAGTCCAAGGGAGCGGGCGGCGGCGGACGGAAAGATGTCATCCAGATCCCAGGGCGGAAATTTTTCGCCCCATGCGTTGAACCCGAAATCAAGCACAAGCGGCGGGCGCGGGGCGGGAGATTCGGATTCGACAAAAAAAGGTCCATAGTCCCGGATCCAGATATCATTGTTCGGAATCACAACCGGCAGACAGGCGTGCGGGCGGAGCGCACGAAGGATCGGTGCGATATCCGACCTCATGCCTTCGTCCGTCAGAGCCAGACGCACGTCCTGAAATTCAAGAACGGTTTCGATCAGCGTCCGGACAAACTGCCGGATGCGCGGCAGGCGGTCGGCCCGCCATTCCTTGACGTTATGCGGCCAGGCCAGCCAGACGGCTCGCTGCTTCTCCCACTCGGCCGGATGGCGGCGGTTCATCCATCCCACAGCTTGAGGATCGAGGAATATTGATCCACGCGGCGATCGCGCAAAAACGGCCAGACCTCTCGTGCCCGGCCCAATTTGGAAAAATCGACATCGACAACCGTGACGGTTTCGTCCATGGCATCCCGCGCAAGAACGCAGCCGAAGGGGTCAGCCAGAAACGAATTTCCCCAGAATGTCAGGTGCCCTTCGCGGCCCACACGGTTCACCGCCATCACAAAGACACCGTTGGCGATCGCGTGCGATCTCATCAGGGTGACCCATGCGTCGAGCTGATCGGACCGGACTGACTCAGGCTCGTGGTCATCCCAGGCTATCGCGGTCGGATACAGAATGATCTGAGCGCCCTTGAGCGCGGTCAGGCGGGCCGCCTCCGGAAACCACTGGTCCCAGCAGATGAGCAGGCCCAGCGAGCCTGCGGATGATGGAACGGCGACGAATCCGAGGTCACCGGGAGCAAAATAATATTTTTCCGAGAAGCCGGGGTCGTCAGGGATGTGGACTTTGCGGTAGTGTCCGGCGATTTCTCCCGTTGATTCGATGACCAGGCAGGAATTGTGGTGGAGGCCGGCCGAGCGACGCTCAAAAATAGGCAGGACAAGAACGATGCCAAGTTCCCGGGCCAGCGCCCGAAACCGGCCGACGGCGGGCGACGAAATTTCAATGGCTGATTCGAACTCCCGAGAGTCCTCGCGGATCGGAAAATAGTCCCACAGAAAAAGTTCGGGCAGGACGACCAGTCGCGCGTTCCGGCGCGCCGCATCGCTGATTTTTTGGACATAATACGATTCATTCTTCGCCGGATCGCCCTGCGATTTTCCCTGTATCCATG
>JAHFCY010000249.1 GCA_023249255.1 Candidatus Lindowiibacteriota bacterium | reverse complement strand
CCGCGCGCGAGGGTGCCGGCGACGCCGAACGATTGACGGAGCGGCATCGGATGAAAATCCGGCCATCGGGCAGATCTGTCAGGATGATCGGCTCGTGCGGCCGGAAAAGTTTTCGTTCAGCCGATTCCCAGAAATGTTCACGTTGGGACCATTCGACCGACACAGCGCCCGCGAAAATATTTTCGTTGTCGATTTCAGAGTCGATGCGCATGGGCGTTGAGGTATAGAGCGGCAGGGCCGCAATGTGAGGTGGCGGCAGAAGCCGTTCGCGGGTGATTTTTCCGTCTTCCGTCGCCCGGACGGCGTCGTATGGGTTCAATGCCCGATTCATATCGGCCGAACGGATGGTCACGGAACCCTCATACACGCCCACGTGGGATTCGTGTTCGGATAATTGTTCAATCATCACATGCCCGCGTCCGGTGACTCGCAATCTGCCGCAACGGATGTTGATTGTATCTCCTCCGCTCATCTCCAGTGAGCCTTCCTCCAAAATCCATTCCCGTTCCTGATTGGCCACCAATCGTGCGCCGCGGCGGTCGGCGGATTCAAAACGAACAAATCCGGAGTCGACGGGCCAGAAGGCGCCGCCGGGGCCGACAATGGAAATGACACGAAAATCAGACGCGGGAAGGCCGGACATGGGGCGGACGGCGCCACCGGCGGATGTGACGAGAACCTGTCCGAAAAAATCAGCCGTGGGATCGGATCGCGCGGCGGGCGAAGCTGTGAGGAGGAAGGCAATCAGAACAAGGGGGCGGAGGGATCCGCCGGTCAGCATAATTTCAAAAAATTTCGAATGATGTCTATTCCGACGTGAGTTTCGATGGATTCCGGATGAAACTGTACGCCGAACGTTTTATGCGGCGTAGCCTCGACGGCCATCACATATCGTCCATCGTCGGTTTTTGCGGTGACGCGCAGGGACCCGGGCATGGTTTTGGATTCGATGACGAGCGAGTGGTATCGCGTGGCCTGAAAGCGCCGCGGCATTCCCGCAAAGAGTCTCGATTTCCGAAGCACGCGGATGACGGATGTTTTTCCGTGGACGATGTCTCCGGCCCGCACAACGCGCCCGCCGAAGGCGATGCCGATCGCCTGATGTCCGAGGCACACGCCGAGGAGGGGGATGCGTCCGGTCAATCGCCGGATCAACGGCACGCAGACACCGGCTTCTTCCGGCCTGCCGGGTCCGGGAGAAAGGATGATGCCGTCCGGGCGCATGCGTTCAACATCTTCGACGGTGACGGCGTCGTTACGGACGACGCGGATGTCGTCGCGGGTGGTCCCGACGTACTGGACGAGGTTGTAGACGAAAGAATCGTAATTATCGACGACGAGGATCATGGCCGGCCTGCCATCTGGCGTGCAAGCGCGACGGCGCGCAGGAGCGCCCGCGCCTTGTTTTGTGTTTCGAGATATTCGCGGGCCGCGATCGAATCGTGAACGATTCCGGCTCCGGCCTGAACGTAGGCCATGTTGTCCTTCGCAATAATAGTCCGGATCGTAATGCAGAGGTCCATGGTGTCGCCTGCGCCGAAATATCCGACCGCTCCGGCGTACGGTCCGCGCCGCGCCGCCTCCAGGTCGTCAATAATTTCCATGGCCCGGATTTTGGGTGCGCCGGTTACCGTGCCGGCCGGGAATGCGGCGGCAAAGACATCGAAGGCGTCCTTGCCAGGCTGGATTGTTCCCTCCACCTGGCTCACGAGGTGCATGACAGCCGAATACCGTTCGATCGTGAACGCTTCGGTGGTCTGAACCGTGCCGTATTGCGCCACGGCGCCGACATCGTTTCGGCCGAGGTCGACCAGCATGAGATGTTCGGCGCGCTCTTTGGGATCGGCCATCAATTCCCGTTCCAGATTGCCGTCCTCCTCTGGCGTCGTTCCCCGTCGCCGCGTTCCCGCGATGGGCCGCAGAAACACTTTTTTCCCCTTGAGCTGAACCAGAATCTCCGGAGACGATCCGACCAACGAGAACTTCGGATATTTCAAATAGAACATGTAGGGTGACGGATTGAGAGACCGGAGCGCACGATAGAGCCAGAACGGATCAGCGTTGAAAGGCGTCTGAAATCTCTGGGACAGGACGACCTGAAAAATGTCGCCGCATCGAATATGTTCTTTGGCGCGCCGGATCATCGCGTCAAAGCGCCTTCGGGTGACGTTGGACGTGACCGGCGCCGATGATTTTTCGAACGGGCGGGCGTCAAAGACATCAAAGCCGGCGCGAATGGACCGAATCCGGTGAACCAGCGCGTCGGCCTCGGCTTCGGCCTCTTTCCGCTTTCCCGGCCTGTGATGGACGAACAAACTCATTCGCTGCTGGAGGTGATCGAATGCCACGAGGATGCGGGGGAAAACCAGCATGGCATCTGGAATCTGCAGTGTTTCATCAGGGCCGTTTGGAAGCCGCTCCAGAAGGCGCGCGATGTCGTATCCGATATATCCAACGAGCCCGCTCGATAGTGGATAGTCGGGGTCGGCTTCCATACCGCCGAATGTGTTGCGGTAAAATGACCGCAGAGTTTCCAGGCCTTTGTCGTCAATGCGTTCAAAAACGGACTGAGACCTCGATGGATCCAGGACACTGACCCGGTTTCCTTCGATGCGGACAATGCGCTCGGGATCCAGTCCGACAAAAGAATATCGGCCCAGCCGCTCCCCGCCCACGACGCTTTCGAGCAGGAACGTAAAAGGCCGATTGGCGACATGTTTGTAGAACAGGACAGGCGCCATCGCGTCCACGCGCAAATCTCTTCGATAAACCTGATACATGAAGACCGAGAATAGCAGGATTTCATGAGGAAAAAAAGTGACACGAATGCCGGCGCGTCCCGGGCGCCGTTTGGTCAACCGTCCTGAAAGGGATGGAACCTTTCGATGACGGAGGGAAGAGGGCGGAGATTATTTAATGGAGCTCAAGAGAAGTTCCAGAACGTTTTTGGAGAGAAGATTTGCCTGGGCGAGCATGGCCGAGGAGGCCTGAACCAGAATCTGCTCTTTGGTGAAGTTCACGGTTTCGGCCGCGACATCGGCATCGCGGATGGCGCTCTCCGCGGCGAGATGGCTGTCGGCCGACAAATCGCTGATGGTCTGAGCGGACTGGAGCGCCTCTTCAACGCCACCGATCCTTGCCCGCCTGGAAAGAACCCGTGTAACTGCACTGTTCAAAATGGCGACGGCATTTGAAGCATCGAGCTGGCTTGTCACGAGAACGCCGTTCACGCTGATCGACCGTGCGGACATCGTTGCGACAAACGTCTTCATCTTGCTTCCCTTGTCCGGCCCCACCTGGAAGACGAGGCTTCCCTGATAGGTTCCGCTGCCGGACAATTGATTGGCCGAACCTGCCACGGGAGATTTGGACGAAAAGGTTCCGTTCAGAAGCCTGATGCCGTTGAATTTTACGGCGGTGGAAAGCCTGTCGATTTCCGTCAACAACTGATTGATCTCAGTCTGGTTGACCAGCCGGTCGCTGGTCGAAAACGTGCTGTCGATGGCTTCAAGCGCGAGGTCCCGCATGGTGAACAGAAAGTTCAACACGCGGGTCATGCCATCTTCCGCGGTGCGGACCAAATTGGTAGCCAACCCGACGTTTCGTGCCGCCTGCTGAAAAGCACGCACTCGCGACCGAAATTTGTCGGCAATGGCCAATCCGGAAGGGTCGTCTGCCGCGCGGTTGATGCGGTAGCCTGACGACAGGCGTTCGAGGGCCTGAGTCAGGAGCCGGTTGTGAACATTCATCTGATACAACGCATGCATCGCGTTGATATTGGTCTCAATCCCTGCCATGGGTGGTTCCCTCCATCCCTGGAAACGAATTTGGGTAAAAAAACCCTCTCCGTCGGGAGAGGGCCGGCGTTTCAATTCATATGAAATTATATGTGTGTCGGAACCGAACGTTGGCGGTATCCGTTATGGGCACACCTTCCGCCCGCAGGAGCAGAGGCGTGTTCCCCTTGGTTCCCTCCGATGTTTCCGGCCAACAAGGACGATCGGCCGGAATTTGTCTGCTGAGCGATGCGGCACTTCAGGCTCAGCAAGGCGGCATTTTTTGAAATCTCGTCCTACTCATCTTTTCGGCCGGTTAGACTAAAACTTTAGGGAAAAATAAAAAATCGTTGGAATACTTGAAGAAGATATGGGGAAGGCTGAAGAAGAATGAAGAGGGGGTCTCACGCCCCCCGTTCAGGCGGAGAGAGTCGAGACCGGCGTGTAAATCGGTCCGGCGGAGGTGAGATGGCTTTGGAAGAGGACAATTTGTCGGAGGGTGTCGGAGAGAGTCGGAAAGGGCCGGAAAGGGGATGGAGAGGGGGAAAAGACTTTGACGCGGCCAAGTGTCAGATGGGGGTTGTAGGGACGATCTTCCTGCGGGATGCCGAGGGTGAGGAGGAATGCGTCAAGATGGCGGTAGATATCGAGGAATGGTTCGTGCGGCGTCACGTCGAGAAAAAGGACTTTGGGCCGGGTGAGATTGGGAAATCCGCCAAGGGCGCCGATCGAACAGGTTACGGGCGAAAAATTCGGGAAGGCGGCTGGCCATGCATTGAGGGCAGGCAGAATCGAGTCCGGCAGTTCT
>JAHFCY010000248.1 GCA_023249255.1 Candidatus Lindowiibacteriota bacterium | reverse complement strand
ACGCCGCCGTCACGTTCGAGGATTCGTACCGCAAGGCGAGCGCAACCAATCCGATGTCCGTGGAGGGATCGAAACTTCCCGAACACCGCACGTGGTTTTTTTATCTCCAGCGCATCTGCAATCACTGCACGTATCCGGCCTGTCTGGCGGCATGCCCGCGCAAGGCGATTTACAAACGCGACGAGGATGGGATCGTCCTCATCGACCAGAACCGGTGCCGCGGATACCGCAAGTGCGTCGAGGCCTGCCCGTACAAAAAGCCGATGTATCGGGGCACGACCCGCGTGAGCGAAAAATGCATCGCGTGTTACCCACGCGTCGAGGGCAAAGACCCGATTTCCGAGGGCCGGCCGATGGAGACGCGATGCATGACCGCATGCGTCGGGCAGATTCGCATGCAGGGTCTTGTCGGTATTGACGAGAAAACCGGCCTCTGGGCCGAGGACCGCCAAAATCCTCTCTATTATCTTGTGCATGTTGCCAAAGTCGCCCTACCGCTTTATCCGCAATTCGGGACGGAACCGAACGGCTACTACATCCCGCCACGCTGGGTGCCGCGTCCGTATCTTCGGCAAATGTTCGGCCCCGGCGTCGATCAGGCGATCGAAACTTACGTCGCGCCCAACCGCGAGCTTCTTGCGGTCCTCCAGCTTTTCCGAAAACACCAGGCGATCATCTTTCGATATGAAATCGAGGAAGGCAAAAAAGTTTACGAACGGGAGATCGACTACCGCGGCAGAAAAATCCCGTTCACGATGTACAACGACACCGTCATAGCTTTCGACGGCGCCGGCAAAGAACTGTTCCGCACGACGGTGGAGGAACCGATCCACGTGCGTCCGGACAAACATTCAAATTCGGTATGAACCTGACCTCTAATTCACCCCCTCTCCCCGATGGGGAGAGGGTTGGGGTGAGGGCGGGCGTCTATGAACTGATGAGCCGCCTTCTGTCCGCGCCGGCGGCTGAGCACGGCGAGCAGGCGCTTCATCTGGCGTTTACCTTGAGCCGCACTCCGGAGATTTCGGAACGATTCCAAAACACGCTGATTGAACTGGTGTTCACTCTCGCGCGGACGGGCATTCAGGAAATCGAGCGTGAGTGGCAGGCGTCGTTTGCGCTGACCGATGGCGGACCACTCTCCCTGTGCGAGACCGAGTACGGCATGGCCCACATCTTCCAGAAATCCAATACCCTCGCCGACATCGCCGGATTCTATAAAGCCTTTGGCCTTGAGCGCGCCGCCGGGTCCGAGCGCCCGGATCATCTGTCAATCGAATTCGAGTTCCTCGGATTTCTCGCCGCCAAACAATATCACGCGTTGAATGAACGGAGGACGGAACTCGCCGAAGTGTCCCGCGCCGCCGAACATCTGTTCTTGTCCGAACACGTCGGCCAGTTCTGCATCGGGCTTTTTAAACGAATGGCCGACGCCGGCCATGGATGGCCCAGTGTCGAACGGAACATGGATGTCAACCGTTCGACGCGGGACGGATTCTACGCCGCCGTCGCCCGAACAGGCATTGCCGCATTCGACTGGATCCTCGCTGAGCATGCCATCTCCCCCATCGACCAGCTTCCCCCGATGCCCCGGATTGGACCCGATGAGCCGATGACGTGCGGAAATTGCGCCGCGGCGGCCGATCATGGCTGACAAACATTTTGATCCCGAAGACCCGTTCACCCTGAATGGCCATGCCGTGTCGCTGACTGCGGAAGAGGCGGAAGAACACATGATGGAAATGACTGACGCACTCATTCAGGAATTTTCCATGCTGGGCTGGACTGAGGGGATGATTCTCGGAATGTTTAAAAAACCGTTCTATCGAATGCCGTATATGATCCTGCAGACCAGAGGCGAGGAATTTGTAAGATCGCGGATCAACCGTTTTTTCGACTTTCCTCACTGAGTGGAAGGTGCAATTACTCCCCGCCCGCCTCCCATATCTCGTTGAATTCCGCGGCGTCGATTTCCTGTAATAGCTCGGGCCGGAACAGGCGCTTGATGACCGGCTTTTCGTTGCGCTGGATTTCTTTGGTTTCCGGAATGTAGGTCAGGAGCCTTTTCACGCGAAGATCATCCTCACATTCGTAGAACATCCACGCGTGGCCCTTGTCCGGAACAAACTGGGCGGCTTTGTAGTATTTCATCTGACCGACGCGAGAACCCGGTCGAAGGCGCGGATCTCGTCCGTCGCCGCCTGACGTTTGGCCAGGAGTTTCAGCCGGAGCAATGAGCCGCCGACGTCTTCGGATGCGAATTCGTAGAGCATTTCGCGCGCAACATAACGTGTTTTGGATTCTCCGGTTTTGGCGTTTCGAACGGTTGCGGCGTCGATCAGGCGTTTGATTTGAATCAGCATGTGAAACGGCGTATCGGTGACGGGCAAAATCCGGTCGCCCTTTCGAAATCGCATTTCCGCGCGCCAGTTTCGGAATTCAAATTCAAGCGCGTCCGCGTCGCCCCGGTCGAAATACGACAGAAACGTGTTAACGAATTGCTCGTAGGGCGCCTCGGTCGGCGCGGCGCCGCTTTTGTCGCGTTCGATCTGCATGACGGCGGCCATGGATTTTGCGCGTTGATAGACAACGAAGGTGTTGGCGGCCGTCAGCGCCATCAGCACGCCGACCAGCGTCTGGGGTCTGTAAAAACCGCCGACGGCCAGCAGAACCAGCGAGAGGATGAGCAACCCCAGACAAACACGTTCCAGCTGCGCGGGAGAGGTGCGCAATCGGTGGTCCACCACCAGCACTATGGCCAGCAAAACCCCCGCGCAAATCGTGATCGTCCACATGGGCGGAGTATAGCATAGATGACATTTTTCGCCGCCGTCGATGTGAGCCGCCCAATCCTGTGATAGATTCCGATCTCATGCGGACGGAAAAACGATCGCGAATGGCGTGGCGTCGCCGCGCCGTTTGGCGGATTTTGTCTTTTTTATGGATGGGCCTCGCCACCGGATTTGTTTGCCCGTCGTCCGCGCCCGCGGCCGATACGCCGATCCTCGAAGTTGTCGTCATGGACGTCGGCCAGGGGGACGGCATTTTTATCCGGACTCCGACGAAAAAAACATATCTCATCGACGCCGGGCCGGACGCCAAGCGCGGCGTGATCCCGTTTTTGAGATCGCGGCATGTCTCCCGCATCGACGCGATGGCGCTGACACATCCCCATGCGGACCATATCGGCGGTGCGGTGGATGTCATTGAATTCGCTGATGTGGGAGAAGTGCTGGATTGCGGCAGGGATCATCCGACGCCCGAATACCGCCGCCTGCTTGAAACTGTCAAATCCCACGGCATTGCGTATCGCCAGCCCCGCACTGGTGACGCACTGAACTGGGATCCGTTGATGAATGTTCTTGTCCTGCATCCGGATGCGCCCCATTATGAAAACGTCAACAACAATTCGATCGTGATTCGCACCGCCTACAAAAAGATTTCATTTGTGTTCACGGGCGACGCTGAGGAGGATGCGGAACAGGTGATCTGCGACCGGTTCGGCCCGTCGATTCAGGCCGATGTTCTGAAAGTCGGCCATCACGGCAGCCACACGTCGAGCTCGCCCGATTTTTTAAATCTTGTCCGGCCGCGATACGCGCTCATTTCATGCGCTACGGGAAATTCGTTCGGGCATCCTCATCCGGAAACCCTCGATAAACTCGAATCGATCGGCGCACGGATTCTTCGAACGGATCAGGACGGATTTTTGACGTTCCGCACGGACGGCCAGACGATCCACTGGTCGCGCGACAAACTCCCCTTTCCTCGCGTGGACGTTTCGGCGGGAGTAGAGGAACATCTTGGATCGCCATCCTGGTCCGGCCACGGGATTGTTCGCGACGGCACGCTGACGCTTGCGGCGGATCCCGGACAGAATATGTGGACTAATGTTTCGTCTGCGCCGATGTGGCTCCGGCCCCTGCCGGAAGATCCGGAATGGAGTTGCGAAGCCTCCATCATGCCGACGGATGGCTGGAAAACAGAGGGGGGTCTTGTGCTGTTCAAAAACCCCCAAAATTTCATTCTGTTTGGCGTGCAGGAAAATCAATTTGTCGTGATGAGTGTTGTTCACAAGGGCAAACTCACGCTCGGCCCGGAATGGGTCACCTATAAACCTCTTCAAATCGGATTTCGCGTGACGCCCACCCGTCTGGACGCTCTCGTCTATGAGGAATCGAAGAAAGACTGGAAGGCGGTATGGGAACTCGACCGGGTCGATCTTCCGAAATTTTCAGAAAATATGCGGCTCGGATTTTACGCCAAATCGTGGGGATCGCGCCGGGCGGAAATGACGGTTCGCGGCCTTCGGATATACAGGGGCGCCGCGCGGATTTCATCAGCGCATGCGCCGGAGGAAGACCGCGAATCGACGGGTCCGAAATGACCGCGTCCGTATTTTGAGTCATGCGAATTCGATCGGCGGACTTTGAGTCGGAAATTGCGCGGGCAATGGATCGCCTGCCGAAATTTTTGAAAGAGGCCATTGCGGAATCGGGTGTGGCCGTGCTGACGGAGGACGTGCCGCCTCCGGATGTGGATGACGATCCCGACGAGCCGGTCTTTGCATATTTCATCGGACCGACATCGGATGAATTTGATTCCGCCAAATCGCCCGA
>JAHFCY010000247.1 GCA_023249255.1 Candidatus Lindowiibacteriota bacterium | reverse complement strand
TTCCGCCATGGTCAGCCGGCCTTCCCGGGCATCTTCATCTGTTCGACATCGTCATAGACTTTTTTCAGTTCCGCCGGAATCCCGGGCAACGGCATCTGCCGGACTTCCATCTCCACGCCTTTCGCGCGAATCGCCGTATTCACTTTGCCAAACTCCGGATCGGGCTTCGGAAAATCGAGACGGCTGTGCGCGCCCCGGCTCTCCTTGCGGATGAGCGCCGACCGCGCGATCGCTTCGCTGACGAGGAGGAGGTTTCGCAAATCAAGCGCGAGATGCCAGCCGGGATTGTACATCCGCGATCCTTCGACGCTCGCGACCGCCGCGCGGTTCTTCAGCTCCTCAATCCGTTTGATTCCTTCGATCATGTCCGATTCAGTCCGGAAAATTCCGATGAGGGCGCCCATCGAATCCTGAAGATCGCGCTGAATGTCGTAGGGACTCTCACCCTTGTCGCGGTTGAACGGAGCGTTGGCCTCCGCCGCGGCTTCCTCAACGGATCGATCATCGACCTTCGGCGCCGGAGCCTGTTTGGCATACCGCGCGGCGCCCTCGCCCGAACGCTTTCCGAAAACAACGAGGTCCGAAAGGGAATTCCCGCCGAGCCGGTTGGCGCCGTGCATGCCGCCCGTACACTCACCGGCCGCAAAGAGTCCGGCAACGGTCGACGCCGCCGTGTCGGGATCGACCCTCACGCCGCCCATGATGTAGTGGCACGTCGGTCCGACTTCCATCGGCGTCTTTGTGATGTCCACGTCGGCCAGTTCCATGAACTGGTGATACATGCTCGGCAATTTCGATTTCACGCGTTCGGCCGGCTGGTAGCTGATGTCCAAAAACGCTCCACCGTGCGGCGATCCGCGGCCTTCCTTGACCTCGGTGTAAATCGCGCGAGCGACGTTATCCCGCGTTGAAAGTTCGGGCGGGCGGCGGGCGGTGGGCTTTCGGCCCGCGATCGACTCCTCCACCCAGCGTTTTGCTTCGTCTTCCGAATCGGCAAAATCTTTTTTGTTTGCGTCCGGAATGTATTTGAACATGAACCTCTCGCCTTTGGAGTTCCGGAGAATTCCGCCTTCGCCCCGGACCGCCTCGGTCACGAGAAGCCCGCGCACACCAGGCGGCCACACCATGCCCGTCGGATGAAACTGCACGAACTCCATGTCGATGAGTTCCGCGCCGGCAAGATACGCCATCGCGTGGCCGTCGCCCGTGTATTCCCAGGAATTCGATGTGATTTTATATGCTTTGCCGATCCCGCCCGTCGCCAACACCACTGCTTTCGCGCGAAACACCACAAACCGGCCACTCTCGCGCCAGTACCCGAACGCGCCCGTCACCCGGTCACCATCCTTGAGCAGGCGCGTGACCGTGCATTCCATGAAAACCTCGATGCCCTGATGAACGCCCTTGTCCTGGAGCGTCCGGATCAATTCGAGGCCGGTGCGATCGCCCACGTGAGACAGGCGCTTGTAGCGATGTCCGCCGAACGCGCGCTGAAGAATCCGGCCGTCCTTGGTGCGGTCGAACACCGCGCCCCATTTCTCCAGTTCATAAACGCGATCGGGCGCCTCCTTCGCGTGCAGTTCCGCCATCCGCCAGTGATTGAGCATCTTCCCGCCGGCCATCGTATCGTGAAAATGAACGCGCCAGTCGTCTTCCGCGTCGACATTCGCCAGCGCGGCCGCAATGCCGCCTTCGGCCATGACCGTGTGGGCTTTTCCGAGGAGCGATTTGCAGACAAGCGCGGTTTTGGCGCCAAGGGCCGAAGACTCGATGGCCGCGCGCAAACCGGCGCCGCCCGCGCCGATCACCAGGACGTCGCAGTCGTGCGTTTCGTATTTGTCCATTAGAATAATTTCAGGTCCGTCAATTTTCCCATGCTCAAAAGCCGCACGTACAGATCCGACGCGCCGACCCACGTCAGACTGATCCAGGCCCACAACATGTGGCGCTCGTTCAAACACGTCACGCCCTTCCAGGCCTCATGACGCAATTTGGATTTGGAGCAATCGGAGAAACAATCAAGATGTCCGCCGACCAGATGCCGCAGGGAATGGCAACCAAACGTGTACATCGTCAGAAAAAATGCGTTGAAGAGAAGCACGAAACTTCCGACACCGGCGATGTAGTCTTTCCCGGGCGCTCGCGTGAATGCCTTGATGCCGTCTATCCAGAGAAAGGAAAGAACAACGATCGCCAGATACAGGAAATAGCGGTGAAGATTCTGGACGATCAGAGGAAATTCCGTCTCGCCGCAGTATGTCGTCCATGGCTTGCCGACTGCGCACGCGGTCGGATTCTGAAAGAAAGCGCGGTAATAGGCCTTGCGGTAGTAATAACACGTCCCGCGAAATCCGAGCGGCATCCAGAGAATGAGAAGCGCGGGACTGAACGGCAAAGCCGACGGCCACCAGCCGGGCTTCGGACCGAGCAGTGCGTGGGGTGAGTCACCAAAAAGTTCAGGAGAATAAAACGGAGAGAGATACGGACCCCAGAAATAATGGTTCCCTTGAAAGGCGGCCCACGTCGAATATACGCCAAACAGTCCCAGCCCGACCGCAACGCACAGAGGCTCCACCCACCAGAAGTCCTTCCGCGCCGTCTGGCCGAACCCCGTCCCCGCCCGCCGCCCGCCTGCCGGCAGGCAGGGATCAAACGATTTTGCGCTCGTATTCATCGACATAAGACGGGCAACTGTAACAAACCGAGTCCTGCTGTCAATGTTCTGCCGGCAAAATCGGCGCAGGAAATATTTTGAGAAAACCGAAATAAAGTCCCATTGACGCAAAAACGGCGACGCTCGTGTAAATTTTCCCAAGGATCGCAGACTCAGCGGCGAGCCGGCCGGACAAAAACAGCAGGGGAATCGAAAAGGCCAGCGCGCAGGCGGTGTAATGCGCGGCGAGTCGGGACACGCCGGCCAGCGTGAATCCGCGAAGAACGTCGCCGGTACGGGAAAGACGCAGGATGAGAATAAAATTTGCCAGCGATGCGGCGGTCATCCCCATCGCGATTCCGCACGGTTTGAACCGCGTGGGCAGGATCACAACGCACAGGAGAGACACAACCGCGTTCGTCAGGATCGATACGGCGCTCGCTTTCATCGGTATCTTCGGCGACTTCACGGCGTAACAGGCCGAACTCAAAATCCGCGCGAGGCCGATGAAGGGCAGGGCGAAGGCGTAGACGCGCAGAACGTCCGCAACACCGGCAGCACTGTCGTGCGTGAATTTGCCGTACTGAAAAAGTAGCCCTATCAGCGGATCGGCAAACACCACAAAGGCCGCCACTGACGGGATCATCCACAGAAGACACATCCCGACTGACTTGCTCAAAATCGATCTGAACTCCAACGCGCCGACGGCCTGCGCCGCTTTCGGGAGCGTCACGGTGCCGACAGCCGTTCCGAACAGCGCGGCCGGAAATTCGATGACGCGGTAAGCGAGATAAATCCGCGTGATGACGCCGGACCCGAGGAAAGACGCGGTGCTCATATTCACGGCGTTGTTGAGCTGATAGACCGAGAGCGTCAGCGCGGCTGGAAGCATGAGCAGGAGCATTTCGGTCATTTCCGGAGAACGCCGCAAGGAAGGACGAAATGTGAATCCCGTTTTCTTCAAATCCCACCACACCCAGGCCACCTGTAGGATGCCGCTGATCTGAACGCCGATCACCAGTCCCCAGATTTTGCGTTCGGGCGGACCGTCGATCAGCGGAACCAGATAGAGTGCCGCGACGATAAACGCGACGTTGCCCAACGCGGACGCCGCAGCTGGAATGCCGAAACTGCCGCGGGTATTCAGCATCCCGCTCTGGATCGCGTACAGACTCATCCACAATAGATACGGAAACAGCGCCGGCATCAACCGCACCGCCAGATCGAAATATTCCGGGGATTTCTGACTCATGCCTGACGCGAACATCAGGATCATCCATTTCGCGCTGAACCACGCGATCACACACGCCAGAAGAAGAACAACGACCACGTAACTGATGGCCGTCCCCGCGAACGTTTCCGATTCCTCACGGCCGGACATTTCCTTTCGCGCGAAAATCGGAATGAAACTCGCCGACAGTGCGCCCTCGGCCGCCAGACGTCGGAACAGATTCGGAATCATGTAGGCGATCAGAAACGCGTCGGTGACGCCGCCGACGCCGAACACCGCCATGATGACGCTGTCACGGACGTATCCCAAAATCCGCGACGCCAAAATGCCCGCGGACGTGACGGAAACGGCCTTCTCCTGCTCCTTACCCGAGGACATGGGTCTGCGCCAGAATTTCAACGTCAGGACGGAATTTCAGAAGAAAAAAACCGAGGATGCCGGTGACGACGAAGAGGACGGCCTGGACGGCCAGCATGTGTTTCGACTGCTTCTCGCGGCGGGTCATCATGAGATCGCCAATGAAAAACAGGATCACCAGAAGCGCGGCGGCTAATTTCCAGCCCAGCGTCACCAGATACCACCGCTCGACTTTCGCGCCCATGAAAATATTCGCGAACACGTTCAGCATCCCGGTTGCAAACAGCGTCATGATCGCGATCCCGCCGAGATTGAAATAGACGCGGTCGAGCCGGCGCGACGGCTCCGACCTCGCCTCACCCGGCGGGTGCGGCCATTTGACGGCGATCAGACGCAAGAGC
>JAHFCY010000246.1 GCA_023249255.1 Candidatus Lindowiibacteriota bacterium | reverse complement strand
GAAACTCGTGGATAAACTCGCGGTGGTTAGATGACGAAAAAACGTGAGGCAACCATGAGCCATTGGCCCCGAATCGCGGGGCGAACGGCTCATTGCTGCATGGCGGCAGTGAGTGGAGGAAGAAAGATGAGGCTCGATACAAGGCTCAATGTTCAACGCTCAATTTTCAATTTTCATCTTTTAAGACTTCAAACTTGAGCATTGAAAATTGAACATTGAGAATTGAGCCTTTCGATAAACGCAGAGCCACGAACGCCGCATTGCGGCTGCTCGGCGGGATCGATGCAATGACCTGGGGAGGTCGATTACAATGAAAAAGACAGTATTGGGTTTGTTTCTGATTTTGATCTGGAACGCATTCGCCTGGGCGGACGTTCCGAAATTCATATCATTCCAGGGCGAGCTGACCGATTCGCAAGGCGTGCGGATCACCGGTTCCAGGACGGCGACGTTCAAGATTTACACCGCCGCATCCGGCGGATCGTATATCTGGTCCGAAGCGCAGACGATCACGCCATCGAACGGAATCGTGAGCGCGGCCGTCGGCGGCGCAACTTCCGGCGGCGTCAATTTGCCGTTTGACACCCAATACTGGCTCGGCGTCGCCGTCTCCCCGGACGCCGAGATGTCTCCCCGCGTTCGGTTGACGACCTCCCCCTATGCCTTCATCGCGAAAAATCTCGACACCGGCGCGGTCGCTTACGGATCTCTGACCGTGGCCGAAACCGTGACGGCGACTAAATTCGTCGGCGACGGATCCGGCCTGACCGGAATTTCAAGCGGCGGCGGCGGATCCACATCGGACACGCTGACGGTGGGCGATACGTTTTTGGTTGTCAAAAATAGCGGCAAGGTCGGAATCGGAACGGCGAATCCCCAAAATGCATTACAGGTGAACGGGTATGTCGGACTTTCATCGCCTACCGGCGACGACTTGGTTTTTCGCCGGCACGCGGGGGCGGATCTATTTGACATAGACTACAATGGACTATCCTCGGGCGGTTCTTCCTCAACCAACGGCCGGCTGATTCGATTGGAGAAAAGAGGCGACCCGGCCATTCAATTTTGGACGAGAGCGGCAAACGTCGCTTATCCTTCCAGCTCCGAACATGCGCGAATGGTGATCACCGAAGCCGGCAACGTCGGCATCGGGACAACGACGCCGTCCACGGCGCTGGATGTGACCGGGACGGTCACGGCAACGGCGTTTTCGGGTAACGGTGCTGGACTGACTAACCTCCCGACCGCATCATCTTCAGACACTGATTGGGTCACATCCACGCCCACGGACATCTACCATCTGAACGGCAAGGTCGGCATCGGGACGGCGACGCCCTCAACAAATTTCCAGGTCGGGGTGAGGGTTAATGATGACAACAATTTCATCTACGATACAAACTCGCTTTACGTCATACACCAGGCGACCACATCATCAAGTATGTTAAATGACCCGAAAACCGTCTTGATGCTGGCCAGACAGGGCAAGTCAAGTGAGGCATTCGGCGCCGCCGCAATGTTTAATCTCTCAAGATACGAAGATGTCGGAACCAGTTCGCGAACAAGATTGGACATTTCCCTGTCGCATGGGGCTTTTGATCCGAACAGCAACAATATCGTGACCCTGTTATCAAGCGGCAACGTCGGCATCGGGACTACGGGGCCACGATCAAAATTAGATATTGCTGGTTTTACTATGTCTACGGGAGTAGGGAACGGATTCTCTGTCGTTGGCGCTCCTGGTGATGTAAACAGCTGGGGATCTCCTTGGTATGGGTTGGGTCAAGGTAATCTAGTTTCGAGTCAGGTAGTGCTTGCCGGCTATGCGGGATTAGGATTCCAAACTACTTCGGGACAAATGGTTATGACTAGTACGGGCAACGTCGGCATCGGGACAACGACTCCGGCGACGGCGCTGGACGTGGCCGGGACGGTGACGGCGACGGCGTTTTCGGGAAGCGGCTCCGGGTTGACGGGCGTGACGGCGTCGGGCGTATCTCCGGCGAATTTGACGTCGGCGATCGCGACCGACAGCATCGCCGCAGGTTCCGTGACCAGCAGCAAGCTGTCCGGCAGTGTCAACGTGCGGGATTCATTTGTGGTGGGGTCGGATAGTTTGGTGGTTACAACATCGGGCAAAGTCGGCATCGGGACGGCGGCGCCGGGGGCGCAACTGCATGTGAACTACACCGGTGTCGCGGATGGTAAAGGGATTCGCATTACCAACACGGCCTCTCCGCAATCCTATGAGCTGAAAACCGGCATTACCGGAATAGACAATACATCTTTCTCAATAGCTAACATCACGGGAGTAACAGTGCCGCTTGTGATTCAATCCGGCGGCAACGTCGGCATCGGCACGACATCACCAACCACTAGTCTCACAATAAGTAAACCGATTGACGCATCGGCTTATGGTGCCGGGACAAGGATGTTAGATTTTATGTCCGATTACCCGGGATTTGATGTAGGCACAGTAAAGTCCTCAATTTATTCTGGTGTTTCAAGTGTTGCCGCTCAGCGTACTGATAATGGATATCTCGCGTTTATGACGGCTAATACCAATGTCTTGTATGAGCGCATGCGGATAGAGACTAACGGCAACGTCGGCATCGGGGATACGGCGCCGGGCGCGAAGTTGCGGGTTGCAGGCGATGTGTCGGTTTCTGATTCGCTGGTGGTGGGAGATACACGGTTGGTAGTTTTAAAATCGGGCAACGTCGGCATCGGGACGGCCTCTCCGGCGACGAGATTGCACATATTTGGCGCCGGAACGGGCACTCCGGCCAGCAGTGGGGGAACCCAGTCAGCGGGGCACCTCATGCGATTGCGGGATGGCGGAAACATCGTCCTCGACGTCGGGGGAAATGGCGGCGGCGGGTTCTGGATGCAGTGCGCTGATCCGAACAACTTCACCAACAGCTATCCATTCCAGATCAACCCCAACGGAGGAAACGTCGGCATCGGGACGACGAGCCCTTCGGCCAAATTAGACGTTACGGGCACGGCGAATGTTTCTGACTCGTTTGTCGTGTCGGACACAGTGCTTGTTGTAAATAAACAGACAGGCTATGTTGGTATCGACACCGCCTCACCGTCTTATCCTCTCGCGCTCGGCAACGGCGCTTACGTCACAGCCGGCGGGGTATTCACGAACGCCTCGTCGCGCGCCTACAAGGAAAACTTCGACGAATTATCCGACACGGAAGCGCTTCAAACGGTGCGGGCATTGAGTCCTCTGAAATACAATTACAAATCCACCAAGGACGAGCATCACGTCGGATTCATCGCCGAAGACGTGCCGGATCTGGTCGCGACGAAGGACCGAAAGGGTTTAAGCTCGATGGATATCGTGGCGGTACTGACCAAGGTCGTGCAGAAACAGCAGGAGCAGATCGACGCGCTTAAAACAGAGGTCGAGCAGATGAGGGCGCAAGGCCGGTAAAAATCAGGGACGAAGGCTCAACTCACAATGCTCAATGTTCAATTTTCATGTTTTTAACTTTAAAAAGGCGGAGGCTTTCATGACACGAAAGGGAATGGGTTTGGCAAGAGCCAGAAAATCGCGGTTTTCGGATATGAGGAAGTCGGCTTTGACCCATTCGGCGTACGCACCGATCTGTGCGTCAGCGGGTTTCAAGCTCCGCCGGAGGATCATCGCCTCGCAGTCCGGCGCCGGCTCGTCGCCGAACGCCAAAATGTATTCGTTGCTATCGAGAACGAGTCGGAGCAAACCGTTCCTCAAAAAGCTCGTACCGGGTTTTCTTGACCTGCGCTATGATTTCGTCCCGCGTCATGCCTTTGAACATCCCGCCGTGCTTGTGCTTATAGGCAAACGCTTCCTCCGCGATTTTTCGCGCCGCCACGGGATCGGCCTTCCGACCATTGGATATGTTGGGCCTGTAACGAACCGCTACGTTCCTCATGCCCAAACTGTCCTAAATCCCTCCGGGCAAGTCAAGTTCAATGCGGCCAGAGGAGTATGGACCAACGCCTCGTCGCGTTCTTACAAGGAAAACTTTGACGAATTGTCCGACACGGAAGCGGCCCAGACGGTGCGCGCGCTCACTCCCCTGAAATACAACTACAAATCCGACAAGGACGAGCATCACGTCGGGTTTATCGCCTGCCTGCCGGCAGGCAGGCCGAGGATGTGCCGGATCTTGTCGCGACGAAGGACAGAAAAGGATTAAGCTCGATGGACATCGTCGCGGTTCTGACGAAGGTCGTGCAGAAACAGCAGGAACAGATCGACGCGCTTAAAACAGAGGTCGAGCAGATGAGGGCACAGGGCCGGTAAAAATCAGGGACGAAGGCTCAACTCACAATGCTCAATGTTCAAGTTTCAAGTTTTCAAGATTGCAAACTTGAGCATTGAGAATTGAACATTGAAAATTGAGCCTTGATTCCATACTTTAGACGAGGTGGCATGTGACGATGGAACGCAAATATGATCTGGAGGATCGTTTGATTGATTTTGCCGGTGCGGTGGCAGATGTGGTTGAGGCGCTACCCGACAGCCGGGCTGGAAATCACATCGCGGGGCAGTTGATACGATCCGGAACCTCGCCCGCGCCGAATTACGGGGAATCCCAGGGAGCGGAATCGAGAAAAGATTTCATTCATAAGATGAAGATTTCGCTGA
>JAHFCY010000245.1 GCA_023249255.1 Candidatus Lindowiibacteriota bacterium | reverse complement strand
GACGCGCGAACGGATTCCCTCGGCTGTCAATTTCTCGTGCGCCTCCATGCAGAATTGCACTTCCGAGCCGGTCGACATCAAAATCACCTGCGGCGCGCCCTGACTGTCGGCCAGAACGTATGCGCCTTTCTGCAATCCCGACGCAGGCGCGAATTTCGTCCGGTCGATCGTCGGACAATTCTGCCGACTCAAAATCAGAGCCACTGGATGGGATTTGTTCTTGATGATCCACCGCCAAGCCTCGGCCACTTCGTTCGCGTCGCACGGCCGGATCACGACGAGGTGCGGGATAGCACGCAGGGATACGAGATGTTCGATCGGCTGGTGCGTCGGTCCGTCCTCGCCGACGCCAATCGAGTCGTGCGTGAAAATGTGCAGGACCGGCATTTCCATGAGGCCGGCAATCCGCAGCGTCGGCCGGCAATAATCCGAGAAAATCAAAAAGCCCGAACCGTAGGGACGCAATTTCGAAAGCGCCATGCCGTTCAGAATGGATCCCATCCCGTGCTCTCGAATTCCAAAATGGAGATTCCGTCCGCCGTACGACCCTTTTTGAAAATCGCCGCCGTCCGCAATCCTTGTCTTCGTCGACGGCGTCAGGTCGGCCGATCCGCCGACCAGATACGGTACGCGTTTGGCGATCGCCCCCTGGACCTTGCTTGACGACTCGCGGCCCGCAACGCCCTTGGGGTCGGTCGGAAACGTCGGGATATCCTTGTCCCAGTCTTTCGGCAATTCTCCGCTTTGCATCATGCGGAATTCCTCGGCCAAATCGGGAAACGCCTTGGAATACGCCGCGAATTTCGCGTTCCAGTCTTCTTCCAGTTTTTTCCCGTGTCCGGCAACCTCTTTCGCCCGGGCCGTCACTTCGTCCGGAACGTAAAACTGTTTATCGGGCCAGCCATAGCGCTCTTTGGTCAAACGGATTTCCTCATCCCCAAGCGGCTCGCCGTGAGCGCCCGACGTGTCCTGTTTGTGCGGTGCGCCATAGGCGATGTGGCTGTCGACGATGATGAGCGTCGGCCTCTCCTGTTCCCTGGTCGCGATATTAAACGCGGCGGAGAGCAGATCGAGATCGTTTGCGTCGCCGACGCGCTGGACGTTCCAGTGATACGCCATGAACCGGGCCGCGACGTCCTCCGTAAACGCCAGCGCAGTGTTTCCTTCGATCGTGATGTGATTGTTGTCATAAATCCAGACGAGGTTGTTCAACCCGAGATGGCCGCCCAGCGACGCGGCTTCGCCCGACACGCCCTCCATCATGCATCCGTCGCCGCAGACCGCGAAAATCCTGTAATCGATGATGTCGTGCCCCGGCCGGTTGAAATGCGCCGCGATCCATTTTTGGGCAATCGCAAATCCGACCGACGTCGCCACGCCCTGGCCAAGCGGCCCGGTCGTGGTCTCGACGCCCGGCGTCATGCCGTATTCCGGATGGCCGGGACATTTGCTGTTCCACTGGCGGAAATTTTTGATCTCGTCCAGCGGCAGATCATAGCCGTTGATGTGAAGCGTGCTGTAGAGAAGCATCGACGCATGACCGGCCGACAGGATGAACCGATCGCGGTTCGGCCATGCCGGATTTTTCGGATTAAACCGCAAGTATTTGTCGTAGATCAGATGCGCGACCGGCGCCAGCGCCATTGGCGTTCCCGGATGTCCTGAATTTGCCTTCTGCACCGCGTCCATCGCGAGCGTTCGGATCGTGTTGACGCACAGTTGATCAATTTGATTTGTTTCGTTGGCCAAAGTTGCCTCCCTGAAAAGGATTGTTGCGGTCGAAGCGGCCTGCCTGCCGGCGGCAGGTTCCCGTCCGTTTCCCGCCCGTTAAATGCTTACCACTTGCTCGAATCTTCAAGTCCCGACAGTTTCCAATCCTCGCCACGCTTGGTAAATGACAGAACTTCCTTCTGCGCCGACTGATCCGTTTCCCCGTCGGACGCCGTGAGCGTCTCAGTCACGTCGCAGATCGCGCTGATCAAATCCTTCTCGAGAAACCGGAATTCCTTGAAGTCCGCCGTTATCGCGACCTTGTCGTAAGCCGCAAATCGTTCCGTAAAATATTTTTTGTATCCCTCGCGGTCCATCTTCATCCATGCCGACTTGAATTCCTTGTCGACCTCTTTCATCACGCCGTCGATGTCCTTGCGCCCGATGGCGTCCGTCACCCGGCCGAACGCATCCCTGACTTTCGGATACTGCGTGCGGTACGTGTGAGAATTCGCGATTTTCCCGTATTCGTCGGCGTTGACCATAAGGGGCGTTGCGCCGGGCCTGATGTCCTCCCGCGTCTGGAGCACTCCCCATAGCTCATTGATCTGTTTGATGCGGACGGCATCGACCGGATGGCTTCGGAGAAATGCCGGAATGTGATCTTTATCCCTCTTTTGCAATTCTTCGAACACGTGAGCGACTTCGTCTGCCTTGTATCCCGCCTCGTATGAATACTTCAGCCCGTGCGCGTCGGCCCGGGACTCGTCGCCCCGGCCATACGGTTTGAACACCAGAAGATCCGCGGCGATTTGATATCCGAGCGGAGCCTCCTGGCCTTTGTTGAGGAGCCGCAGGCCGAAATCCAGCAACTGCGCGCCCTGCATCTGTTTCATAGAATGCCGTTCGACGATATGCGTGATTTCATGGCCCAGCACGCCCGCAAGTTCCGCTTCGTTGTCCATCACTGTCAGAATTCCGGTCGTGATGAAAATGGTCCCGCCCGGCAGGGCGAAGGCGTTGATGAGCGGATCGTCCAGAACATAAAACTCGTACGTCACATTCTGCCGGTCGGCGTACGCCGCCACCTTCGCGCCGATCCGCCGCACGTAAGAGACCAGCTCCGAGTCATCGCAGACCTTGTATTGCTTGAGGACCTCCTGCTTGACGTCCTGGCCCATCTTCTTCTCCGCGTCGTTCGAATACAAAAAGACACCGCCCGTCGACGCCTCGAACGGGTCCTTCTCTTTTTTCTTTCTGTCTTTGGCACCGGCGGGATGGTCGAAGACCAGGAAGAACAGAAGGCAGAAGACAGGAGCCAGAAGGCAGAAGAATTTTTTGAACAAGGCGCAGCGGCCTCCGCTGAATTGATTCAATCTCTGCATACAGTGGAACGGTAGCTTCCCCGATCTCCACGGGCAAGAGATTTTTCGGAGAGGGTGGGATTTGAACCCACGGACCCGCGAGGGTCACACGATTTCGAGTCGTGCTCCTTCGTCCACTCGGACACCTCTCCAATTTATTCAACTGCAATAGATTAAGTCAACTTGTCGCAGCCCCCACTTTACCCTCTGGTGCCCAACTGGTGCCCATTCCCTGCATCCATGAATTCTGTAACTTTTCGACGGCTTCTCTTTTGTCGGGAGCGCGTATATGCAAATACCTCTCGGTTGTGCGCAGAGAAGAATGTCCCAACAACTCTTGAACCACACGAACATTTACACCTGCATCGAGAAGATCCATCGCAAATGTATGGCGAAGATCATGGAAGCGAACTCCTCGTAGTCCGGCGCGTTTGAGGATATCCCTCCAAATTTTGTAAAATTTCCATTCGGCCGATTTGCGTTTTCTGGGCGGAAACAGCAGTTCGCCTTCCTTCTTGCCCAATAAATTTACGGCCTCTTTCGCGGCTGCGTTGAGAGGAATATAGATTTCCTTCGGTCGGCCGCCTTTTCTGACTGCGGCTCTGGCCACACCTTCTGTCAGCATTCGGCCGTCAGTCATAAGGCGCAGAAGATTGCCGCGACGAAACCCAGTATTGAGCGCGAGCGTCAGAAGTGAAAAAATCTCCTTGCCATATTCTTTCGCGGCGTTCAGAAGTTTCTGTTTTTCTTCGATCGTCAGAGGGTGGATGTCTGCGATTACCTCTCTTTCCTTTGATAGACCCTTCAGGGGATTCAGGGGGATGCACTTCCACTCAACTGCCTTGTTGAGTGTCGTCTTTAGCAAAGCAATATACCTGTTGAATGTGGCGAGCGTCGGCGGTTTCCCGCGATTTGTCGTTCTGGACAAAAGAAACGTTTTGAAACGAGCCACGTCGAAGGCTGAAATTGTCGTCAGACAGCGCGATCCAAAAAATTCTCGCAGGATGTTCAGGGTGTATCGGTGGTTTCGGTAGAACGGATTGAATCGCAGATACTGATCTTCAAACCTTTTTGAGAATTCGGCGAAAGAGATGTCGTGGTATCGCCGTCGATCCAAAAACTTGCCCTCTACAATTTCGGTTTGGCGCTTGGCCAGTGCAAGTTCGGCCATTCTTTTGTTCGGGCCAATTTTCTCGCGCTTTCTTCTCGCGATGCCCGATGGATCCCTGTAATAATAGGTGATCCACCACTCACTTCTTTTGAGAAAAACGCTCATGGGTGTGTGCCCCCTTCCTACGCCGCCCGGGCGGCCTTTCGTTTGGCCGGCTTGCCGCCCGCCATTTTCTTCGAGAGGTTCTGTTGACGAAAGTTGTCGGCGAGAGACAGGACTATGTCTCGCTGATCAGGTCTCAGTCCGTCGAGCGCGTCACCAACGTTCACAACATCCCCCAGAACGACCCCGTGGCCCTTGCGGCCTTGCCGGTCGTCAAATTCCACCTTGTGAAATTTGTCCTTGTGCTTGATGAAAAATTCAATGCCGACAACCGCACAAATTTCAACCATACGGCGAAAG
>JAHFCY010000244.1 GCA_023249255.1 Candidatus Lindowiibacteriota bacterium | reverse complement strand
AAAAATTGACGCGATCGGCATCACCAATCAGCGGGAAACTTTTGTGATCTGGGACAGTCGAACCGGCCGGCCGCTTCATCGCGCGATCGTGTGGCAGTGCCGGCGAACGGCCGATCTCTGCGCAAAACTGAAAAAGCGCGGCATGGAGGCCGAGGTGCGCCGCAAGACCGGTCTTGTGCTGGATCCCTATTTTTCCGGGACGAAGGTCCGATGGTTGTTGGACAATGTTCCGGGTCTGCGAACGAAGGTGATGCGGGGCGGCGCGTGTTTTGGGACGATGGACTCGTGGGTGCTCTGGAATTTGACGAATGGTGTGCACGCGACGGATTACACGAACGCGTCCCGGACGCTGATGTTCGACATTCGGAGGAAACGGTGGGATGCCGGATTGATCCGGATGTTGGGAATTGCGCCGGACTTAAGGTTGCCAAAAGTTCTTCCATCCGCCGGAACATTTGGCGAAACGCGTGGCGGAAATGGAATTCCCCGGGGTGTTCCCATATCCGGAATTTGCGGCGATCAGCAGGCCGCGCTGTTCGGGCAGAACGCGGTCAGGCCGGGAGACATCAAAAACACGTACGGGACCGGATGTTTTCTGATGCTTCACACCGGATCAAAAATGATTTTGTCCCGGCGTGGATTATTGACGACGCTGGCCTGTGATGAACGCGGCCGGCCGGCCTATGCTCTGGAGGGCGCGGTCTTCATTGCGGGCGCGCTGATTCAATGGCTTAGGGACGGGTTGAAAATTGTGAAAACTTCGCCGGAGAGCGAAACGCTGGCGCGGTCCGTTGCGGACAGCGGCGGAGTGGCGATCGTGCCTGCGTTTGCCGGGCTTGGCGCCCCTCACTGGCGGCCGGAAGTTCGCGGTGCGATTTTCGGGTTGACGCGCGGCTCCGGGCGTGCGGAACTGGTGCGTGCGGCATTGGAGGCGATCGCGTATCAGACCGCTGACGTTCTGGAGGCCATGCGCGCGGACTACCGGGGAATTCGCCGACTGCGCGTGGATGGCGGCGCATCCCGCAACGACCTACTCATGCAGATTCAGGCAGACGTTCTGGGTATGCCGGTGGTCCGGCCGAGCCAGACGGAGATGACCGCATGGGGCGCCGCGAAAATGGCCGGTATCGGGAGTGGGCTCTGGCCGGTTCGCAGTCAGGCGGGAAAAACGTCAGGGGAGAATATCTTCAAGCCATCGGCTTCGCGCCAGGCCGAGGTTGAGCGATACCGGCGGTGGAAGTCGTTTGTCGAATGTTTACTGTAACGCGGGATATCGAGCGGCTGTCAGACGGGGTCTATGATGTTCTGATCGTCGGCGGGGGGATTGTGGGCGCCGGCGCGGCCCGGGATGCCGCGCTTCGGGGGCTTCGCGTGGCGCTGATCGATCAGGGCGATTTCGCGTCCGGAACAAGTTCGCGTTCCTCGAAACTCATTCACGGCGGTCTTCGGTATCTTCAGCACGCAGAGGTCCGGCTGGTGCGTGAAGCCTGCGTGGAGCGCGCGACCCTGCTTCGAATTGCTCCACACCTCGTTGAGCCGCTTCCCCTGCTATTTCCCTGTTACCGAAAATCCGGGCCGCCCGTCTGGAAACTTCGGCTTGGTCTTTGGATCTACGATCTTTTGGCCGGATCGAAAGTCATCCGTTCTCATGAGATGCTGTCGGCACAAGACATTCTCAACAGGGAATCCGCATTGAATGCCGAGGGGCTTGAAGGGGGCGGCGTCTATTACGATTGCCGGATGAACGACGCGCGGCTTTGCCTCGAAAACGCGCTGGATGCGGCACGAGCCGGCGCAACGATTTTCAACTATGTAAAATTGATGAACGTCCTGCGAACGGGCGGCCGGATCGACGGCGCGGTGTGCATGGATCTTGAGACCGGGCGGGAAGCCGCGATCCGCTTCCGCGCCATGATCAACGCGGCCGGGCCGTGGGCGGACCAGATTCGGCGGATGGATGATGGAACTGCCGCGCCCGTGGTTCGGAAAACGAAAGGCGTGCATCTTGTGACGCGAAGACTTTCCGAATGCGGCATTGCGGCCGCGGTCCGGCAGGACGGCCGGATGATTTTCATTTTGCCTTTTCCGCCGAATTTTTCCCTGATCGGGACAACCGACACGGACAGCAACGAAGATCCGGATGAGGCGTCGATCAATGTGTCTGACGTGGATTATCTTCTTTCGGCGGCGCAGATCCTGTTCCCCCGGTCAAATCTCAATTCAAACGACGTCATCAGTTGTTTCGCAGGTCTTCGGACGCTCATCAGCACGGGCGACCGACCCTCGGACGCTTCCCGGGAATATTTTATTGAAGAAAGCCGATCCGGCATGATTTCGGTGATCGGCGGAAAATACACAACCTATCGGGCGATGGCGGAACGCGTCGTGGATCGGATCATGCGAAGGCTCGGCAAATCCAAGGTCGCGTGCCAAACCGCCGAACCGCTGACATCGGCGGATGGCGCAAGATCGGCGGATGCGGCAGGGATCGCAACTCAATATCCGGATGGACTCTCCGAAATTTCTCCGGGATGCCGGGTTCTATGGGGAGAGGCGGTCCACGCGATTCGCCGGGAGGGCGCGCGGCGTCCCATGGATTTTTTGCGGCGGCGGACGGACTATTGCCTGACACACAGACCCGACGCGGCGGTTTTGACCCGTCTTTCCGATCTGTTTCAGAAGGAACTCGGCTGGGATGATTCGACGCGCGCGCGTCTGGAACGGCAGTCGCTTGACGAGTGGAACCGGTTTCAGATCCGCAGTTTTTGATCCGAGTACGAATACGAAAAAATCAGCCGTGCTTTTTTGAAGTGGATCTGGGTTTGCTTTTGGCGGCGAGTTCTTCGCTGAGGCCGGCAACCTGGGAGTTGAGGCCGTCGATTCTGGACTTCATTTCGACGGTCTGGGCTTCGAGCGCCTGTTTTTCCTGAGTGAGGGAATTATTGAGTTCCTTCAGCTGGGCCACTTCCTCGCGCAACTGCGCGTTTTCTTCCTTGAGGGCTTTTCCGCAGCCCGTGAACGACCAGCCCAGAAACGCGATGGCGGCGATGATCAGAATTTTTTTCATGGATGTTTCCCTCCTTTGAACGATCAATCGAATCCATCGTGTCATACGTGGAAAAAAAATCAATGCTCAAGAGATGGTTTGGGCACCTGGATCGTGCGTTCGGTGACGGCAAAAACTCCGCCGGCGAGGTGATGGATCGTGCGGGCTTTTTCGACAACCAACGATTTGCCGTTCCAGTATTCCTGTTCCACTTCCGCGTGCAAAACGCGGCCGACAAAAATTGTGACGCCTTCGTGCGGATGGCGCGCGGTGAGACGGCATTCGATGTGGGCGAGGGATTCCCGCAGGAACGGCGGCCGGACCATTTTTGACGGCATGGGCGTGAGGCCGATTTTTTTGAACTTCTCAATCTCTTTGCCGTGGCTTCGACCGCAGGCCAGGACTTTGGGCGCCAGAGGTTCGCCGACGACATTGATGACAAACTCTTCGGACGCGTTCAACAACTCCTCCGTGTAAATTCCCTCCTCGATCACCGTCAGCATGAGCGGAGGATCGTTATTGAGAGGCATCGTCCAATTGATCGGCGCGACGTTTTGGCGTGTGCCATCGCCCGTCGTGATCAAATTGCAGGGCCCGTGGTTGATCAGGTGATAGCTTTCATCGGGTTTGACCTCCACGCGCATCAGCCGCCCACCCGCACGATCTGGTCTTGATGGGCCCGTCGAATTTCAGCCGGCAAGCGGTCGCCGAGCGTATCAAAAAAGATTCGCTGGTCCGCCAGTTCGGCGGTCCAACTTTCCCGGTCGACGTCGAACAATTGTTCCTGCGTCTTTGGGGCGAGATCAAGTCCGTCGAGGTTCAAGGCATGATCGGACGGAACCAGGCCGATCGGCGTTTCGCGCGCCTGTCCTTTTCCGCGAGTCCGTTCCAAAATCCATTCGAGGACACGGACATTCTGGCCGAACCCGGGCCAGAGGAATCGTCCGTCATCGCCGCGGCGAAACCAGTTCACCGAAAAAATCAGCGGAGGGCGCGCGAGGCGGCCCGCGAAAGTCAACCAGTGCCGAAAATAATCGCCCACGTGATAGCCGCAAAAAGGAAGCATGGCCATCGGGTCGCGCCGAACGACGCCGGTCTTTCCTTCGGCCGCCGACGTCGTTTCAGACGCAAGCGAGGCGCCCATATAGACGCCGTGAGTCCAATCGAACGACTGACAAACAAGCGGCATGAGACGAGCACGGCGGCCTCCAAACAAGATTGCGGATATCGGCACGCCCTGCGGAGTTTCCCACTCGGGCGAGATGGAGGGACATTGCCGGGCGGGCGCGGTGAAACGCGCATTGGGATGCGCGGCCGGATTATTTGATGCGACATCATGAGGATTTCCACGCCAGTCGATCAATCCGTCCGGCGGATCGCCCATGCCTTCCCACCACGGCGTGCGATCCGGCGCGAGCGCGACGTTGGTGAAGATTGAATTGTTATTTGTTGCGGCAAGTGCGTTGGGATTGGTGTCCGCGCTTGTGCCGGGGGCCACGCCAAAAAACCCGGCCTCGGGATTGACGGCCCAAAGCCTGCCATCCGGTCCCGGCCTCATCCATGCGATGTCATCGCCGACCGTCCAGACGCGATAGCCTTGATCGACCAACG
>JAHFCY010000243.1:448-4659 GCA_023249255.1 Candidatus Lindowiibacteriota bacterium | reverse complement strand
AACAATCTTGGGAACAGCCATTTTTTGAATGGCGACACAAGTGCGGCGGAAATGCTTTACCGGTCAGTTATCAATATCGAGAGAGGCCGGTCGCTTTCAGGATTGAATCTCGCGCTCTTGGATTATGAAAACGGCCAGCCTGCGCTTCTTGATAATTACATCGACACGGAGTTTCTTGCCCAGAATATGCCGAAGATTTATGACTTGTGGCAGATCGGAACGGATGACGGTGAGCAGAAGGCAGGCGTTTCGAAAATCACTGCCATAGAATTGAAAAAGTTGGTCGGCATTCCGGGCCGTGCCTTGCCTGCCAGATTTCCAAACGAGTACCGCCTCTCTGTGCCCGTTGCCGTGTCGGGCGTACGAGGCAACGCACCGATTGAGGTTACTGCGAAACTCTGGTGGAGCTATTAGGATTTGTATTCGTACATCCCCTGTTCCAGATTTATTTCAAGAATCCATTTCCACGATCCGCTTGTTCATGTCTCGATCTCGCTCACATCCGCTCCGCACTTGGGACAAACTTTGGTCGATACCGAAACCGGCTCGCCGCATTTGCCGCATTCGTAGTCGAGCGGCTCCGCTTTTAGAGCCATATCCAGTTTCCGGTTGGGGTGTCCTTTGCCATATAATCTGTCACCAATAAACGCGACGATCCAAGTCATCATGGTTATCATGACCAAGCAGCCAACATAGCGTGCCGGGAATCGGAGCCCAACCACGCCCAATATCCAGCCGGTCACCGTAAGTAGAAAAAAGGCCACGCTACTTTTCTTTCTAAGGCCAGACCAATTCATCAACGATCATCTCCTTTTGTTGTCTACAGTGATGTCAGCCTTGGCCGGAGCGGCGGCAACAAGGTCGTGGGGCAGACGGACGGGCGAATCGGGATCAATCAGGGGATGGATGCGGTTTCCGACTGTGTCCGCTAACCAGGCATCCATCAGCGCCCAATCCGCCAGCGGCGTGTCTTTGGCGATGATGAACGTGTACACATGACCCGGTTCTGAGTCGACGTCCATGCGAATGGGTACCATGTCCACATAACGCGAATAGAGCCGGTAAAGCGGGTCGCGTTTGAACGTGTCGAATTCCATATGGGCGTGAAGCGCCATCGCATGTTTTCTATCGCCGATATTCACGCCGGGCAGTTTGTCGTGGGTGGCAAGCGAAATGAAGAAAGCGGTCGCTTGATGAATATCCTCGCTTAATCTGCGAAAATATAGATATCCACCGCCGACAACCAGACACACAATCAGACCTGCGATGGCCCACGCGGTCCGTTTGGAAGTGCATCGGCGCGGCGGCGTTCCATTCACTATTTCAGGCATCGTTGCTTTCTCCCTCATCCACGCCTTGCTGCCGCTTGCTCCGCCAGTACAGTTCGTCGCGCAGATATTGTTCGAGGGGCGCGAGGAGTGTGTCGCGGGCGCTTGATATATCCCCCTCGCGGGCGCCGCGCGAGATCGTCTCAATTTCAAAGATCAACGCCTCCCGCATGCGCTTGGATAGATTTGATTCGACTTTTCGCCGGACTTCGGCGGAAGCGCCAACGAGAGCCAGGGACAAAACGTTCATCGGGCATTTTCGGACCAGATCCTGCACCGTCCGGTCGGATAAATGCACGATACTTTCCAGCGGCAGACGCGTGGATTGCAGTCTCATCGCCAGATCCGGCGCCCATCGAGCGACCGCGTTCCGGAAATTTCCGGCCAGAGCATTGGGTAAGAGTCCCATCACTTCCATGAAAACTTTCTCGGCCGCCTCATCCGTCAAAGGCGCCAGGGAGGAATCCGATGCGGATCCGGAGATGGCGGTCAGAAGGGCATCGATTTCCTCTTGGGAAAGCACTTCGGCCATCTCAAAACCACCAGTGGATCGAAAATTCCGGGCCCGTCAGTCTGGAGTCAGCGATTTTCAGACGTCGATAGCCGAGCGAGATTTCCGACCGACCGAGATGAAATCCCACACCCGGCGCGATTTCGGAAAGGGAAGACGCCCCAAGGCCTGTGGTGATGCCGAGGTCGAGCTTGAATTGAAACGGCTGAAGAAAACAACGGATGCGGTAGACGGATTTGAATCCGGTATTGACGTTTTTTCCGTCAATGGATTGTACGCCGAAACCCACGCGGAAATTCCAGGCCTCGCTCTGGGCGAAGGTGAACGTCACGAGGCCCTCGCCGAACGCCAGGATATCCCGGCCGGTTTTCAGCCGTTCGCCATACTTGGTGTAAGCACCTTCAAACGCGAATCGCCGCCAGAATGCCCAGTCGACATCCGTTCGCAGTGCCAGAATATCGTTTGATACCAATTGGGTTGCCGCACTCGTGTTGATCATCCAGGACCGGCCGGCCGGGTCCGTGATGCCCGCGCCGGTAGCAAAAGGATAGGGTTGGTAGCCGACCTGTTCGTTCAGATGGTCTCCGATCATGAAATACGGAATGGCGAAGGGCGCCGCAAGTGCCACGTACCCGAACTCGCTCCAGAACCAGTCCTCGTTCGATCGTCCCACCCAGTCGGGCATTTTCTGGCCCGGATGCTCGCGCTCCCATTTCGCGCGCTCATCCTTTGCCCGCTTCGCATCCTCCACTTGCTTCTGTCTTGCCGCTTGCTCTTCCGGAGTCTTCTCGGCCTTCCGGCTGATCTTCTCCTCAACCTTCCGGAGCCGGCTCTCATCCTGCGGTTCATCCGCCCGGACAGATGAAACACAGCCGTACAGAATCCAAATCAATATCAGAATGGGCCTGGGAAACATGAACCAACGCGCGGCCCGGGCGCCAATCAAACCGTATTCGCAGATCGAATCTTGATGCACGACAGCAGAGCGCGGATGGTTTTCTCCGGTCCCGCGATCAGGGGTTCCGATGAACGCTCGCCCGCGATCATCGGCGCCCAGTCGCAGGGTTTCCCCGAAAACGTCAGGATCGTTCCGCCTTGCCGTAAAATGAAAGCGGCTCCGGCGGCAATGTCCCACAGATGCGGTCTCCCCAGAATCGCCGCATCCGCCGCACCCGCCGCTACAAACGCCATGTGGGCCGCCAGACTTCCCATCGAGCGCGTTTTTCCCGTGAAATCAAGCTGATATTTCCTGTGGGCATTCGACGGAACCAGCACCGCGGTTTCGGAGTCGAATTCATCGACGCCTGCGCGGGGTTTGATCTCTTTTCCGTTGAGAAACACGCCGTCTTTGTCGCCCCAGAATAATTCGTCAATCGCCGGAATGCTCATCACGCCAAGATCGGGAATTCCGTTGGTCACGATACCGATCGAAATCGCCCAGATCGGCAATCCCGAGGCAAACGCCGAGGTGCCGTCAATCGGGTCGATCGCCCACAGGACATCGCCGGCGCCGCCCAGGACCGGCGCAACCGGCGCGGCAGGCATGTTTTTGAACAATTCTTTGACCGTTTGTTTTTTCGGCGGGCCGCCCAGACGCGCAAGGAGGTCATCCTTCGCGCTTGTCCGCGCCGGACCTGCGAGGCCGGCGTTTTCAGCCGCCGCGGATTTTTCTGTCGATTCACCCGGCTCCTCCGAAAACCCGGTCTCCTCGCCCAATATCCGTTCGGCCGGAAAAACTTCACGAATGCGTTTCTTCACAAACTCCTCGATCTCGCCATCTGCCGCCGTCACGATTCCTTCGTTGCCCTTCCTCCGGCCTTCGGTCCGCTTGTAATGCCGCATGGCGATCTCCGCCGCTTTTTTCGCAAACGACTTGGCCATCTCAAGTCTCATGGCCTGCGCTCTTTCTCCAGCCGACATTTTTTCCGATAGAGATAAATCACGTAGGCAAAAAAGAGGGCAAAAAACACGGCGTATCCCAATTCATAATATCCAAGATTGCGCGGCGCGGGGGCGGTCTCGGCGATGGACGTGTCGTTCATGGCCGCCGTTCCTCCAACAATCCGATCTTTGTCCGAAGATTCCAGAGCAAAAAGAAAAAGACGGTGAGGGCCGCAAGCGACAGCCACAGCGGCCGGAGAAATTCAGGCGCCAGATGAATCCGGTCCGGATGAAATTGCGCCTCCGGTTTCCAGAACGTCACGGACGCGTAGACGATCGGAATCTGAATCGCCGCCACGCACGCATAGATCGCCGTCGCCCGGTCCCGAATTTCCGGCCGGTCGATCGACGCGTGCAGGATCAAGGCCGCCGCGTACGTCGTCCACATGATGAGAAACGTCATCAGGCGCGGCTCCCAGCGCCACCATACG
>JAHFCY010000243.1:0-438 GCA_023249255.1 Candidatus Lindowiibacteriota bacterium | reverse complement strand
TCGAATCGCCCGGCGCGCCGCCGCGTTGCCGGCCGTTTCGGCGACCAGATGTGCAATGCCAAATCCCCCCGCGATCATAAAAGCGAGAAACGCCACCCAGGCCGACGAAACATGGAAATAAAATATTTTTTGGGCCAACGAACCGGCCTCGATCTGCGCGACCGGTGCCGCATGAACTGAAAAAAAGGCCGCTCCCACCAGCGCGAGCGTGACGGCCCAGGCAATCCTCATGTCCTCATCCCCTCAATTTCGCGCCGAAGCGCTCTGACAGCGCCGCGAGCAGTCTGTCCCGGCGGCTGTTTGCCTCTTCGTCCGAAAGCGTCCGGTCTGGCGACTGAAATGTGAACGTGAGGCCGATCGCATACATCCCGTCCGACAGTCCTTTTCCACGGTACAAATCAAAAATATCGAATGACACAAGTTCGGGAATCGCCGCCG
>JAHFCY010000242.1 GCA_023249255.1 Candidatus Lindowiibacteriota bacterium | reverse complement strand
CCCGTGAAGTTTCAGGTCGACATGACCGGCTCCGGATTCAACGTCACAACCATGTACATGAAAGGCAACGCCTACAACCTCGGCCGGTTTGATTTCAACCAGACCTACGTCATGGCGGACATCGATCCGCTCGTCAAGATGGATTACATCGGCCGGAATATCTGGGAAAAAACCGTATATCTCGATCCGACCATGAACATCAACTATCTCTACGTCTGCAATCACAACAATGGCACCCAGTGGTACAACGAATACGGATTCTCGAATAACTACGCCTATGAAAACGCCCGTGGATTCACAATCCCCGCCTCCTCTGGCGATACGTTCCCCCTCGTGCGGCTCTGGATGACGGGCGGCGACGCCGCGCCCCAGGCGCCCCAGGGTCTCACAGCCGTCGGCCAAAACAGTACGATCAAATTAGGCTGGTCCCTTAACCTCGAAGCCGACGTCAACCGATACGAGCTTTGGAGAAGCACTGACGACGTCACGTACAACGTCGTCTCCAACGTCGATCAGGGCGTCATCAATTACACCGACAACAACATCACCAACGGCACGACCTACTACTACAAGATGAAAGCCGCCGACGTCGCCAATAATTTCAGCGCGTTTTCCTCGACTGTCTCCACCAAACCCACCACCAGCGCCGACACCGTCGCGCCGGCGCATCCGTCCGGCGTCGTGTCCCAAAACGGCGGTCTCAATACCGTCGTGTTCAAGTGGAATTACAACACGGAGGGCGATCTGGCCGGATACAACGTCTATCGAAACACCAGCGCCAATTTTGCGCTGTCCGCCGCCAACAAATTGAATATCGCCCCTATCGCCGCAACGCTGTCCCCGCAGTGGATCGACAGCACCGCCCAGGCCGGAACGCAATATTACTACGCGGTCACAGCCGTCGACGATTTCAACAACCAGAGCGACAGCTCGACCGTCCTTGGCGTCAAACTCGCCCGTCTGACATTTCACGTCGACATGGGGAACATCAACACGGCCGGAAATGTGATCATCACGGCCAACGATCATTATGTTACATGGACAGGAAAAAACATGAGCGATTCAGGACCGTTCACGTGGATTTACACGACTGATTTTATCGTGGGGTCGGCCTTGCAATACAAATACGGCACAACGGACACCGTCGAACAGGATTTTGCAACCACATCCAGAAACCGCGAACTGACCATCGCCGACAACCCGTCTCAGACCTTCGAGGATGACTGGCAGGAATTTCCGGATGCCGTGACCGGCTTGACCGGAACGCCCGACTCGGGCGCCGCCTGGCTGTTCTGGACTGCCAACACAGCCGACAAGGATCTGGACGGATACAACGTCTACAAACAGGAGGCTACGGGCGGATTCACCAAAATGAATTCCTCGGTGATCCGGGGAACGACCAAATACAAGGTCACGGGCCTGACCAACGGCACGACGTATTCTTTTGCCGCCCGCGCCATCGACTCCGGCACGCTCACGCTCGAAAGCCCCAACTCCAACACTGTTAACATTACCCCCGGGGGGTATGTCTATGTCGATTTCCGGAACTGACGAATGGCGCGTCGGCCGGCGGGGGTCTGTTTCGTAAAGGTGAGGATTCATCCGCCGCCGCGAGTGGCCGCTCGGGCATGAAACCCGCAACATATATTTTTGCGCCCATATTTTCTCTGCTGTTCATCCACCTGATACTCATTTCATTTTACGGAGTTCCGGCGAACGACGTCTGGTATCACACCAAAACCGGGGAAATCATATTGAGGAATCTTTCTGTTCCGGACCACGATATTTTCTCGTTTACGGCGCCAAATCTTGAATGGATCAACCACCAGTGGTTAAGCCAGGTTCTGCTTGCCGTGGGTCATCATTTCCTCGGGGATTCGGGATTCGATATATTCATGTTCGTGTTTATTTTGTCCCCTCTTTTGATGCTTTATATCCTGCTCGAAAAGAATAACGTGTCTCTGCCCGTGCGCGTGTTCACCCTCTGTTTTGCCCTGTCATTGCTTTCACAGCGCGCCGAACCCAGGCCGTTTCTGATTACAGATTTTTTCATGACCCTGACCGTGTTGATCGGGTCGAACTACCCGAAATTCCTCTTCCTGTTCCCCTTCTTCACGATGATCGGCGCCAACGCCCACGGCGGTTATATTATCGTTCTTTTCGTGTCCGAATTTTTTTTGGCAATGAATCTCCTTAAATCGATTTCCGAAAAAAACGACCGGGATGCGCGTCGGTCCATTCTGATCCTCGTCCTGAATCTATGCGCGCCTCTCGTCAATCCCAATGGATTTAAAATATTGAGGCTTCCGTTCCAGTTTTTATCAAAAGACGTCTTCAAAGTAGCCTTGAGGGAATGGCGGCCGTTTGAATATGACTATACACGTCTGCAGGATAACATGCTCGTTCTTTACGGTTTCCTGTCGTTGGCTTCCCTGTTTTTTATTCTGAATCAATTTTCCAGATCTCAAACCCCGTCGGAACGGATCCGCCATTTTCAATCGTTGCTGCCGCTGATAACGGGGCTTGGATTAATGGCGCTGGCGGTCCGGAATATCGATCTCTTTGCCATTTTGACCGCCCTGGCTGTTTCCAAAACGCTTGATGCGTGGATGGAGTCGTTCGAATCGAAAAAGATTCCTCAATCGGCCATGGCGGCGTCAACCGTTGTATTTTCACTGCTGTTGGTCGCAAGTCAGATCAACGAGGTCCATTCCCGCGCGCGCGGATGGCTCCAAAAAATATATCCGTTTGGCGCCTGCGAGTTCATTAAAAACAATCACATCAAGGGAAATATCTACAATCCATGCGGATGGGGAAGCTTCATCATTTACGCAAACTATCCCGACATCAAAGTCTCATTGGATGGCCGCGCCGAAGTATACGGGGAGATTTCGTTTATATTGAATGAATTCATGGCCAATAATCCGACGCCACAACTCGATGTATTCGATAAAATGAATGTTGATCTGGTCCTTCTCGACTACACAATCAAAAGCAACATCTACCAATACCTTTTCAATAATCAGTCGAAGTGGGCGCTCGTTTACTGGGACGATGCCGGTCTTCTCTATCTCCGGCGTACGGAAAAACATCGCCCGATCATCGAGGCGCACGAATATAAATATGCCGTGCCGATCGAAGAAATCACGTCTGATCTTCTCCAGAAGGGATATAAAACGAATATCCTCGACGAAGCCGCCCGAAAATCGCTCGAAGACCCGGATTGTTATAAAGCCATTTCCATACTGGCGGGAATCCATATGGTGGACGGGAATCTGGACGAAGTCAAAAGACTGTCCGAAAAAATTTTGGAAATTACCCGGCATCACGACGGCGCTTACTATAATCTGGCCTATTACTATTTCAAACAAGGCCGGATCGACACGTCGATGGATTGTTTACATAAAGCGATCAACCTATCACCGGAAAATCCTCTCTTCTACATGCAAATGGGGAACGGATACATGAGCCGGAACGATTTTTCCAACGCCGAAAAATATTTTCTGAAGGCGATGAGACTCGAATACGAAAGCCCCGATCCTTACGTTGGCCTTGGAAGGTTATATTATAAAACGGGCGATTTAAAAAAAGCCGAACAAGCTATGAATATCGCATCCCTGCTGTCCAGACAGTAGAGATTGAGCCTTATCAACATTTGATTTTATATACACATATGTGGTAGGTATCAAAGGTTCGGGTTTAATAGCGGTCGGGTTCGCAGGGGGAAGCGGGAAGAAGGTGGAAGAAGTGCGAAAAAGGCGGAAGAACTGGGAAGAAGGCGGAAGAAGTGCGAAAAAGGTGGAAGAAGTGGGGAGCACCGCGCCGCAATGTGAGTGGCCGCCTCTCCTCTCTCCCTCACCCTTTGTCCCTCTTCTAACTTTTTTCTTCTTCAGTCTTCTTCAGCCTTCTTCTCATGCCGCCCAATGGGCCGACTCGAATTGGGCGTTGGTGCCCCGCTACATTGCCGTGCATCCGGGCACGACCGAGGCGGTCTGGGAAAACGCGTCCCAGTCTCTGATCACAAACGGCCTCATGACGATGACGCCGGTGGGTGACGGAACGTACCATGCCGTGATCCCCCTCACCATCGGCGCGTCCTATAATTTCATGTTCTTCGCCAAAACCGGCGCCGTGGCGCCGTCCGGTCTTAGGTCCAATTACACCTACTATGACTGCGTTCCGACTGCCGGAACCATTCAGAGCGGCACACAGCCGTTGAAGGTGACGAGTTACGACACGTCGCAGACCGCGCCCGTCCGGTACGGATCCATCGGAACCAATAATGACGCCCGCCGCCGCATCACCGTCCCGTCCGACTTGAATCCAGGCGACACATTCTACGTCTACGCCAATTTCGCCGACCGGCCGATCTCCATCAAGAATTTCGATGTCCAACCGATGGACACGACAAAGGTGAGGCTGACGTGGGATGCGCCATACGGCAAGTGGGGACAGAACGGGGAAAGTTTCAAGGCGGTCGACGTCATTGCCGGCGGATTTTTCAAAATCTATCGCAACACCACCGGCAGTACCAGCGTTTACACCTTCGTCGACAGCGTCCCCGGAAATAAAACGAGTTTTCTCGATTCGGGTCTGACGGCCAACACCACGTATTACTACATCCTTACCGCATTCGATCCGTATCTCGGCAAGGCCGTCGATTCGCCATTTTTCTGGGGCATCTCGGACA
>JAHFCY010000082.1:5237-12605 GCA_023249255.1 Candidatus Lindowiibacteriota bacterium | reverse complement strand
TCAGCCGGATTAGGGAGTAACATGACGCAGGCAAGCGACAATTCGACGAAGAGCGAGATCAACAATCAGAGTTATCAGATGAGCACGTCGAGCGGGAAACACACGTTCTCGGCGTTCTACAAATACCAGATCACGATCGAGCGGACAGTCTTGACGGGCGACCGGCGAAATGCGAGCCAGGGATTCACGTACGGCTACAAGGAATTGGAGTGGAGGATTCCGAAAGTCAAACCATTCAAAACCGACATGACCTTCAACACGACGCAGACGCTGGACCGGACGATGGACGCGCCGGGCCGGTCGCACCAGAGGCAATATGGCGCGAGTACGCAGACGAAGGTGAACGACGAAGAGCGGCTGGACCTCGATTACAACCTGGGCCTGACGGACAACTACAACGTCAACAGCGACATCCGGACGACGAACTTGAAATGCGCGTACGTGGTGCAGAAGTTCATTCAGGACGATGGAAACTTCACGCTGACCTACACGTCGAACCGGACGCGGGAGGAAGTCGCGACGCAGAATTACCGCGAGGAAGTATGGCGCGCGGACGCGGCGCTGAAATGGGGCGGGCCGCCGGAGAAGACGGTGGCGATGCGCGCGGAAGTTGAGTCGGCGGTAAAAGCGATCCTGTCCGCGTACGAGAAAGACGATCCGTTTGAGTTTATGAAAGTGGTCAGCCCGAACTTCAAAGGCAACCGCGAAAATGTCTTGCGAAGCGTCCAAGACCAACTCGCCGCGGTGGACAACATCAAGTACGACGGCGTGTGGGTGGGATCGTTCGTTCCTGGCGACACCGACAACGTCGTGGAAGTATCGTTCACGTGGCAGCGACGCTGGCGTGTGGCCGCGACGGGTGTCGAAGAGAGCGCGCAAGGAACGGCGCTCTTCCGGCTCGAAAAACTGAACGGCCAGTGGCTCCTGCAGGAGATCCGCGACCGCAATCCGTTGTTTTAGCGCGCGGATTCGAGATTTTGCAAAAGTTCGCGGGATATGCTAATATTCATCGTATCTCATTCAGGGACGGAAAACGTAAATGCCAATTATCAGCAGATTTTTTGGAATCGTGGTTTTTATGTTTTGGCGGGAGCATAACCCGCCGCATTTCCATGCGAAATATGGCGATGATGACGTCACGATTGAAATTGAAAGCGGCAAAGTTGAAGGCACAATGGTAAAACGCGCTCTCAACCTTGTGCAAGAATGGCGTGAACTGCATAAAGAAGATTTACTGCGCGACTGGAAATTGGCGGAGCAGAAAAAAGCCCTGTTCCCGATAAAACCACTGGAGTAGAATTATGATTCTACATGTCAAAGAAGCAAAACATCTGCACGATTATGTTATATGGCTGCGATTTAACGACGGTGCTGAAGGTGAAGTTGATCTGTCGGATGAACTGGAAGGCGAAATTTTCGGCCCGCTTCGAGATATCCGGAAATTCAAATCTTTCAAAGTAGATCCCACTTTGCAATCCATCGTCTGGGAAAACGGCGCCGATCTGGCCCCGGAATTCCTATACGAAAATATGAAAATTATTGCATAAAAAAATTGTATTGGAGAAATGGCATGAAGTACACCATTCCTGAATTGGCGACCAAAACCACGCGAGTTTGGATTGAAGGCCAGATGTGGTCTGTTTGATGCTTTCTGACGATCGAGAGATTCGATTCCCCGCGCATAAAAATCGTCGCTTGAGGAACGCCGATCCCAAACAACTCGCTCAAGTGGAACTCATCTGTGACGGCACGGGCCTGCACTGGCCGGCTTTGGACGAAGATTTGTCTGTACAAGGTATCCTTGAAGGTAGAATCGGAACCGACTGAAAAGTTTCCATCGAAAAAACCACGTTCAACTCCCTGAATTTGATTGCTATAAATTAGAACCGTCCCCATTTCCCCTGGGCTTATCTTCAACAAGGTCAGCACGACGTTCGCGCGCTGGAGCACGGAATCGGTGGACATCATCGTCCCGGGCAAACGCGTCACGTTAAGTTTCTCGTGGACGTGGAAACTCTACCACACGACCTACGGCGCCCGAAGCGTCAACGACACGGTCCGGCTGGATCTCCGAAACGTCGACGGCCGATGGCTCATCCGCGAGGACCTCGACAAAAAGATCTTCATCGCCAACTTCGGATTCACCGCCCCCGGCGCCGCCCCCAACGTCATCCCCCCAGGCCACGGCACGCGCTGATTCTAATGTCGGCGGGCGCTGATGTGTGTCAGAACGCCCGTTTTGTGAAAAATTCCAAGTCATAGGATATTCTGTGGCACAGTTGCAGCGCCGTTCCTCATCTTTGTCTTGATTTTATGATTTATTTCAAGTATCATAAACAATACTTCAATGAAACTATTCCAGATTGAGATCGATCTCAAAAAACAGGGGATGACGATTTTTTCGTCCCGCGAATTCCGGCGCGCCGCGGGGTTGACTGCGGCGTCATCGAAATTACTGCTGATTCGCTATGTCAAAAGAGGATGGGTTCTTCGTCTCAAAGACAACCGCGGGCTCTATTGCCTGCGCCAAACTCTCCCTCACCCCTGGCATCTGGCGAACAGACTCCTTCTGCCATCCTATATCTCCCTTGAATCGGCCCTCGCTCATTACGGGTTGATCCCAGAAACGGTCTATGCCGTCACGTCGGTTTCGCCCAAAACCACACGGACATTTCAATCGATGGATCGACTCTTCACTTATCAAAAAATAAAATCCTCGGCTTTTACGGGGTATCGGCCATTGCCGGTCGACGGCCGGACAGTTCTCGTGGCGGAACCGGAAAAGGCGCTGGTGGATTACTTGTACTTCGTTCATCTCAAAAAGAAATCGCTCCTCGAGAGAATCCGGTGGTCCCGGGTTCGGAAATCCAAGATCGTTCAATACGCGAAAACTTTCGGCCGGGACACATTCGTCACATGGATTCGCGATGTTATCGCTTGAATCTCTAAAAACGCTTGCCACCAAATGGCAGACCCATCCCGTCAATGTGTCCCGGGAGTATGTCCAGCATGTATTTTTGTCCTGCCTATACCGGCTCCCCGAATCCGACGCGCTGGCCTTCAAGGGCGGCACGGCTTTGCGTCTTCTTTACGGCAGTCCCCGTTTTTCCGAGGATCTCGATTTTACGGGCGGATTGAAAATTTTTCATCTGCAAAAACTTTTAAAGCGGGCGGGGGAGTTGGTACGAGAAGAGGCTCTGCCCTTGGAGACTCTGGAATCCAAACCGACATCCGGAGGATGCCTGGCGCTGTATTCATGTCAGATCCACGGTGACCGCGTCCAACTGGAACTGAACGTGTCTTTGCGCTCGAAGGCGCGTACAGAACCGGTTTTGGTGGCCACGCCCCTTTATCCGGCCTATCAGTGCCTGTCATTGCCGGCCGGAGAATTAGTCAAAGAAAAAATCGAAGCTCTGTTTTCTCGAAAGAAAGCCCGTGATTTTTTTGATCTCTACTTTGTCATCCGGCAGCGGCTGGGGATGGAAGCCGTCATACCCCATAAGAAGAAATTGATCGACGTCGTCAAGCATCTGGATGCCGGGACCCTTCAACGCGAATTGAAAATCTTCCTCCCCGTCAGCCACCATAAAACCATCGCCAACCTGCCCCAAGCCCTCTCGATGGAGTTGAACCGGCTTTAATGGTTGATCCGCGACCGCAATCCGTTGTTTTGATTCAAATTCCACAAACTCTAAATCCTGTATTTGACACGCGCAAAATGCCGGTGTAAAGTTTAGGCACAGTGAAAAAGACGAAGTGGATTGTGGCCGACAAAGATCATTTGGGCGGAGAACCGAGAGTTCGGAGTACACGCATCTCCGTTTCATTACTGCTCGAACTGATGGCATCCGGCATGTCTGTTCGGGAAATTGTAAAGGAATATCCCAGCCTTACCGCAGAATCCATCCGAGGGACGCTCCACGAGTTGGCGCACTCCGGCATCCTCGCCTCCGTGTGAAGATTCTCCTCGACGAAAACCTTCCGGAATCACTGGTGCCGGAACTGCGCAAGCTCGGTCACGAAGTGACTTCCATCAATCGATTGCGTTTAAAAGGGATCAAAAATGGAATGCTCTATCGAGAAGTGGCAAAATCATATGACGTCTGTTTCACCAAAGACGCGGGCTTCGCCCATAACGTTCGCCAAATGAAAACAGCCGTCAACGTCAAAGTCCTCAGAGTCTCAATACCTCAGCAAGATGCGGAAAAATTCATCCCGGCGTTCATCGAAGCGTTTATTGAATCGGATTTCCAAAAATATCAAAGCGGGGACGATTGGCCATAATCAATAGGGACATGGGCTGGTGTTTCATTCCAATGATTTTCGGAAAGTATGACAGGGGACGCATTCGGTAGTTGGCCGGCTTTAGGATTTGGCCCAGTCTCTCCTGCATTTATTCCTCAACCCCGGCTTTGAGGTCCGGCGAATTGGCAGTGTGCCGAATTCCTTGCCTTTAACATAAAAGACTTGGATGTCTCTTTTTATATGGCAACCGCGAGAATGTCCTGCGCAGCGTGCAAGATCAACTCGCCGCGGTGGACAACATCAAGTACGATGGCGTGTGGTTGGGCTCATTCATTCCGGGCGACACGAACATCGTTGAAGTCTCATTCACCTGGCAGCGCCGATGGCGCATCGCCGCGACGGGCGCCGAGGAGACGGCGCAAGGCACGGCGCTGTTCCGGCTCGAAAAATTGAACGACCAATGGCTGTTGCAGGAGATCCGCGAACGTAATCCGTTGTTTTAGGAAAGGCACCAGCGATCGACTGCCGGACCTTGAGATCGGCCTGCCGGGCTAACCCCGCTTCACGGCGCCTCCGGCAAGTTTCGGATATATGCCCAGCACATGTTTCACGAATTTTGCGGTTTGAGCGAGTCCTTTCCGATTGTTGTCCGCATTCATCTGGGAGGTGAGGATGCACACATCGGCCTTGACGTTCTCCGCTTTCGAGCCATGCAGGAAAAGTGTTCCGGGACAGAGTCGAAAGGCGCGGGTGATGGCCATCATCGTCAAATAAGTCACGTTGATTTCACCCCGCTCGATCCTCGAATAATACCGATTATCCAGCCCAGCCCGGCTGGCCACATCCGCCTGTGTCGCGCCCGTTCCCTTGCGCATCCGCCGGATCTGTTCTCCCAGTTGTTTCAATTGCCGAACCGAGCTGTCTCGGCCAAACCCACTTTTTCTCATAAGGGTGAACCCTACCTAAATCCAATCGGACATCAAGCAGGCAACATCCAAAGACCAGTGGCTCCTCCAGGAGATCCGCGACCGCAATCCGTTGTTCTGACCGACCGGATGGAGGGAATGCCGCGAGCAGCATGGATGGTGTAGGAGCGGCGGACCCGCCGGACGGCGCAAATCATTGCATAATCCCGCCTCCCATCGTTCCCGCTGTAGATCCGTTTTCGTAATTTCTGATATAACCAGAACACGCCGGAAATCCTGAATTATATCCGCACCCGGATCGACCGAGCGCCGGCAAAAAAGGGACAGTGGCTGTTGACCGGGTCCCAGGAAGCGCCTCTGATGAAAGACGTGACGGAATCAATGGCCGGACGCGCGGCCATCTTTCAATTATTGCCCTTTTCACTTTATGTTGTAGGCGACGTGGAAAAGCATCCCCAGACCTCTGCCGTCTGTCCCGGAGTGCGCCTGATCCCGCCCGGCCAACTGTTGGAGATCGTTTAACGGCCGGTCTTCGCGGATCAGCTGGGTCCTATACTCGCGCGACCAGCGCCGCGCGGCCATCTCCGAGCCGCCCAGAAACGGCTCCAGAAATCCTCCGAATCGAAATGGATAAGGTAGAATAGAGCATGGATGGGAGGTCATCGGCATGTTGATTCGGCGCCCACATCTGCGGGGTATTCCATCTTCGGAGATCACGCCGGAGGGTTTGTACCACAACCGGCGCGAATTTCTGAAAACAGTCGCGGTGGGTCTTGCGGCCGCCGCAGTCACGACGATTCTGCCCGCGAGTGCCCTTGCGGCGCCGGCGCCTGAAGCAGCCCGGCTTCGCGGCAAATACGACACGGACGAAAAATTGACGCCGTACGAGAACGTGACAACGTACAACAATTATTACGAATTTGGCGTCGATAAGGAAGATCCTTCCAACAACGCGAAAAATTTCAAACCCAGGCCGTGGACGGTGTCGGTCGAAGGACTGGTGAAAAAACCCGCCGTCTACGCGCTGGACGATCTGATCAAAGGATTCACGATGGAGGACCGCATCTATCGCATGCGCTGCGTCGAGGCCTGGTCGATGGTGATTCCGTGGCTCGGATTTCCGCTGGCCGCTCTCATCAAACGGCTTGACCCTCTGCCGTCCGCCAAGTTTGTTGAATTCAAAACGCTCTACGATCCGAATCAGATGTTCGAGCAGAAGCGGCCGCTTCTGGAATGGCCCTACACGGAGGGCCTGCGTATGGACGAAACGGTGAATCCGCTCACCCTCATGGCTGTGGGCCTCTACGGCAAATCCCTGCCGAACCAGAACGGCGCGCCGTTTCGCCTCGTCGTACCATGGAAGTACGGATTCAAAGGCGCGAAATCGGTCGTGAAAATCCGGTTTACGGACAAACAGCCGCGCACGGCGTGGTCAGTTGCCAATCCGTCGGAATATGGATTTTATTCGAATGTGAATCCCGAAGTCGACCATCCGCGCTGGACCCAGTCCCGCGAACGGCGCCTCGGCGAATTTTTCCCCAGAAAAACACTCATGTTCAACGGATACGGCGACTACGTCGCCAGCATGTACTCAGGCATGGATCTCAAAAAATACTTCTGATTGTGAATTTCAAACTGAATCGATGGCGGATTTTTAAACCCGTGGTTTTTCTTGCGTGCCTTGCGCCTGCGGTGTGGTTGGCCTGCGCCGCGTTCACGGACCGGCTCGGCGCCAACCCGCTTGCCGAAATCACAAATACGACGGGTCTCTGGACCCTCCGGCTCCTTTGCGTCACGCTGGCGATTTCTCCCCTTCGGCGGATCACCGGCTGGAACAGCCTGATCCGCTTTCGAAGGATGCTCGGTATCTTTGCCTTCTTTTATGCGGTACTTCACTTCATCCGCTACATTTGGCTCGATCAGGTCTTCGACTTCGGAGGAATGCTGGCGGACGTGCGCAAGCGTCCGTTCATCACAGCGGGATTTCTTGGCTTCGTGGTTTTGATTCCTCTCGCCGTGACTTCAACACAGAAATGGATTGAGCGTCTGGGTGGGAAACGATGGCAGATGCTTCACCGGTTGATTTACGTCAGCGCCGCCGCGGGCGTGATTCATTATCTCTGGCTCGTGAAACTCGACACCCGGCGCCCGCTTGCCTACGGCGCCATCCTTGCGGTCCTCCTTGGATTTCGAATTT
>JAHFCY010000082.1:0-5227 GCA_023249255.1 Candidatus Lindowiibacteriota bacterium | reverse complement strand
TGTTGAAATGCCTGCCGATCCAGCGCGGCCCGATCGATCGCCTGCGCGTCGAATCCGAATCCGACTGACAGTTTGACCGGCGTCTGGCCGGTGTCCTCGGCGGCGTGGCTCAGGCTTTCCGGGGTGTGCGCATGAGCGGAAATGCGTTCGGTCGGCGCAAGCTCTCCGCTGTCGAGCCGTGCCGCGCCGGATTTGAGATCTTCAAGCGTGTCCGATCCGATGGCGATCTGTCCGGGCAGGGAATGAGTGTCGAGCGCGATGGGGGTTGCGCCGGGCGCGCGGACGGCGTCGCTCACCGTGAACGAGCGTGTTTTGTCAGGAATAACTTCCGTGCGGATGATGGCGTCGCCCGCGCGAATGGACGTACCGCGCAAATCGACCTGCGGCGCGAGCGTGACGCCCGTGAAATCCCGAAACAGTGGATGATCGGCGGCAATTCGAACCATCCTGGTCCTCACCTTCCCTCCGTAGATATCTAACCGATTGACCAAGTGTGCCGTCGCAAAGGCGTTGATGTCAAGTGAGGCCCCCGCGAAAAAGGGACCCGCGAAAAAATCATTTGCATTTTCATTTAAATAAGATACATTCCCGAACGTTTGTGGGTCCGCAACCGGGCGAGAGGGGTTCGGCGGCGGGTTCTTGAATGGGTGGTTAGTTTGACGGGGATGGAAATATGGGATGGTCAATGAGCATATAGCAAGCGGAAGTGGCGTGCGGTGGTGACCCGGGACATCGGTTACCCGGAACGGCGTGTGGCCCACGCCGGAACGTCGTTGCCCGAGATTCCTTTCGAGGGCGAATTCATCGGAAAACTTTTGGCGGCGGATGGTTCCGTCGCTTCGGCGGAGAGCTTTTCTGTTCAGCGATCGCTGCGGGTCTGTTGGATTTGCGGCGCGGGCGCCGGATCTGTTTCTCCCACCGTTTTAAGTTCCCACGGCGGCCATGTATCTCAACTTGAGATCGAACCGCACGACGCGGTGACAAGTTCCCTGGACGTGCTCCTTGATCCGAATCGCGTGTTTGACGCGGTGGTGGTCGACATCTCCCTTCCTGAGTGGCGGGGACTCAACCTGTTTTCCCGGATCCGTTCCACGGTTGCGGACGTGCCGGTGGTGGTTGTGTGTTCGGCTGACGATGAAAATCTCGCGTTGGAAACCATCCGGCTCGGCGCTGTGGATTATCTTCTCAAAGAAGAATTGAACGATCGGATTTTGGCGCGCGTGATCCGCTCGGCGGTCGAGCGCAGCCGCCTGACCGGGGAGCTGAATCGGCTTAAACGGCATCTGTCGGCCAACGAAACGGTCTCGCGCAAAGTGGTGGGCCGCCTACAGGAGGAAATTGCGCTCCGGCAGGAAACGGAAAAACGAAAAGATGATTTCATCAACACCGCCTCCCACGAAATCCGCTCGCCCCTGGCAGTGATCCAGGGTGTGATTGAAAATCTCAAAGAGGGTGTGGCGGGTCCGCTGACGTACGACCAGTCTCGATACGTCGACATGGCGTTTCGGCATATGGACCGCCTGTCCAAAATCATCAATAACCTCCTTGATATCTCGCGCCTCGAGTCGGGCAAGGCGAGGATGCATCGGGGACGCGTTGACGCCTCGGCGCTGATTCGGGACCTGGCGCGGGAATTTCAGATCAAAGCAGACGAGCACGGGATTGAAATCGCGTGCGATATTCCGGAGGGCGTTGCGCCCGTCTATGCCGACGCTGATATGCTGACCCAGGTGGTCACCAATTTGTTGTCGAACGCGCTGAAATTTTGCCGGCAGAAGATCACCGTCGAAATGCGCGAGGTCGATCAGCAGAACGTCCGCGGCGTCGTTCAGGCGACGCTCCTTCAGGAATTGATCGGCGTTCAGATCACGGTGTCAAACGACGGTTCCGGCATCGAGCCGAAGGATCTGGCGGGGCTCTTCAACAAATACGAACAATTTCACCGGGCCAAGGACAGCCGCGGCCACCGGGGCACGGGACTGGGACTTGCGATTTGCAAGGAGATCGTTGAACTGCATGACGGAAAAATCTGGGCGGAGAGCCGGCCCGGCCGGGGCGTACAGTTTCATTTTGTGGTGCCGAAATTTGACGAGGATATCGTGATGGAAACGGTATTGCGCCGCGCCATGTCAGCGTCAACCGAGGATGGATCGGCTCTCACGGTCATGGTCCTGACGCTGGCCAACATCGACGAACTCAAAACCGCCCTGTCCTCCTCGCATCTCGATTCGCTCTATGACCAGATCCATCAGGAACTCGTGTCAACGCTCTTTCGCAAAGGCGACAGCGTCCATCCCTGTCTTCGCAGATCCGCTTTTGCCATCCTCGTCCAGACAGGCCGGGACGGCGCAGCCGCGGTCCGCCGCCGTGTTCAGTCGCGACTGGAAGACAAATTCCGGCAACAGATGGGCGATGCCCCGCCGCCGTCCTTCAAATTGGGTGTCGCGATCTATCCGGACGACGCCACCGACCCCAAACCGATTTTTGCCCGCGCGTTTGAGAGCGCGGTTGCGATGTAACACGCGACGGCCGCCGCAGCCGATACGTTGAGACTGCCGACGTGGCCGGACATGGGGATTGAGCAAATTTCGGTGCAGAGGGATTTGACCGATTTTTGAATTCCCCGGCCTTCACTCCCGAGAACCAGAACCAGCGCATGCGGCCGGACGTCCTCGCGGGCGAGACAGTCGCCCAGCGGCGATTTGCCGCCGGCATCGAGGCCGACAATCCTGACCCGATCCGATTTGATCGTTCGAAGCGTTTCGGAGAAATTCGAGACGGAAAACAGCGGAACGAATTCAATCGCGCCGGCCGATGCCTTGTAGGCGGCGCCGCCAAACGGCGGAGCGTGGCGGGATTCAAAGACCAACCCGCCCAGGCCGAAAGCGTCGGCCGACCGGGCGACCGCGCCGAAATTTTGCGGGTCGGTCACGGAGTCAAGAGCAAGGAAGACGGCCGGGAAATTTGACCGGCCTTGCGCCGGCGGGGAAGATGGATGTTTGATCAGAGACAGAAGATCGGAAATGCCCCGCAGGCGCAGGGGATCGGCTTCAAGGGCGACGCCCTGATGGACACCGCCGTCGCTCAAGCGGTCAATCTGGCCGCTGTCGACGAGGGCGATCGGCGCTGACCGGCCGCGCGCGAGTCGTGAAAATTTTTCGACGATGTCGCGGGACAATCGGCGGTCGATGAAAAGCCGCCGGGCGCGGCGCGGACTTTTTTCAAGAAAAAGCTGGACCGGCCTCCGGCCGTAGAGGACGTCAGCGTTTGCGGACGGCACGGGGTCCTTGCGGCGTGTCCTGGAGTTGATAGCCCATCGCGGCCAGCTCGTCCCGGATGCGGTCGGCGTCGGAGAATTTTTTTTCCTTGCGGGCCTTTTCGCGCCCGGCCAGAAGTTCCTCAACGCGGGATGTCTCATCGGTCGAAAGCGCCTGTGCAGCCGGCGAAATGCCGAGGATGTCGTTCAGGGCGGTCCCGAGCCACGATTTGAGAGGGCGTAAAATTTCTGTCACTCCAGCCGGCGCTTTTCCGGAACGGCTTGCCGCGCCATGCAGTCGATTGACTTCCGTGAGCGCGTGAAACAAAACGCCGATGGCCTCGGCTGTGTTGAAATCGTCATTCATCGCATTTTCGAATTTCGACTTCACGGATCCGAGGCGGATCGCGTCAAGCGATTCCGGCGAAACTGCGTCATTCGAGACGGGAAAGGCAAAAAGTTCCTCCAGATGCCGGAATCCCTCGCGGAAGCGTGCGAGCCCCGCGGCGGCGTCATCGAGTTTTTTGGCCGTGAATGTCAGCGGCGTTCGATAGTGCGCCGAGACGATCAAAAACCGCAAGACGTCCGGCGCAACTTGCGCGTAGAGTTCCTCCAGCGTTTGAAAATTTCCGAGAGACTTCGACATCTTTTCTCCATCGACCGTGACGAACCCGTTGTGCAGAAAATATTTCACGAAAGGCTTGCCGGTCGCGGCTTCGCTCTGCGCGATTTCGTTCTCGTGATGGGGGAAGATCAGATCCTGTCCGCCGCCGTGAACGTCGAGGGTGTCGCCGACGTATTTCTGCGACATCACGGAACATTCGATGTGCCAGCCCGGCCTGCCTTCGCCCCAGGGACTGGGCCACGACGGCTCTCCGGTCTTGGCTTTTTTCCAGAGCGCAAAATCGAGCGGGTCGCGCTTTTTGTCGGACACTTCGACGCGCGCGCCCGCAAGAAGCGATTCCTCCGGCCGTTTCGAAAGTTTTCCGTAGTCCTTGAACGTTTTCGTCGAAAAATAGACGTCGCCGTCCGCGGCGTAGGCGTGGCCGCGCTCGATCAGCGTCGTGATCATCCGGATCATACCGTCGATTTCCTCGGTCGCCCGCGGATAGACGTGTGCGCGCCGGACGTTCAGGCGCTCAAAAACTTCAAAGTACCGCTGTTCGTATTTCCGGGCCAGATCGAAAGGAGGGATGCCGGCCTCTCCGGCCCGATTGATGATCTTGTCGTCAACGTCCGTGAAATTCTGGACATGATGGACCGCAAATCCCGCGTATTCGAAATATCGCCGGATGACGTCGAAGGAGACGTAGCATCGCGCGTGGCCGAGATGGCATTCGTCATAGACCGTGACCCCGCAGACGTACATGCCGATTTTGCCCGGCGTGACCGGTTCAAAAAGCTCTTTGCGGCCGGAGAGGGTGTTAAAAACTGTGAGAGGCATGGAGCATCATGCCTTGTTTGAGAGCAATGCGACGGCGGATGCGGCGATCGCTTCGACCCGGCCCACCGCGTCCAGGCCTTCATTTGTTTTGAATTTGACGTTGACGGCATCGGCCGGGACGTCCAGCATGGCGGCCAGCGATTCGAGGATCTTCTCGCGGTGCGGAGAAAGTTTGGGCTGTTCGGCGTGGATGATGCAGTCGACGTTGACGACGCGAAATCCCTTTTGCCGCGCCATCGAGAGAACGCGTTCCATGAGCGCCGTGCCCTTCATGTCCTTCCAGCGGCCTTCGCTGTCCGGAAAATGTCTCCCGATATCGCCGAGCGCGGCCGCGCCGAGGACGGCGTCGGCCACGGCGTGAACGAGCACATCGGCGTCGGAATGGCCGACCAGGCCGCGGTTGTAATCGACGCGCACGCCGCCCAGCCACAGGTCCCGGCCGGACGCGAGGCGATGAACATCGTAGCCGTATCCGACGCGGATGTTCGCGCTCATGCGGGCGACCCGAGGATGGCGGTGACTTTAGC
>JAHFCY010000081.1:5605-12622 GCA_023249255.1 Candidatus Lindowiibacteriota bacterium | reverse complement strand
TTCATTTGAAAAATGAAATCTGGACGGGGACGGATTGTCAAGAAACTTCCGGTCGGCGGTGTGGCGCGGGCGACGCTTCGTTAAAACTTCGAAGAAAAAGTTTTTTGCCGTCCCAGTGAAGGCGTGTCAGGGAGCAGTTGTCGACGACGAACGTCCACATGCGGCCAAGCGGGATGCCAACGACATCCGTCAGGAGAGTCGATATCCACCCGCCATGGGTGACGATGAGCATCCGGTCCGCCTCTCCATATATATATAGCAGGCTTTGAATCTCCCGCCGGACGCGCCGGCGAAACGCCGCAATGCCCTCGGCGCCTTTGAGCCGTACCCGCGTCGGATCGCGGTACCAGCGCGCAAGCCTTCCGGCATCGACACGGCGGATATCAGCCACCAACTTGCCTTCCCATTCGCCCAGGGACGTTTCTTTCAGCGCCGGGCGCCGGACGACCGGCAGTCCAATCACGCGCGACAAAACGCGGGCGGTTTCATGAGCGCGACGGAGCGGACTTGAGACTAGAACATATTTCTTTCCGGTAGGTGTACCCAACCGCATTTTGAGGCCGGCAGCCAGATGTCGAGCGTCGGACAGGCCTTGCGGCGAAAGACGCGGATCCCGATGACCTTGGATGCGCCGTTCGTGGTTCCAGAAAGAACGGCCATGCCGAATCAAGAAAAGTTCCATCAAAGCATGGCTATTGCTTGTGCTCGGAAGCGTATCGGACGTAGTTCTCGGACGAATGGAGAATCTCCTGATACTCGTCGTCCGTGACGGCGCGTTTGGCCCTGGCCGGAACGCCCATCATGAGCGTGCGGGGCGGTACCAGCGTTTTGGGCGACAGGAGCGCGCCAGCCGCCACGATGGATCCTTCTCCGATGACGCACTCGTCGAGGATGATCGACCCGCTGCCGATGAGACAGCGGTCGGCGACGGTGCAGGCGTGAAGATGCGCGAGGTGGCCGATCGTGACCTGACTGCCGATGATCAGCGGAAACCGGCGACGGACGTGCAATACCGCGTTGTCCTGGACGTTGGTTTGGGCGCCAATGGCAATTTTGTTGACGTCGCCCCGGAGGACCGCGCCGCACCAGATCGACGCTTCCGCTCCAAGCGTGACTGCACCCTCCACGACCGCGGTTTCATCAATGTACGCCGTCGTCGGCACCGTCGGCCAGACGTCCTTAAATGCGCGGATCATTCCAGTTGAATTACGGCAAAAACGCGAGGAGATATTTGCGGCTGAGCATGGTCAACGGCCAATTTTGGCTTTCGCCAAACAGGAGGCGCTCGACGAGTCCGCGTCGGTCGGCCGCTTCAAATATCAGGGGAGTTGCCTTGAGCGGATTAATCCCAGCTATTTTAGCGGCGACCGACACGGCATCGACGTAATTGCCCGTGCTGTCGGCCAGTCCAAGCGCCACAGACTGCCGGCCGTTGAAGACACCGCCGTGCGCGAGCTGGCGAACTTTCTCGACGTTCATCTTGCGCGCGGTCGCCACGTCCGACACAAACTGTTCGAGAACCGCGTCGACGATGCCTTTGAAATATTTTTGTTCGAGTTCCAGTTCCTCATCCGTCAGCCTCTTGGTCGGATCGCCCGCGTCTTTGAGTTTTCCGGTTTTGATGGTGCGGGCGTCGATGCCGAACTTGTCCATCAGTTGGCGGACGTTGAGAAGATCCACGATGACGCCGATGGAGCCAACCTGGGATCCGGGATTGACAATAATGGTGTCGGCGGCCGAGGCGATGTAATAGGCGCCGGAAGCGCAGACATTTTCAACAGAGACGATCACCGGGATTTTTTTCCGTTCCTGAAACTGGTGGACGCGACGGTAAATTTCCTGGGACGACGCCACCAGCCCGCCGGGACTGTCGATCCGGAGGATCAACACCTTGATTTTATCGGACTGTTCGGCCTGTTGGAACAGGTCGAGAATCGGCTCGGCGGAGAAAATCGGAGATTGGATGTCGATGCGGCCGATCTCCGCATTTCCCTCCGGGAAAAAAGTCCGGCCGCCCGGGCCGCGCTGAAGCCAGCTGACGAAAATGCCGACGCCCATGAGGATGAAAATCAGCCGCAGCCAGCGGCGCTTTCGAGGAGGCGTTTCGGCGCTCATCCCGCTCTCACCCATCCATGGACTTTGCGGGATTCCCTTCATCCCGTCGGTCATGGGCGTCGTTTCGTCTTCGCTTTCCCGTACCGGTGCTGGGCCTGAATGAACCGCATGGTCCCGCTTTTGGCCCGCAGGACCATCGAATGGGTGTGAATCCATGTCGTGCCGAAGCGGACGCCTTTCAGAAAATCGCCGTCAGTGACGCCGGTCGCCGCAAAAATAAGATCCGATCCGCCGGCCATGTCCCTGGTCTCGTAGATGCGGTTCACGTCATCGATGTTCATTTCCCTGATGCGCCTGATCTGCTTGTCGCCGATCGGATGGAGCCGGCCCTGGATCTGCCCATCCAGGCACCGCAGGGCGGCCGCGGCCAGAACTCCCTCCGTCGAACCGCCGATGCCGATGAGCATGTCGACACCGGTATCGGGCACGGCCGTGGAGAGCGCGGCGGAAACGTCGCCATCGCTGATCAGTTTGATGCGCACGCCGAGTTTGCGAAGCTCCGCGAGAATTTTTTGGTGGCGTGGCCGGTCGAGAACGACAACGGTGAGATATTGGAGAGGTTTTCGAAGCGCCTCCGCGACGGCGCGGCAGTTGTGGGCAATGTTTTTTCGAAGGTTGATGCATCCGGCGGCCTTGTGCCCCACTGCGATCTTCATCATGTAGACGTCCGGCGCGTGAAGAAACCCGCCGCGTTCGCCCATGGCCAGCACGCACAGCGCGTTGTTTCGGCCCTCGGCCACGATCGACGTGCCTTCGAGGGGATCGACGGCGATGTCGACGGCCGGACCATAGCCGCTGCCGACCTGCTCTCCGATGTAGAGCATCGGCGCCTCGTCTTTTTCGCCCTCACCGATCACCACCGTGCCGACGATGTCAACGTGATTGAGCATCTCCCGCATCGCGTCGACGGCGGCCTGATCGGCCTCATCGGGGTCGCCGTGGCCGACTTTTTCAGCCGCTGCGATCGCCGCCGGTTCCGTGATGCGAACCGCCTCGAGCGTCAATTCCCGTCCCAGATCTGCCATGTCACATCCTCCTTATAGATGTCTGAAATCAAACTCCTTTTTTCAATAGGTCAATCCGATGGCCTTGCGTATCTCTTTCAAATGCTTTGACGAAATATCCAGCGCGCGATCGGAACCTTCACGCAATATTTTCCAGATTCCCGCGCGGTCTTTCGCCAGCTCATCGCGTTTTGCCCGCAGGGGGCCGATGGCCGCTTCGTATTTTTCCACCAAGGCCTTCTTCGACTCTGCGTACGAAAGCCCGCCCGCGCGATACCGCCGGTCCCAATCCTTGCGCTCGGCGTCGTCACAAAACAGAGAGAGAAGCGCGAAGACGTTGCAGGTCTCCGGGGTTTTCGGTTCGGCGACCGGCGTCGAGTCCGTTTTGATCGACATGAAGCGTTTCCGCGCCTCTTCTTTCGGTGCGAACAGCTCAATCGCGTTGCCGTACGATTTGCTCATCTTGCGCCCGTCCAGCCCCGGCACTTTCGGCGTTTCCGTCAACAGCGGTTCGGGCTGGGGCAGATCGACATCGTACAGATGATTGAACCGGCGAACAAGCTCCCGGCAGAATTCGATGTGCGCCACCTGGTCGACGCCGACCGGCACGTATTTCGGATGATACAGCATGATGTCGACACATTGAAGCACCGGGTAGCCCAAAAATCCGTAAGTCCGAAGATCGCGGTCGGCGAGATTTTCGATCATCTCCTTGTAGCTGGGCGTTCGTTCGAGCCACGGAATCGGCGTGATCATCGAAAACAAAAGGTGCGCCTCGGCATGCGTCGGCACGAGCGACTGCACAAAGAGCGTCGTCCGGGCGGGATCAATGCCCGCCGCAAGAAAATCGAGAACCATTTCCTCGACGTTGGATTTGACGTCGCCCGGAGATTCGTAGGCGGTCGTGAGGGCGTGAAAGTCAGCGACGAAATAATGGCAGGTGTATTTCTCCTGAAGCGCCACCCAGTTTTTGAGCGCGCCGAAATAGTTTCCGAGGTGCAGCCGCCCCGTGGGACGCATGCCGGACAGGACGGCGGCGGTCATACCGCACCGCCGAGGATGACTTTCGCGACGACCCACGTCAGAAGGGCGATGAGCGAGCCGAGCGGCGTGTAATTGAAAAGCATGATCACGAGGATGAACCCGTACGGCTCGAGGCGGAGAATCGCATGGGCGAAGTTGGGAGAAAGGAAATGCAGGAGGACCTTGGAACCGTCGAGCGGGGGAATCGGAATAAAATTGAAGAACGCCAGAAAGAGATTGACCATGACGGCATGGATGGAGATCATGCACAATCCTTCGGCCAGACTGCCCGACAGAGTCCCGCATCCATGGACGACGCCCGCAAAGAGCAATGCCAGGACGATGTTGGCCAGCGGACCGGACGCGGCTACCAGAGACATCCCGTTTCGCATCGTAATATCCCGCCGAAATCTCAACGGATTCACCGGCACCGGTTTGGCCCACCCAAAAACAATCGGACCGCTTGCGAAATTCCGGGTCATCATGAAGAGCGACAGGGGCACAAGGATCGTTCCGATCGGATCGACATGAGCGATCGGATTCAGGGTGAGCCTGCCCGACAGGGACGCCGTGTCATCGCCGAGCCGGAACGCCATGTATCCGTGGGACACTTCGTGGACGGTGATGGCCAGAAGCAGGATCATGTAATGGATGACGTGTTCCATGAGATTGACAGATTCGATGTTTCACACCTCCAAGGCCGACGAGTGTAAAGTTCGGAGGCGGAAACGTCAAGGAGACTTTGCAATGCCGCGTGGGCTTGCCCGTTTTCAGCGGCCGTGATTATGTATGCTCCACCATGGACAACAAACCAATTGTAGCGCAAGCCCGACCTTACGTGCTTGAGATGCAGCCGGGCGACTATTTCTGGTGTAAATGCGGGCGGTCGCAGAAACAGCCGTTTTGTGACGGATCGCATAAAGGCACGGGATTCGCGCCGGTCAAGGTCACAATTACGGAGCCGAAGCAAATCGCGTGGTGCGGATGCAAACACACGCACGCGGGGCATCTGTGCGACGGCAGTCACGAGCAGTTCCGGTAAACCGGGCAACGAGATGACGTCGATCGTCAAGAGCCGGGAATACAGTTCCGACTATCTCTTGCAGCACGTCCGGGACGTGATCCATGCAAGCCATCCGAACCTCACGCCGTTTCTGGCTCTGTTCGGATGCAGTGACGAAGTCAACAGCGGCGCGGCTTCTGTCCGGCAGAGCGTCTTCGGCGGTTACGGCGGCATTTTCATCACGCGCATCATCGGTAGCCAGGTTTTCTACCAGCAACTCAAAGTCGCGACAGGCAAAGGCCACCGGAGCAACGTATTCGAGGTGAACGTCCACATCGGCGAGATGGAGGAAAACGGACAGCGTGTGCTCGGCAAACTCATCGGACGGGACGGACAGGTGCGGCCGACCTGCGGGGCGCTCGCGCACGTTCTCGAAGATTTCATGGAACGGCCGGATGAAATTCTGTCGGTTTCCAAAACCGAGGCAGACAAGCTCTATCTCGATTTTCTGGGCACGCTGAAATTCCGCCTCAACACCATCAAGATAGATCTCATGGTCGCCGAAAATCCAATGCTGACCATCACTCAAAAAAATCTGGAATTCCAGATGAGGGAACTCGTGAACCAGCTCCGGCGAATTTTGACGGACAATCCCGCGCAGGCTCCATTTTTTGCCTATGGCACCATCACCTGTAACCGGACCGAACAGCCCGACACCGAATCTCTGGAATATTTTTACCGCATCGAAGGCGGCGCAGAGACGCAGATTCACAGCCTGATATAAATCCGGCCCCGAACCCCCTTGGGGTGACCTTCAACCCCTCGCTTCAGGCAGATGAATTGACTCCGCCGCCGGTATTCCATATAAATAACCTGCCATGAAAACTTGGAGTCCGGACTTTTTGGCCGACGAACTTCCCAGAGATTTCGGTCTCGGAATCAAGAAGGCCTTTGACCGCGTCGAATTCAGATGGGAATGGAGGCCCGAGTACGCCATCATACTCGGAGTGGCGGTCGGCGTGGCGGTTTTGTGGTCGGGTGTGATCGACAGCATCTTCCTCCGCTATCGTCGGCACATCCGCGCCCAGCGGCGGGAACGAAAAAAACGCGACTACCTGATCCGGATTTTTCTGGATGCTCCCCTCGACAATGAAGGACAGACTGTAATCCTGAGGCGTCTGGTCCGATATTATCAGCTTACGCCGGGATCCGGCGGAGTCACGGGCTCCCCGGAAGATATGTTGAAGTTTGCCCAGACGCTGGTCCGCCACATTCGAAAACTGGATTACGACAAGCGCGGGCGGCTGGTTATTCCGTCTTTCGAGTCGCAACTGGAAAAATCAGCGCAGGATGAAATGTCCGGTCGAAAGATGCCGGTCGAGACGCCTGCCGCGTGGAGCGGAAGCGTCATGCGAAACGTACGTGAGTCGGCTGAACCTATGGGCAAGGCGGCACGGGTGGCGCTGTCGATGATCCGATTCAACAAGCCGATGGGGTGACACGCGGCGGACCGCGCCGCCTGTCAAATCTGCGAAAGAAGCCGACGGGCCGTCGCCAGCGCGTCTGCGAGTTTGTCGGCATCCTTGCCGCCGGCTTGGGCAAAATCGGGCCGGCCGCCTCCGCGCCCGCCCGCAGCCGCGGCCGCTTGTCCGATAATTTTTCCGGCATGAAAACGGTCCGTCAGCGGTTTGGGCACCGCCATCACAAATTGAACGCCGCCGTCAGCCCTGGCGCCCAGAAAAACCGGTCCGGCGATTTTGTCGCGCAATTGTTCGGCCATGCCGCGTAGCGCGTCGATGTCGCCGTCGGCGACTTCAGTGACGATGAACGAAATTTCGCCGGAGCGTTCCTGTTTTGACAGGAGATCGTCCG
>JAHFCY010000081.1:0-5595 GCA_023249255.1 Candidatus Lindowiibacteriota bacterium | reverse complement strand
GACCCGCCTTTCGTTCGCGCCTCCTTGAGTTTCTTCTCGATGTCCTTTTTTTCCTTTTGAATTTTTTCGATCATCGCCGGCAATCCGGCCAGCGGCGCGCCGACTGCGCGCTCGACGGTACGGACATCCCGCACGAGGGTTTGCACATATTCCAACGCACCCAGGCCCGTGACCGCCTCAATGCGGCGAACGCCTGATGCCAGCGCGGAATCGGAAATGATTTTGAAAAATCCGATCTCGCCCGTCATCCGGCAATGCGTGCCGCCGCAGAGTTCAACCGATTCTCCCCCGCCGACGCGGACGACCCGGACGCGGTCGCCGTACTTCTCGTCAAACAGCATCATCGCGCCGGTTTTCTGCGCCTCGGCCATCGTCATTTCGGACACGCTCACCGGAAGATTTTCCAGTATCCAGTGGTTCACCGAGGCTTCAATCCGCGGAGCCTGATCGCCAAGCGCTGCGCCGTGAGTGAAATCGAATCGCAGGCGGTCCGGCGCGACGAGCGACCCGGCCTGTTTGACATGATCGCCGAGCGTCCGCCGAAGGGCGGCATGCAACAGGTGGGTTCCGGTATGATTTTTCATGATGGCCGCCCGACGAACCGGGTCGACCGACACCTCGATCTTGTCACCGACGCAAACACGGCCTCGGCGAACCGTCGCGCGGTGAACGCAGACTTTTCCGACAGGCTGGCAGTCTCCGATCTCCAAATCGACGCCCGGCCCACGCGCCATCCCGTGATCTCCGACCTGGCCGCCCCGCTCGGCATACAGGGGCGTGGAGTCAAACACGAGTTCGACGGATTCGCCTTCGGCTGCCGAATCAACAAACGAGCCGTCCCGGGCAACGCGCGTCACGGCGGCCTCGGCCGTCGCGGCGGCGTATCCTACAAACCGCGTCGTCTCTCCAAGCGACATGTAGATCGCTTCGGCGCCCGTGTGTTTCGCCTGAAACGCCGACCGCGCCCGCGTTTTCTGCGCTTCCATCTCCCGGTCGAACACGGCGCGGTCAACGCGAATGCCTTCGGCGCTCAAAAATTCCTCCGTGAGGTCGAGTGGAAAACCGTACGTGTCAAACAGGACGAAAGCCTCTTCGCCGGGCAGAACGCAGCCGCCGGATTTTTTCAGCGCGGCGGCGGATTCCGTCAACCGCGCGACTCCGATATCCAGCGTCTTGGCGAAGCGCTCTTCTTCTTCCCGAAGCTCACGCGTGATTGTGTCCGCCTCCCGTCGAAGTTCGATATACGGATCAGCGAACATCTCGACGACGCGAGGAACAAGCTTGAACAGCGACGGGCCAGACACGCCGAGTTTGCGCATGTTCGCGGCCGCTCGGCGGATCAGCCGCCGAAGAACATATCCGCGTTCTTCGTTGGAGGGCCGGACGCCGTCGGACAGCAGAAACGCCGCCGCGCGCATGTGATCGCCGATGACGTTGAGCGCGATGCGATGCGAAGGGTCCGAACAGTGCCGGTCGGCGACATCCTCCGCGGCTTCGATGATCGGAAAAATCAAATCGGTGTCGAAATTCGATTTCTTTTTCTGGAGAATTGCAGTGAGGCGCTCGAGTCCCATGCCGGTGTCGATGTTCTTTTTGGGAAGGGGATGGAGTTCGCCCGGAGTCTGGTTGAATTCCATGAACACGAGGTTCCACACTTCCATGTAGCGGTCGCAGTCGCAGCCGGGCGCGCACGTTGGTTTGCCGCAACTGAATTCCGGACCTTGATCGTAGAGAATCTCGGAGCACGGCCCGCAGGGACCGGTCGGGCCGACCTCCCAGAAATTGCTGTCTTTGCCGAGCCGGATGATGCGGTCGGCCGAAAGGCCGGCGATTTTGTTCCAGAGCGTGAACGCCTCATCGTCCTTTTCATAGACTGACGCGTAGAGCCGGTTCTTGGGAAGCCCAACCACGGCCGTGAGAAATTCCCAGCCGAACCGGATCGCATCCTGTTTGAAATAATCGCCGAACGAAAAATTGCCGAGCATTTCAAAAAACGTGAGATGCCGGGCGGTCGTGCCGACGCGCTCAATGTCGTTTGTGCGGATGCATTTCTGGGACGAGGTTGCGCGCGAGTAGGGAGGCGGGACTTCCCCCAGAAAATACGGTTTGAACGGCACCATGCCGGCGATGTTGAAGAGGAGCGTCCGGTCCCTGGGCACCAGCGGGGCGCTTGGCGCACGTGTGTGGCCGTTCTTTTCGAAATAGGACAAAAACGCCTCGCGAATTTCGGCGCCTTTCATGGCGCTCGCCGGACAAATACAGATTGCAGAAAATTCATTGGCATTTATTATGCCCTAAGATGGCACAACTCGGCAAGGATGATCGACTGCAATTGTGGAGCCGCTCTGAATCCGGGCGCCGCGTTCCTGTATTAAAGTTCCCCGTCCTGTTTCGCCCGGCCGGTATTTATGGAAAAATCTGTTCATGTCGATGCGACGAATTCTGACGGCAATTCTCCTCGGATGGGGGATGTTTGCCGGAGAAGTTTTGGCGGCCGACCGCGTACTGGGGGTCGGTGAGGAATTTCGCTTTTCGTTCAGATGCCGTTGGACCGACTACTACGATTCGATCTCCTATACGGCCACGCTGGATCCGGGCATGGCGATCGTCGCCGCGCCGTCGAGCCGTCTTGACGTGGCGATCGAGATGGCCCGGCCGGCCGATACGTCGGTTGACCACACCATTGCGGTCCAGATGACGCCCTCGTTCGATCAAGTCGGAGGATACGTGGTCCGCAGAAACGGAGAGCTTGCGCTCATGCTTCCGGACACCGGTGGATCGTTCCCGATGCTGTTGACCTATCGGCCAACGCCGCGCTCACCGGCCGACACGCTGACGCTCACCGTTCTTGTTCCCAAGGCCATCCGGTTTCAACGCAGCCGGATCAACGGCTATCTTATCGGCCAGTATCCGCCGCCGGCGGGTGGCCGCTCGATCCCGGACCGGTTCGTTGAAATATGGCCCGAGCTCATGGAACTGCACCTGTCGAGTCAGTTTCATATTCACGATTTTGTGAGCAACTCGCGAACGGACGACCAACGGCGATTTTTTCCGAAATATGCGGTGATCCGGTATTCGCTGATCCAGAAAGTCGAGAAACTTGTGACGCTGATCGACCGATCGCCGAATTTTCAATGCAAGGGCATCCGCGTTTTGAGCGGATACCGGACGCCGGACTACAACCACGCGGTGCCGGAGGCCGCCTACAATTCATATCACCAGTACGGCCTTGCGGCCGACATCATCGTGGATTCGAATCCGGCTGACGGAGAATTCGACGATCTCAATCAGGACGGGAAAGTGAACATCTACGACGCGGCGAATCTGGCGCAAATTTGCGATTATCTGGAAAATGCCGGCGCGATCGAGCCGGGCGGAATCGGGCTGTATGAATACAAGCACAGGCTTCCGGGCGGAAAATATTACACCAGCTATCACATTCACGTGGATGTGCGGCCAAAAGACGCGAAACGGACAAGATGGGGATATGAGTTTCAGGACGGCCGCAGAGTCGCGCGGCTGGTATGGAGGAAATAAAAATCAAGCCACACACAGACAAACACAGGCACAGACAGACACAGACAGGGAAGTTGGGGGGATTATAGGATGAAACCATTGGCCACTCACAGACAGACTCCCACCTGCACTCACCGGCACCCACTTGTTTCTGCAAAAAACTGTCTGTGTCTGTGATTGTCTGTGCGTGTGAGTCTGTGGCTAAAGGTTTTTATTCTTCATATTTTTTGAACACCACACTGCCATTGTGCCCGCCGAATCCAAACGCGTTGGACATGGCGTGGCGGATCTGGTGGGCGACTTTGGCGTTCGGCGTGTAGTCGAGGTCGCAGTCGGGATCGGCCGTCGTATAGTTGATCGTCGGCGGCACCACGCCTTCCCGGATCGCGCAGACTGTTGCGACAGCCTCGACGGAAGCGCCGGCGCCGAGCAGGTGGCCGTGAACGGATTTGGTCGAACTGATTTTGACTTTGCGCGCATGGTCGCCGAAGACTTCCTTGATCGCAAAGGTTTCCGCCTTGTCATTGAGTTGCGTGGATGTCCCGTGGGCGTTGATGTAGTCGATGTCGGACGGCTGAAGACCGGCGTCTTTCACGGCCAGCCGCATGACGCTTCGGGCGCCTTCGCCGTCGGGGCAGGGCGCCGTGATGTGGTGGGCGTCGCTGTTGGCCGCGTATCCGATAATCTCGGCGAGGATCGGCGTGCCGCGACGTTTCGCAAATTCCAGTTCCTCCAGGACGATGACGCCCGCGCCTTCCGAAAGCACAAACCCGTCGCGGTCACGGTCAAACGGCCGGCTGGCTTTCTCCGGCCCATCGTTTCGCGTTGAAAGCGCGCGCATGATGGAAAATCCCGCCAGCGAAATATGCGTGATGCCGGCTTCACTGGAACCGACGATCATCGCGTCGGCGTCGCCGTACTGGATCGTGCGAAGCCCGAATCCAATGCAGTGATTGCCGGTCGTGCAAGCCGACACCATCGATGTATTGGGGCCTTTGAATCCATGCCGGATGGCGACTTCTCCGGCGGCGATGTTGACGATCATCATTGGAATGAGAAACGGATAAATCCGGCGGGGTCCGTGCTCCATCAGCCGCTTGTGCTGGCTTTCGATCGTCGTGAATCCGCCCATGCCGGATCCGATCACGACACCGATCCGGTCGGCCACGGGCCTAACCACGTCTTCTCCCAACCCCGCCTGCTGTACCGCCTCCCGGCACGCGATCAGCGCGAATTGGGCGAATCGGTCAATTTTTCGGGCTTCATTTTTTTCGAAAAAATTCAGCGGATCGTAGTTTTTGATTTCCCCGCCGAACCGGGTGGGATAGGGCGAGGGATCCAGGATCGTGATGGGCCCGATACCGCTTCGCCCCTCCCGGCATGACTCCCAAAATGCGGGCACACCAACGCCGTTTGGCGCGACGACGCCCAGACCGGTCACCACGACACGGCGACGATTCATCCTGCGCTGTTCCCCTCCCTCACTCCACGGCAGACTTCTCCGCGCTTTGCCGGACAATCCGGCGAAGCCCGCGGAACTGTCAGTGTGATGCGGCGAATGGGGGCCATTTCAGAAAATTCCGACCGGTCAGCCGGAAGATGCGCTCAAGCAGGATTCGACAAACGCCACGACTTTGCCGACGCTCGTCAGTTGCTCGATCTGCTCGTCCGGGATTTTGAGGCTGAATTCCTCCTCAACCGCCAGCACAAGCTCTGTCAATTCCAACGAATCGGCGCCCAGATCATCCAGAAATGTTGCATCCAGGGTAATCTTGTCCTTCTTCACGTTCAGGCGGTCGATGATGATGTCCTGAACGCGCCGAAAAATTTCCTCGCGAGTCACCATTTCAACTCCTTGATTGGTTCACCAACCCTCTTATGAGCCGAAATCTACGTCGTCTTGCAGGAACTGTCAAGGAAATGTTGCAAACGGCGCAATCATCCTCGAACCGCTCGAATGGCAAAATACACGGCCATCGCGGCAAACGCGGCGCCGGCGAGGGCGGCAAGAGCGCCCGACTTCAACCACCAAATTTCGATCGATGCCGGCTGGGCGATCGATTTGAGGACATATCCCAT
>JAHFCY010000080.1 GCA_023249255.1 Candidatus Lindowiibacteriota bacterium | reverse complement strand
CACGCCTCCTGAAATGGAGGGTCAATCGCTGGGGACGTTTTCAACATCGCTGTTTGCCGGCATGGCCCTCGGGCCGCTGATCGGCGGGTGGGTGTCGCACCGGTTTTCCATGAATGCGGCCTTTTACGTGATCAGCGCAATGTCCGCAGTCACGATGTGTTTCGTGCTCTGGCTCCTGCCTCCTTCGCCGCCCAAACGCAACGGATCGCCGGACGACGAGCCGATGCCGTCCGTTTTCAAACAGATGGCCGACCCGCAGGTTCGCGCGGTGTGCCTGTTCCGGTTTGCCAACGCCGTCATCGTGTCGTGCATCATTGGATTTTTGCCGATCTTGGCGGTCGAGCGCGGCGTCACGCTGACGTCGGTCGGCGTGATCGTGTCGGGATTTCTTCTTTTTTCGGGATTTCTTCAAATCCCGTTCGGCCGGATGGCGGATCGTTGGGATCGATCGTCCATGATTGTGTGGGGTCAGGGTCTGCACGTGATTGGCCTTGTCCTCATGGCCTGGATGACAAGCCGGGCCGGGAGCTGGGTGCCGTTGTTTTTCATGAGTGTCGGGACAGGGTTGGCGGTGGCGGCGGCCACGGCCGAAAGTGGCCGGCTGGGACGAATTTACGGACCGGGGTCGATGATCGGCCTCTTTAACATGGCCATGAGTTTCGGCACCGCGATCGGTCCGATGCTGGCGGGATTCGTCTACGACCGGTTCGGCATCCGGCAGGTTTTTCCAAGTCTTGGGATTTTGATTCTGCTGGCAACCCTGCCATTTTTGAAGCGCACCCCGCGACCGGCAAATTAAATCCGTAAATCAGACTGTCGGTGTGATGTTACAATGTTAAAGAATGACCCCCTTTTTCGGACAGAGTTTTTCGACCGGACAGCCGGGGCATCTCGGCGTCGGCGCTTTGCAGGCGGCGCGGCCGTGGTGGATCAGGAGATGGCTGAAATCGGTCCAGTCTTTCTTCGGAAGGATTTCCATGAGTTGCCGTTCGACATGGTCTCGGTTGGCGGTCTTTCGAACGAGGCCCAGCCGGTGCGTGATGCGAAAGACGTGGGTGTCGACGACCACGCCCTCGTTTTTGCCGAACGCGTTTCCAAGGACGACGTTCGCGGTTTTGCGCGCCACGCCATGGAGCGACAGGAGGTCATCCATCGTGTCGGGCACACGGCCGCCGAATCGGTCGACGATCGCCCGGCAGGATTCCTGAATCCCCCGCGCCTTGTTGCGGAAAAACCCCGTTGACCGGACCATCGTTTCGATGTCGCCGATCTTCGCGCGGGCAAAGTCCCCGGCCGTTTTGAACCGGGCAAAGAGCGCCGGCGTGACCTTGTTCACGCGATCATCGGTACACTGGGCCGAAAGAATCGTAGAGAGAAGAAGTTGAAGCGGATTTTTGTACGTGAGCGAACATTTCGCCGCCGGGTAGGCCTTGCGCAATGCACGGACGATTTTGGCCGCGCGTTGTTTCAGTTCGCGATTGACTTCGGATGCCATGACCAAGCCAATTACGTTGCGATTGGATGACCGTCAAGACCCATTTCTCCACTGCAAATTCAAAACCTTGCAAACTGTGGTCAATCGGGATAGCCTCCGGCGCATGACGCGGAAGGTAGACGTTCAGGAATCTTTGCGGCAGAGTAGCGCTGTTTTGTGGCGGCTGGCGACCGACCGGGGATTTCACCGGAAAATAGAGAAGGCGGCGGAACGCTGCGTCCAGGCGATTCGGCGCGGCGGGAAGATTCTGTCATTTGGCAACGGCGGCAGTGCGGCCGACGCCCAGCATTTCGCCTGCGAACTGGTCGGGCGGTTCGAGCGCGAGCGGAGGGCTTTGCCGGTCCTGTCTCTCAACACCAACGTGTCGGTGCTGACGTCGGTCGGCAATGACTACGGATTCGAGCGGTTGTTTGAGCGGCAGATCGAGGCGCTGGGCCGCCGCGGGGACGTGGTTCTGGCGATTTCGACATCGGGCAAATCCGAAAACGTGAACCGCGCGCTCAAACTGGCCGGGCGCATGGGTCTGTACCGGATCGGCCTGACGGGCAGAAGTGGCGGACCGATGGCTCGCCTGGTCGAACTTGAACTTCGCATTCCGCCGACGACCACGCCACACACACAGGAGGCTCACATCGCAATCATTCATATTTTATGCGATTTGATTGAATCTGCGGTTGCGAAAAGATGATAAAATACCACACACAGACTTCCACAGACACACACACCTGCCTGCCGGCAGGCAGGGACACACACAAACCATTTTCACAAGAAAAAGTGGGGGTCGGTGAGTGCCGGTGTGTGCCTGTCAGTGGCTGGGTTTTTAAATGAACTTTGACAGCATCGGAGATTTTATTTCCCTCCTTAAGCAGAAAAACGAACTCCGGGAAATCGCCGAGCCGGTCTCGTGCGAGTTGGAGATTACCGAGATCGCCGACCGCGTGATGAAGAGCGGCGGGCCGGCGCTGTTATTCAAAAACATCCGCGAGTCGAAAATCCCGCTGGCGATCAATCTCTTCGGGTCAGAGCGCCGCATGGCCTGGGCGCTTGGCGTCGAAACGCTCGACGAAAAAATCCGCGAGTTGGAGAGCCTGATCCAGATTCCGGAACCCAAATCGCTCGTCGACAAAATGAAAATGCTGCCCCTTCTCATGAAAATCGGAAATTTTCTTCCCAAACACGTACCGGGCGGGCCGGTCAAGGAAGTCATCCAAAAAAATGACGTCAACATTCTCGAATTTCCGATCATGAAATGCTGGCCGAAAGATGGCGGGCGATACATCACGTTCGCGCAGGTCGTCACGGAAGATCCGGTCAAAAAGAAGCGCAACGTCGGGATGTACCGGATTCAAGTTATCGACGGCAAAACCTGCATCATGCACTGGCAGACGCAGAAAGTCGGACGTGCGCATTTCGGAGGCTACCGGGAGCGGAAGGAGAAGATGCCGGTGGCGATAGTCCTCGGCGGAGATCCAGCGCTGATTTTTTCCGCGATCGCGCCCATGCCGCCCGACGTCGACGAATATCTCTTCGCCGGATTTTTGCGAGACGCGCCGGTGGAACTGACGCGCGCCGAAACCATCCCGATCGATGTTCCGGCCAACGCCGAGATCGTGATCGAAGGACACATTGATCCGAACGAGCCGCTTGTGACCGAGGGTCCGTTTGGCGATCACACCGGATATTACAGCCTCGAAGACAAATATCCCATCTTTCACGCCACGGCCGTCACGCGCAGACGATCGCCGGTTTACCCGTCGACCATCGTCGGAAAACCTCCGATGGAGGATGGATGGATGGGCAAGGCCATCGAGCGGTTGTTTCTGCCGCTGGTCCGGCTGACGCTTCCGGAAATAGTCGACATGAATCTTCCGGTCGAGGGCGTGTTCCACAACGTCGCGATCGTGTCGATCCGCAAGCGCTATCCGGGCCACGCGCAAAAGATCATGCATGCCATCTGGGGGCTCGGACAGCTCATGTTCACCAAAATCATCATCGTGTTCGACGAGGACGTGAACATTCAGGATCCGGCCGAAGTCGTCTGGCGGCTGGGAAACCTGATCGATCCCAAACGCGACATGACATTCGTGAACGGCCCCCTCGATTCTCTTAACTTCGCATCCGACCTTCCGGACGTCGGCTCGAAGGTCGGCGTCGACGCGACGCGCAAAATGCCGGAGGAAGGATTTACGCGGCCGTGGCCGGACGAGATCGAGATGTCCGCCGACGTGAAAAAACGGATCGATTCGATCTGGTCGAAACTGGGACTGACATGACAGTGCGGACGGAAGAACGAACGTCGGGTGCCGGCGCCGCGACCCGACCGGTCGACGACGCGGAGCGGCTGGCTGCGCTGGCGATTCAGGCCATACAGGGCATCGGAGCGACGTATGCCAAACGGCTGGTCGACGAGGCCGGAAGTTTCAGGGCCGTATTTGAAGCCGGCGGGGATCTCGCCGAACGGGCGGGAGTTCCGCATGCGTATGCAGCGCGGATTTCGGCCAACCGGGATAAGGCTTTTGAGCGGGCGGAAAAACAGCTCACTTCGGCCCGGGCGGCCGGCATGATGGTTCGGGTCCTGACCGAGCCGGGCTATCCGGGGCAGCTCCGTGAGATTCCAGACCCTCCGCCGGCGCTATATATATATGGAGAGGCGATTCCGTCAGATGACCTGGCCATCGGGATAGTCGGAACGCGAAAGGCCACCCAGACGGGATTGGCGATGGCGGAAGAGCTGGCGCGGGAATTGGCCGCGAGCGGGATCACGGTGGTATCGGGACTGGCGCTCGGGGTGGACGCGGCGGCGCACAAGGGCGCGCTGGACACAGACGGCGGCCGGACGATCGCGGTTTTGGGCACGGGCGCAGACGTGTGCTATCCGCCCGGCAATCGCAACCTGTACGACCGGATCATCAAATCGAACTGCGGCGCGGTGGTGAGCGAGTTTTCGCCGGGGACGAAACCCGAGGCGTTTCATTTTCCGATCCGAAACCGCATCATCAGCGGTCTGTCTCTCGGAGTGGTCGTGGTTGAAGCGCCGGAGCGAAGCGGAGCGCTGATCACAGCGCGCGTCGCGATCGAACAGGGCCGGGAAGTTTTCGCGATTCCACACTCGGCGCGGTCGGGCGCCGGCGCCGGCACAAACCGGTTGATCCGGGAGGGCGCGCATCTGGTCGAGCGCGTGGAGGACATTCTGTCGGTGATCGACTATCAAGCAAGACTGCTTGCGGCTCGCCATGCGAAGAGGGCGCGCGCGCCGTCGACGCAGATTGCCGCGACGGGGCCGGGGGCGTCCGCGATTTTTGAATTGATCCGCGACGGCGTCCACAACATGGACGACCTTGTAGCCCGCAGCGGGCAGGCCGTGTCCGCCGTTCTGGCGGAGTTAACGCGCCTCGAACTTGACGGCCGGATCCGCCGGACGGCGGTTTCGACGTTTCAGACGGCAGGCCGCACGGCATGAACAACGAATTGAACGTGCTTCTCCGAGAAATCCTGGGCCGGATGGATTGGACGAAAACATCCCGGCCCGATCCGGCCGACGTCCGCACGCATCTCAAGGAAAAGGGGATATCGGACAAACTCATCGATGACGCGATGCTTCTTCTGGAGGTCATCAATCAGGCGGCCGAGGCGGCGAGGCATTCTCCGATTCCGACGCGCGTTTTGTCGGCCGAGGAGGTTCAGGATTTGAACCCTGCCGTGGTTGGAAAATTATTCCGACTGTATTATCTTGGCTACATGAAAAAGGATGACTTGGAAACCGTGATGACAAATCTCATGTTCGTGCCACAGGAATTTCAGGATGACCGGGCCCGGTCGCTGGTGGCGTCGATGATGCGGATATCGCCGGCGCAGGCGCAGTTCATTTTCGACGGCGGCCTCGACAGTTCCGTGGTGCATTAGGAGCCGCCATGTCGCCCCGGAAAAAATCTGAAAAATCACAGGCCGATTCAGCCCCGGCGGCGGTCCCGTCCGGCAGGCGATCCCGGCGGTCCGTAGCAGCCGATTCCGCCACGGCCCGGCCCCCGGCGCGGCGGCGAGCCCGCGTCGCTGCGACTGAGAAGCCGGAGCGTTCATCCGACACGACGCTGGTGATCGTCGAGTCGCCGGCCAAGGCAAAAACCATCGAGCGGTATCTCGGTGACGCCTACGAGGTCGTCTCCACCATGGGCCACATCCGGGACCTCCCGAAAGACCGCTTTGGCATCGACCTTAAAAAAGATTTCAAGCCGTACTGGCGGATCATCCCCGCCCGGGTCAAGCTCCTCAAGGAACTTCAGGAGCGCGCGGCGCGGGTGACGAACGTGTTGATCGCAACGGACCCGGACCGGGAAGGCGAGGCGATCGGCTATCACGTCGCCGAGGAAATCAAAGCCTCCAAGCCCCACATCGCGCGCGTCGAATTCCACGAAATCACGGAGCATGCCGTCAGGGAAAGTCTTCAGCACCCGCGCGAGATCGACTTCCACAAGGTCAATTCGCAGTTTGCCCGGCGGATTCTGGACCGCATTGTCGGATACCGTCTCTCGCCGATCCTCTGGAAATCGGTCCGATCGGGCCTGTCGGCCGGGCGCGTCCAGTCCGTCGCCGTCCGGGTGATCTGCGACCGCGAGCACAAAATCAAACATTTTGTGCCGGAAACCTACTACCGCATTCTGTTGACCCTGTCGGCGAAGGACCGGCCCGACGAAAAATTCGTTGCGGAGATTTTCAAAATCGAAGGCAAGCGCCGGCGGGTGAAGACAAAAGACGAGGCCGAAACGATTGTAGCGAAATCGAAGGCCGGGCCGCTGATTGTCCAGGATTTTCTCGAGACCGAACGGGAACATCATCCGGCCGCGCCGCTGGTGACCAGCACATTCCAGCAGGCGGCCGTGAACCGTCTCGGCATGACCGCCCGCCACGCCATGGTCGTCGCCCAGCAGCTCTATGAAGGCGTCAACTGCGGCAAATACGGCCGGCGTGGCCTCATCACCTATCACCGCACCGACTCCGTCCGCATCTCGCCCGTCGCCCTCACCGCCGCCCGCGCCATCATCCGGGACCGATTCGGCGACCGCTACGTGCCGGTCAAGCCCAACGTCTACAAAAACAGGCGCGCCGCTCAGGATGCCCACGAGGCCATCCGGCCGTCGGAAGTCGAGCTCACGCCGGATATGCTCACTTCGTATCTCAACGACGAACAGCGCCAGATTTATACGCTGGTCTGGGAAACGTTCGTTGCCGGCCAGATGAAATCGGCCGTCTATGACGTCCGCACCGTCTATGCCGGTGTTGCCGGAAGTGCGGAATTCCAATTCGTGTCACGCGGCGAGTCTCTGAAGTTTGACGGTCATCTCAAACTGACCGGCATTCCGAAAAAAGAGGGGTTCGTGCCCGCGCTCAAAAAAAATGACCCGTTGACGCTTCACGAGCACAAGACCGAGGAGAAGCAGACCCAGCCGTTGCCGAGGTTCACCGAAGCCACGCTTGTGCGGGAGCTGGAGCACCGCGGCATTGGCCGGCCGTCGACGTATGCCACGATCATTTCGACCATCGTCGACCGCGGCTATGTGCTGAAACAGAACAAGGAACTCGTGCCGACCGAGCTTGGCGAGATCACCAACAAGCTTCTCATCGAACATTTCCCGATGGTGCTCGACATCGATTTCACGGCCGGCCTTGAGGACAATCTGGACGGCGTCGAGGAGGGCCGGATGGACTGGCGGAAAGTGCTGCAGTCGTTTTACAATGATTTCGGCAAACTTTTGGAGCACGCGCAGGAAAATTTGAAAGACAAAAAGAAGGAGATCACCAAACCGCCGATCGACGTGGCCTGCCTGAGCTGCGGCCGGCCCATGGTCATGCGCTGGTCCCGTTACGGAAAATTTCTGGCCTGTTCAGGCTATCCCGAGTGTCACTCCGTCCGCGACATCGACGAGTCGGGCGGCCAATTCCGGGTGTTGGATATCGAGGTCTATCCCGAGCCATGCCCGTCCTGCGGCGCGCAGGTGCAGTCACGGCGGGGACCGTTTGGCAAATTCTGGGCCTGCATCATGTTTCCAAAATGCAAGTATACGCGGCCCGTCACGCTGGGCGTGCCCTGTCCCAAAAAATGCGGCGGCGAGGTCGTCCGGCGACGGACGAAAATCGGCCGGTTTTTCTACGGTTGTTCGAGCTACCCTTCGTGCGATTTCACGAGCTGGCTGGAACCGATCTCCGAAAAATGTCCGCTCTGTGACCATCCATTCCTCGTGAAATCGAAACAGCGGGGGAAAAACATCGTCAAATGTCCGAACAAGGAGTGCACGCATCTGATCGAGGAAGCGCCGGCCGCGCCCGCCCGGGCGGAGGGGGCGCCAGTTGCCGGGGGCGAATCCGAGACCACGCCGGAGGGTCCGTCCGAGTCCTCCGCCTGACAGCCGCCTGAGCGGGACATGGAGGCGGAGATCGGCAAATTTTTATCCTGGTTGAAGTCCCAACGAGGGGCGTCACCCCACACGCTGGAGGCATACCGCTTTGATCTGAATCAGGCCTGCGCGTATTTGAGTGCGCGTGGCCGGTCGCGCTGGTCGGCTGTCATTGCGACGGATCTTCGCGCGTATCTTTACGACCTTTCCGAAACAAAATTGAATCCCGCGTCCATCCGCCGAAAGGTTGCGTCAGTCCGGAGCTTTTTCCGGTTTCTCGTCCGCGGCAAAATCATCGACTCGTCCCCGGCCTCCGGATTTCGCGCGCCCCGGCTCGCCCGCGCCCGGCTTCCGAAATTTCTCTTCCTCGACGAAATCACGAAATTAGTCGGCCGGCCGTCCGACCGCGGCAATCCAGAATCCCGCCGGCTCGCGCTTCGCGACTGCGCAATTCTGGAAATGATGTACGCGACGGGCATTCGCGTTTCGGAACTGGTCGGTCTCGATCTTGATGACGTGAATTCCGCGTCCCAGTGGATCCGCGTTTTGGGCAAAGGCAACAAGGAGCGGATCGTGCCGTTCGGCGCTCCCGCGGCCGCGGCCCTTCGCGCGTACCTGTCCGTACGATCCGGCTGGGTGAAGCCGGGTGAGAAGGCGGTGTGGCTGAACGCGCGCGGGACGCGCCTGACGACCCGCGCCGTGCGGATGATTTTTGACGGCGTCGTCCGCCGGGCCGCGTTCAACCGGCACGTTCATCCGCACATGATCCGGCACACGTTCGCCACGCATCTTCTGGACGCCGGATGCGACCTTCGCGCCGTCCAGGAATTCCTCGGCCACGCGTCCCTGTCCACCACCCAGCGCTACACCCACGTCACCAAACAGCGCCTCAAAGCCGTCTACGAAAAATCCCATCCGCGGGCCTGACCAAAATTTTTTCAAATTTTTGTAATTTTTCCTTGCAATCGGCCGAATAATGTAATAGAAGGCAACCGTGGGGGGTGGCCTTCGCGAGGGAGGGGGAGGCCGGTGGAGTTATTCGAAAATCATTATTCGTTTCAGACCAGGGATATCCTGTACACCACGATGTCCGCGTTCTCTCTCCGCCATGCAGCCATCGCGCAGAACATCGCCAACGTGGACACTCCTTACTACAAACGCAAAGACGTCCTGTTTGAAAATTATCTGCGGGCCGCGCTCTACGGCGGGCCTGATGTCCGCTCACAGCGTACCAACGATGCGCACATTCCGTTTTCGACCGAAGTCATCCATATCAAACCCACGATTCACGCCGAGACCGACTCGCGGTATCGGAACGACTACAACAACGTCGACATTGACCGCGAGATGGCGATCATGGCGAAAAATCAGCTCTCCTACAACGCCATCGTCGGGTTCGCGTCGAGCCTGAATCAATCGCTCCAGTCCGTCCTGGCGGCCAAGTAATGTCACTGTTCACATCGATCAACGCGTCATCGACGGGCCTGACGGCCCAGCGGACGCGCATGGACGTCATCTCCAACAACATCGCCAACGTCGACACGCCTAATTACAAGCGTCAGCTGGTGATTTTCCGGCCCAAGGGCGAAAATGGATTTATCTTCAACATCCCGATGCCCAAAGCCAGCATGGCGATCCACAATACCGGCGAGGGCGTGGTCATCGACGGGATCAAGGACGACGAAAAATCGCCCGAACGGCTCGCGTACATGCCGGGACATCCCGACGCCGACGCCAACGGATATGTGCATCTGCCGAACGTCAATGTCGTAACCGAAATGGTTGACCTCATCGACGCTTCGCGCGCCTATGAGGCGAACGTTTCGACCATCCGCGCCGCCAAAGGCATGTACACCCGCGCATTGGACCTCTTGAGGTAATGACCAGTCTCTTTGCGCTCCGGCCCGCCATGCGGTTTCTGACCGAACCGCTGACGCCAACGGCAACGCTTCCGAATTCCGGATCGGCCAATGCTCTGGTCGGCAATGTCTATTCGACATTCAAAGACATCATGGGGGAAGTGAACCGTCTCCAGTTTAACGCAGAGGATCAGTCGCGTGCATTCGCCGCCGGGGACGTCGAGGATGTGCACGACGTGGCGCTGGCGATCAACAAAGCCAAATTTGCGCTGGACCTGACGGTCCGGGTGAGGGACAGACTGATCGACGCATACCGGGAGTTGTCGAATATGCGGTAGAAGTTTCACGGTTCAAGATTGGCGGCCCACCGGGGGGTGAGGCCGATCCGATTTCAGCGGGAGTGGGGGAAATATGCCGGAGTTTCTTCGCCGCATCGTCGATCAGATTGGCGATGTCTGGAAAGGGCTTGACGCCCGGAAGAAGATGGCGTTTGCCGGGACCATCCTCATGGTGGTCGGAGGGATTGGAGTGTCTCTCATGCTGGCCACCCGTCCGCAATACGTTCCCCTCTACAGCAAAATTTCCGAAAAAGACGCAGGCACCGTGGAAGCCAAGTTGAAGGAATGGCGGATCGAACACCGGATCGAGGGCGGGCAGATTCTGGTGCCGGTCAAAGTCCGGGACGAGGTCAAGATCCGTCTTGCGGGCGAAAACATCACGCCGCAGGACGTGCTGGGATTCAAGGCCTTTGCCGAGGCGAAATTCGGCGGGACGGATTTTGACCGGAAGATTCAGTTTCGGACTGCGATGGAGGAGGAAATCAAGCGGATCATCAAAACCATCCGGGGCGTCGATGACGTTGACGTCAACATCGCATGGCCGGAAAAAACCATCTATGTCGACGAGCAGCAGCCTGTCACGGCCTCTCTCTCGCTCACGCTGGCGCCGGGCGTGGAGTTGGAGGAAAAGCAGATCAAGGCGGTCGTCAATCTGGTGTCCCATTCGATCGAGGGCCTGAAAGCCGAAAATGTTTTCATCATGGACAATTACGGCATGCCGCTGACCAAACCCGAAGACGCGGAGACCCAGGAAGAGGAGAAGCTGGCGCACCAGATCTGGATCCGGAACAAAATTGCGCGGCAATATGAAAGCAAGGTCCTGGTGAACCTCGGCAGCATTCTCGCCTTTGACCGCGTCCGGGTGATGAGCGACGTCAGCATGGATTTTGACTTGCTCGAAAAAACGATGGAGAATTACAGCAAGCCCGGATTTGAGCAGTTGAAAGTGTCGGACGAGGAAAAAGCGATCCACATGCAGGGGCTGGGAATCAAGCCGGGCGGCCAGCCGGGCGTGTCTTCCAACGTCGCGTCGTATCAGGAACTCCTTCAACAGCCGGTCAAGTACGACGAGACGGAGCGGCGGACGAACTGGATTTCGAACAAGGAAGTCACCAAAATGGTCAGGTCGCCCGCCATCAAGCGGGTGACGACATCCGTGGTGGTCGACGGAACGTGGGAGATCGAGAAGGAAAAGACCGGCAAGGTGAAGAAGCGGGCGTACAAGCCGCTGTCGAAAGAGGAACTTGAGACGATCCAAAGTGTTGTCCAGAGCGCGATCGGATTTGAAGCGGCCCGGAACGACGTCGTGACTGTCAGAAACATTCAGTTCAACCGGGACGCGCAGTTTGCCGCCGAGGACGCGGCCTGGGAGAAGGTCCAGCGGATACGGATTGCCGCGCTGTCGGGCATCGTAGCCGTTCTGCTGCTGATCATCATGTCTGTCGGCGTGTACTACTATCGCGAGTATCAGCGGCGCAAGGCCGAGGAAATGGCGCGGCGCCGCGAAGAGGCCATGGCGAAGGCCGCGCCGGCGCTCATCGAGGCGGAGCTCGCGGCAGAGGAACGCCAGCGGCGCGAGATGATCGAACGGATTCGCCGGACGGCGATCGAGAAACCGGAGCTGGTCGCGTCAGTGATGCGCACCTGGCTCTTTGACGAGGGGTGACGGATGCCTGCCGCCGATGAGAAAGTTCCAGGCCGGAACAAGGCCGCGGTTCTCTTGATCACGCTTGGAGACGAGGCAAGCTCAAGAATTTTAAAATATCTGAACGAAAAGGAGATCGAAGGCATCACCTTCGAAATCGCCCGACACCCCCGCATCGACCCGGTCCAGCGGGACAAGGTGGTCACGGAATTTTCGGAGATGCTGATGGCCCAGGAGGTCATTCAACAGGGCGGCATCGACTACGCGCGGGCCATGCTGGAAAAATCTCTCGGCGGCGCGCGCGCCATGGCGATCATCGAAAAATTGACAGCGTCCATTCAGGTCAAACCGTTCGATTTCATCAAAAAAGCCGAGCCCGGCCACATCATGAACTTCATCCAGGGCGAACATCCCCAGACCATTGCCCTGATTCTGTCGTACCTGGACGCCAAGATGTCCTCGGCCATCATCGCGCAATTGCCCCTTGAAACCCAGGCCGACGTCGCCAAACGTATTGCGACGATGGACCGCACCAGTCCCGACGTCCTGCGGGAGGTTGAGCGCGTTCTTGAGCGCAAACTCTCATCGCTGGTCAACGAGGAATACGCCTTCGCCGGCGGCATCGACACTGTCGTAGCCATCCTGAACAACGTCGACCGCGCGACCGAAAAAGGCATCATGGAGACGCTCGAAGAGGAGGATCCGGAACTGGCGGAGGAAATCAAGAAGCGCCTCTTCGTGTTCGAGGACGTCGTCATGTTGGACGACCGGGCGATCCAGCAGGTTCTGCGCGAAGTCGACACGAAGGAGCTGGCCCTGGCCCTCAAATCGGTCGACGAAAACGTCAAAAACAAAATTTTCTCGAACATGTCCAAGCGCGCCGCATCGATGCTGGGAGAGGACATGGAGTAC
>JAHFCY010000079.1 GCA_023249255.1 Candidatus Lindowiibacteriota bacterium | reverse complement strand
GTGTTCTTGATGACCACGCCGCCGTGTCCGCCGGCTTTCAGGATTTTGATGAAGTGCTGGAGGAAAAGGAACGCGGTCTCGCCGGTGCGGATGGGAAAATTCTGCTGAACTTCCTTGCGCTCCTTGCCGCCGAAGGGCGGATTGGCCAGCACCACTTCGTAGCGGTCCTTCTCCTGAATGTCGGCAAGATTTTCGGAGAGCGTGTTGGTATGGATGATGTTCGGCGCCTCTATGCCGTGGAGGATCATGTTCATGATCGCGATGACGTAGGCGAGCGACTTTTTTTCTTTGCCGTAGAACGTGCGGGTCTGGAGAATTCTGTCCTCCGCGGTTGTCCGCTTGGGATTTGTTTCCCTCATGTAATCGAACGACTCGCACAAAAAACCCGCCGAGCCGACCGCGCCGTCGTAGATGCGTTTGCCGATCTTCGGTTTGACCACCCGCACGATGGCGCGGATGAGCGGGCGTGGGGTGTAATACTCGCCGCCGTTGCGTCCGGCGTTGCCCATGTTCTTGATCTTGGCTTCGTAGAGGTGCGAGAGTTCATGCTTCTCGGTCTGGGATCGGAATCGCAGTTCGTCGATGTGGTCGATGATCTCGCGCAGGTTGTAGCCGCTTTGGATCTTGTTCTTGATCTCGCCGAAAATTTCCCCGATCTTGTATTCGATGGTGTTCGCGCCGCCGGCTCTCTGCTTGAAGCCGTGGAGATAGGGGAAGAGCTTCTGGTTGACGAAGTCGCGGAGGTCGTCGCCGGTCTTGGCGGCGTTGTGATCGATCTTACCGTCCTTGCCCTTCGGCGCGGCCCAGCTTTCCCATCGGTAAGGCTTGTCGAGGATGAAGGCATATTTCTTGCCCTCCAATTCGGCCTCCATCGCCTTGTCCTGCTCTAATCCATCCAGGTATTTCAGGAACAACAGCCATGACGTCTGCTCGGTGTAATCAAGTTCGGTGGTACAGCCGGCCTCTTTCCAGAGGACGTCGTCGATGTTCTTGAAGGCTTGTTCGAACATGGGTGACTATTCCCTTTGAATTGTTGTCATGGCAGTTGATTGATCCTCTTCATAAGACAGCCATGACGGTAACATCGGAAATTGTAAATGGAAATGTGGGTTGACCGTATATAGAATTTGCATCAGGCGGGTATACCTGCTCGACTTGAAGTTATTTCGACAACAGATCAAAACTCAGGATGGGAATGTCCTTTTCCTTTTCGCCATACAGGAAATGCAGGAAATCTTTCACGCCGTCGTTGATGTTGCCGGTCAGGCCGGAGAAAAATCCGCGCTTCGGGGCCGACTCGTCTTCAAACGTCTCGGCAACCGTCTTCGTGCCGGAAATCTCCCGCGGATTCTCCGCCCACGGATGGTCAAACTCCCGGGCCAGCCGGTAATAGGAGATATGTTCGTAGCCGGGCCGGTCCACCAGAAACGTGTGAAAAATGTCCTCCAGCTCGCAATCCTCCCTGCTCGGCGCCGCCGTGTCGCTGATGACAAACACGAAATGGATCGCCTCGGATTTCGACAGCTTCGAATTCGCCGCCTCGGCCTGATCGATGGAAATGTTCGCCTTCTGGCCGGCTTTCAACAGAACATCCTGATTACCGATCTGGATCACGGCAAAATCGGAGTCGGTCGCGCTGTCGAGTTTTCCGACGGCGGCCAGCATCAGGTAGACGTGATTGATTTTTTGGAGATTGCCCACGTGAAGTCCGCCGCTGACACTGTCCACCTCCACGGTCGCCGTTTTGGCCGAGGCGTCAAGGGCCGTGAGAGAAAGTTCATACTGGGTCCGCGCTGAAGCTGTCTTCATAAAATTGTACTGGCGAACGAATCTATCGGTCAGGATGCGGGCAACGTCGGACGACACGCCCTTCAGCGGTTTGACGCGGCGCGGCGTCAGACGGTTTGAATAGAGCACGCCATCCTCAATGACGAAATCGAAAAGCAGCCCGCGATTGTAAATTTCCAGACTCACCTGATCGACCAGGCCGTCCCGGTCGCCACCCGGGAGCAGCCCATCCCCGGCATCGTCGGTGAGGACCAGAACGTTGGAATGACCATCTCCGAAATAGGCGCGTTTTTTTAGAACTTGATTGTCGGATGTGGCGTAAGTCACCACGTGGAGAGGGTTCAGCCTCTCCGCGTACTTTTCTGAAAGGGGACTGCACGCAGTCAGCCCTCCGCACAGCGCGAACGCGGCCAGAAGCCGAACGCCCTGCCGGTAATCCGGATGCCGAAAAAACGCCGACCGAATCATGCAGATGAAACCCTACCGGTCCGTTTTTCAGCCGAATCCGCTCAAATCCGCCGCATCCCAACCCCGTCGTGGATCCCCAACTCCGCCGTTCCCTCTCGAGAGTGAATGAAAGACACGCGATGACTCGAAGTGTACCGTCGCCCGGCCCCGTTTGGCAAGAAAAAAATTTGTGATCTTGATCACAACGCCCCCGGCCGCTGAAAAGTCCTGAAATTAAGGTATACTCCGGGCCAGCAGATGAAACTGTTTACCAGCATCCGGCAGAGATTTGTTGCGACGGTGATGCTCCTGCTGCTTCTCTTCACCGTCATTGTGACGTGGTCGGTCGTCGACCTCATCCGCGAAAACGCCTTTCACGCGGGTTCGCTGGACATCGACCGGGACTCCGCCTCCTTCAAAACGCTTCACGGGCATCGAACCGAGGAACTTCTGGTCCGCGCGCGGCTTCTCGCGTCGGAACCCAAAGTCATTGCCGCGCTGGGCACGCCGGATATTGACCTCCCGACGGTGCAGTTTTTGACCGAAGAAATCCGCGCGGACGGCAATCTCGATTTCATGATGATTCGAACCCGGAATCGCTGGGCGGCCGCGGCGGTCCGGGATTCAGCGCAGTTGAGCGGGGAGTCCGCCAGTAGAATTATGCTTCCGGAAACGGGTGCGGTCTACATGTCTGTTTTCAACAGGGACGTCTATGTGGTGTCCACGCCGGTCGAGATCGGGGGGGACGTGCTGGGCACATTATCCATCGGCGAATTCGTCCGGGAAACGCAGTTTAATGCGCTCAAACCGCTGATCGGCTCCGAGGCTTTTATCTGTGCCGCAACTGCGGCTGGAGCGGGGACGCAGGCTCGGGTCATGGCCACGTCATTTGCCGGCCTGACCGATGACGACGTGTCTGTGATCGTCAACACGCCGGGCGCCGACCCGAAAAAAAGCGTCCGGCTTACCGTGCCTTCGACCGGCGAGGAGTTTCTTGTCCGGTCGATCTCATTCGACGATCGCACGCGCGCCTATTTTCTAAAATCGCTTGAACCCGCCCGCCGGACCGCCGTGACGGCCGTAACGTACGCCGTTTTGATCGCAGTTGGATTTCTGCTTCTCTCCAGCATCGCGGTGACCATGATCGCGGGGGCGATCACGCGGCCGCTGTCGAAATTGGTGGATGGAACGGAAGCCATTGCATCGGGGCGATTCGACGTCCGCACCGACATCCGGTCGCCCATCGAGCTTCGCCGCCTCGGCCAATCCTTTAACAGCATGGCCGAACGAATCCAGGCGCTCATGGACATCGAGGCGCAGGCCAAATCGACCCTCGAAAAGCGGGTCCTTGAGCGAACAGCGGAGTTGTCCGAAGTCAACAGCAAACTGGTCAAGGCCCACGCCGAGTTGAAGGAACAGACGTCCAAGCTGGTTCAATTTGAAAAACTCGCCGCGGTCGGCACGCTGTCCGCCGGGATCGCCCACGAACTGAACAATCCGCTGTTGGCGGTCATCGGCAACGCCCAGCTTCTCGCCGATTTCGCGACCGATCCGGTGATGAAAAAGAAATCCGAGACGATCGCCCGCAATGCCATTCGCTGCGCCGAAATCGTCAAGAGTCTGCTTCGATTTTCCCGGAAGGAAGGCCCCAAACGCCAGACGTCCAACATCCATACCGTCATCGATCTCGCTCTCGATCTGGCCAAAATGACCGGCTCTTTCAAATCGATCGAGGTGGTCAAACGCTACGACAAGACTGTTCCCGAAACCTCCGTCGATCCGAACCTCATCGAACAGGTCATCCTCAACGTTTCAATCAATGCCTTCGAAGCCATGATCGACGCGCACGGCAAGGGAACGTTTGTCGTCGAGACGGGGACGATCGACGATCGCATCCGGATCCGCTTCACGGATGACGGCCCCGGCATGGCGCCGTCGGTCGCCGCGAGAATTTTCGATCCGTTCTTCACCACCAAGGTTCCCGGCAAAGGCACGGGGCTTGGCATGAGCGTGGCCCACGGCATCGTCGAACAGCACGGCGGCCGCATCCACGTGGAACGCACTGGATCGGACGGCACGGTCATCGTCGTGGAACTGCCGATCGCGCAGTTTGAGGTCCGGCCGCCCACGGCGCCAGCCGAAGCGCCTCCCGGCCCGCCGGAACGATCTCTGGAAGGGCGGCGAATTCTGGTGGTCGACGACGAAGTGGACATTCGCGAGATTATCGTGAGCGTTCTTCGTAATGCGGGGTGCGAGATCGAGCAGGCGGAGGGCGGCGAAGAAGCGATGGAAAAAATACGGACGACCGGCAAGTTTGACGTGATGTTCGTCGATATTCGAATGCAGGGAATGGACGGGATCGAATTTTATCGCCGGCAGGTCGATGCCGACCCCTCTCAGGCGGCCCGGATCGTGTTCGTGACCGGAGACACCCTCAGCGCCGAGGTCGCCCATTTTCTCGACGGCACGCAGTGCTTCTCGATCATCAAGCCGTTCAAGATGAAGGATCTTCTGACCGTCGCCCATACGGTGATCCACCGCGAGTCGAGGGAATGAGCCTTCGACTTTCGGTTTTCCTTGCGGCGTCGCTCGCGTGCCTTGCCGCGCTTTTCACGCCGGCTTTTTCGGATCATCCGTTTGACGCGGGCCGGTACGCTCACGAGATTTTTTCCGAAGACGAAACGCTGCTGTCGCGATACGCCGCGGAAATGCCCGAGAAGGAAGTCGAGGCGATGCTGACCAAGGCTTGGGCCGAACTCGACCGGACGGCCGAAAAAACACAAGGGATGGAGTCCGAGGCGGCGAAGGCGGCGATTCGTCAGGCAGTTCGGGGTGACGGCGGCGTCGCCGACCGGTTTCGATCCGATGTCGCGCAAAAAGCCGCCGAACATTCCGCCGTCGGACTGGCGCGCTGGAAGAGGGAGGCGCGGCGGCCGCTGGTCTTCCTACTCGTTGCCGTATTCGTGGTGGTGCTGGTGTGGATTAACAGGCGCCGCGGATAGTTTTTTCTTGAGAGTTTCCGCCACCCGCCGGTTATTCACGTAGACGGCCGTTTCGTTCGACGCCGCCAGCGCCGAAATGCTCCAGTTCTGGCTTCCCACAATCACCGTTTCATCGTCGATCATCACCATCTTGCGATGGTTCGTCACGTTCTCGTCATCAAATCGCACGTCCCATACGCCTTCCCGCCGAAGCTGTTCCTTCGCGGCCGAATTGTCCTCCGCGAAATGGCTGTCGAACAGCACCGACACTTGAACGCCGCGCTTTCGGGCGTCGCCCAATTCGGCGAAGATCGTTTTGACCGGATTGTAGTCGGAAAGGCCCGGTCGGATCAGATACATCTGGATATCGATTCGCTGTTTTGCGCGTCGGATCGTCTCCCGGAGCACGGGCAGATATTCCTCGTTGCTGAGAAACGCGACGTCGAAAACGCCGTCCGCCGCCCACGCCTCCGATCCCGCGACCGCCCGACCTGACAACTGGCGAATGTCCTTCATCCGCCGGTCGAATCGGTCGAAATAGCGGTGCAGGGTCGAGAGGACCCTGGGCGATTCGACGCGCAGGCTGACCTCCTTGTTCTCAGTGAGCGACGCCTGGGACCAGTTGTGGTTGCCGACATAGAGAATTCGCCCGTCGATCAAAACGGCCTTGCCGTGCGTTTCGACGTCAAGCGAATCGAATGCCGGATTGATTCCCTGCGCGGAAAGATATTCGGCGGTATGGCGGTTTGTCCGGGTGTTGGCGTGGTCGGTTTCGGATTGTTCCAATCGGACATGGACGGCGGCGCCGCGCTGATGAGCGTCCACCAGGGCCTGGACGAGCCGGTTTGCCGGATTGGCCGCCAGTTTGCCGAGTTTGATCTCGAACATCAACACGTCGATCGATTCCCGCGCGGCGGTCAGATCCGCCAGAAGTCTCGGAAAATAGTCGGCGTCCACGAGAGGGTCGACCCGAAACTCGACCGGCTCTCCGGGGCGGATTCGCGAATTTTTTTCGAGATCGTCCGGCGGGAGGTTTCGGGCGAGGCGTCGCTCCATGTTTCCGGGAGACAACATCCAGAGGACAGTCGCCATGATCAGGACGAACACGCCGATGGCGACGAAATTTTTGCGAAGCCGGTTGTCGAGCGGAGATTTGGATTCCATTGACATGCGTTGCGTTCACTATATATCATCGACATTGAAATGAGCAATCGGTTGGGAATTCGGGTTGCAGTGCTCCTTCTTTTTATGTCCGCGGCCCCGGCGATTTCATATCAGGGTGACTACGCCGTCGTTGTGGACGGCCCCACCGCCGTGGACCTCGGGTCCACCGAAGAATATACCGGCACGGCGTATGATCCGCAGGGCGCCGTGATTGGCGAGGTCACATTCAGCCGCACCTTCAACACGCCGGGACTTGTGGAAGTGCGCCGGCAGATGACGATCACCAAACCCAACGGTTCAAAACAAACGCTCTACGGCGCGCTGGCCGTGATGGTGAGTTCGCCCGGCGGCGCAGGCGGCGGATCGGCCGAGCCCGTTCCGGAAGGCGCCTACTTCACAAACCCGTCGACCCAAACATCCAACATCCGGGACGTCACCGTCGATTTCATCAATTCCGCGTCGTCCGAAATTCTCGTCGCGGCCTACACAATCGAATCGCAGGAGGTTGCCGACGCGCTGATGGCGGCGGCGAAACGGCTGGGGAGCGGCAAAGTCAAGCTCGTGGTCGAGGAGCGCAATTGCGCCGATCCGGACAAGAAAGCCCTCTATGATGCGTTGAAATCCGCCGGCGTTCAGATCGTGTCGGATGGAAGCGCGAGCGGATCGCTCATGCACAACAAATTCGTCGTCGTCGATGGCGGCAAGATTCTGACGGGGTCGACCAATTTCACGTCGACTCAGTTCACCTCCGACGCCAACAACAGTATCGTCCTCGCCGACGCGGGCCTTGCCGGCGCCTACGCGGCCGAATTCAACGAAATGTTTTCCGGAAAATTTGATGGCGACAAATCGGACAACACCTCGCACACCTTTACCGTCAAAGTGCGCGACGGATCGGGCAAAATCAACATCAATACCGCCTCGGCCGGGGAGCTGGCCTCTCTGCCGGGCATCGGCGTGACGGCGGCGCAAAACATCGTGAACTATCGGGAGGCCAACGGACCATTCTCGTCGGTTCAGCAACTCGACAAGGTGCCCGGCATCGGCTCCGCCACGGTTGCGAAGGTCGCGCCGCTGGCGACGACCACGGGATCCGGCGGCAGTCGGGACGTTCCAGTCGAATCCTATTTCACGCCAAGCGACGGCGTGAAGGAGCATCTTCTGGACGTTATCAACGGCGCCCAAAAAAGCATCGCGTTTTCAGTGTTCACGTTCACCGATCCCGACATCGCCGCGGCGCTGGAGGCGGCCAAGGCCCGGGGCGTCAAGATTCAGGGAGTATTTGACGCGTGGCAGACCAAGAGCAGTTACAGCCAGTATGACGACTTGTTAAACGCGGGCGTGGCCGTCAAAAAAGACGGGTACAGCTCGCTCAACCATTCCAAATATCTCGTCGCCGACGGCTCGACCGTCGTGACGGGTTCCTTCAACTGGACCGACGCGGCCAACGGCGAAAATGACGAAAACATTCTCATCCTCCGCGACGCCACCATCGCCTCCCAGTACACCGGAAATTTCAACCTCGCCTACGCCGCCGGCCAGTAGCATTGGGCGTGTCTTCATTGGTTTTTTCGATATAGAAGTATAGTGTTTTTTTCAACGTGATTCGGATCATTTGTTTTATCCAAATCCGATCCGCCGATCAAATGGCCTTCCCCCGTCTCAAGGGTCATTTTGGAGTCGACGTGATAGGCGCTGTGGACTAATTTTTGGAGTTCCCGAAATAAGAAAAGGTCAGCCCTGCCATCCCACAAATGCGAAGTGTGTAATGGAACAGACACAATGTATTCAGGCATGACCCTGTTTATTTCCTGCCACGCTCTTTTTTGAAATTCCATATATCTGGGGTAAGACGTATTCATCAGTGGATACATGGTCACATACGAGGTGGCGCTTTTCCGACGGGCATATAACAAAATTTGCGGTTCCGAACCGAAGATAAAAACCCGATCGTTCGGGCCTGAATTCTGTTCAATATATTTTGCGATGACCCGCGATTCCGGAAATGGATTGTCCCCAAAAATACTCCGGCTGATTTCAGCCGGTGTTTGTTTAAAATAATATCCGGGGTTTACGCACGGGGGGACAAATAGGATGAGTATTGCGGCGGCAATGATGATCAAATTTTTTGCCGGTCTCGACGGCACGATATGAATTAAATTTAAAACTCCGAACCCGGCGGCAAGCGACAAAGCCGGCGCGATCTGGGCGAAATAATGTGTATAGGCAGGCCCCGGCACGGCGCCCAAAAAAGAGAATATTGCAAAACTTGATATAAAAAGCCCCTTTCCATCTTTCTTCAGAAGCGAATAGAACCCATAAAAAATTCCCAGGGCGATCAGCACCACATCTTCCTTCAAAATGGAAATGATTTTAGAAAAAAACATGGCCCATTTATCCGATGAACTGACCAACCCCGAGTACAACCAGTTGTGCGTAAAACACCAATAGATGAATTCATCAAAAACGCCATTGAAATAAAAATACAACAAAATTGACATCGAGACCGCGGCGGCGCCGGCGGCCCAGGATCCTGTCAGGCGGAATAAACGTTTCGACGTTTTGAATTTGTCTCCACTCTTTTGTGATAATGGGCCGGCCAATAAATACAGCAGCACAAATAAAACGCTGAACGCGGCCGTCTGTTTCGTCCAGCATGCCAAAGCCCCGGCAAAGCCGCTGATGAACGAAAAAACGAGGTTGTTTTTCTGTACCGCCAAAACCGCAAAAAGTAAACTCAGAGTTATCGGAAGAAGCATAAAATTCTCCGCCGAAGCGGTGAATCCCTGGATAACCGGAGAGGCGCTGAACATGGCATAGATGAACGCCGTCCAATATCCCGCGGATGAGGACTTGGAGTATACTTTTGCAAGAAAAAACAGGGAAATCAGAGTGATAAAATTATAGACCTGCAGAAAAATATGGATTCCGGATGGGGTGGGTGAAACAAAAATAAGCGCTAATGCGTAAATATAGAATACGAGGGGAGGCTTGTGTTCAAAAACGTCCCTGTAAGGGAGCCCGTGATTAAGAATGACTTGACCTGCATAACCAAATATACCCTCATCCCGATCCAGGGGAATATCAATCGTATTTAATCTGATTAACACATACGCCAGAATGATCAGTATCCACGGAATCAGAAATTTCCGGTCTTGTTTGGCGTCGGCTATCAGGCGTCGTTACCTCTTCTCCCGAAAAAAAAAAGGCCTGGCGGCGTTCTACTCTCCCGGGAGGCTACCCTCCGAGTACCATCGACCCTGATGGGCTTAACTGCCGGGTTCGGTATGGAGTCCGGGTGTGTCCCCATCGGTATGGCCACCAAGCCACATGTATTCGATATGAAGATGGAAGACGGGAGAAGGGATGGAGAAGGTTGAAGAAGGGTGGGAGAAGAAATTCTTCCGTCTTCTCCAGCTTCTCCAGGACTTCTGCAGTCTTCCGCCGGTCTTCTAAAAAAAACACATAGTGTGTAAGTCCCAAACACGGGCTTCGCGGTCGAGCCAACCGCGCTCATCCCGCTCTCGCGGAATAAGAAAAACAGTTGGTCAAGCCGCACGGCCGATTAGTACGACTCGGCTTAATTCCTTGCGGAACTTACACCTGTCGCCTATCAACCTGGTGATCTTCCAGGGGCCTTCAGTCTCCATAAAGGAGAGGGAGACATAGTCTTGAGGGGGACTTCCCGCTTAGATGCTTTCAGCGGTTATTCCTTCCGCACACCGCTACCCGGCGATGCCGCTGGCGCGACAACCGGTACACGGGAGGTGCGTTCGACCCGGTCCTCTCGTACTAGGGTCAACTCCTCTCAAGTCTCCTACGCCCGTGGCGGATAGGGACCGAACTGTCTCACGACGTTCTGAACCCAGCTCGCGTACCGCTTTAATTGGCGAACAGCCAAACCCTTGGGACCTTCTTCAGCCCCAGGATGCGATGAGCCGACATCGAGGTGCCAAACCTCCCCGTCGATGTGAGCTCTTGGGGGAGATCAGCCTGTTATCCCCAGAGTACCTTTTGTCCGATGAGCGATGGCCCTTCCACACAGGACCACCGGATCACTAAGCCCGACTTTCGTCCCTGTTCGACTTGTTGGTCTCACAGTCAAGCACCCTTATGCCTTTACACTCTACGATGGGTTTCCAATCCATCTGAGGGTACCTTTGGGCTCCTCCGTTACCTTTTAGGAGGCAGCCGCCCCAGCCAAACTGCCCGTCTGACACTGTTCCGGACCCGGATTCACGGGACACGGTTAGAACCCTAGTGCGATGAGGGTGGTATTCCAAGGTCGACTCCCCGACAGCTAGCGCCGCCGGTTCAAAGTCTCCCACCTATCCTCTACACATCGCGCCAAAATCCAATGCCAAAGTACAGTAAAGGTTCATGGGGTCTTTCCGTCCATCCACGGGTGGGTGGCATCTTCACCACCGCTACAATTTCACCGAGTCCCTCGTCGAGACACCGCTCCAGTCGTTACGCCATTCGTGCAGGACGGAACTTACCCGCCAAGGAATTTCGCTACCTTAGGACCGTTATAGTTACGGCCGCCGTTTACCGGGGCTTCGGTCAGTAGCTTCTCCTTCTTGCGAAGGATAACCACCTTCCTTAACCTTCCGGCACCGGGCAGGCGTCAGACCCTATACGTCGTCTTCACGACTTTGCAGAGTCCTGTGTTTTTGTTAAACAGTCGCTAGAGCCGTTTCGCTGCGACCCAAGAGAGCTCGAGGAGCGGCTTGCGCCGTCCTCTCACCCCCTAGGGCACCCCTTCTCCCGAAGTTACGGGGTCATTTTGCCGAGTTCCTTAACGAGGGTTCACTCGCGCGCCTTAGGCTTCTCGCCTTGTCTACCTGTGTCGGTTTGTGGTACGGACACGACAACTTCGACGGTTTTGAGGTTATTTCCTGCAGGCATGGGGTCAGCAGCTTCGCCAACGAGTTGCCCCGCCAGCTCCCTTCGCGCCTCAACCCGTCTTGCGACGGGCCTTCACGCGTCAACGCGGACGACCATCACCGCGCACTGCTCGCCCTTCCCGGTCACCTCGAACCTCCATTGCCGTGGCTCCTGAATATTAACAGGATTCCCATCCGCTACGCCTCTCGGCCTCGCGTTAGGGTCCGGCTAACCCTGCGCTGACTTACATTGCACAGGAAACCTTAGACTATCGGCGGACAGGATTCTCACCTGTCTTATCGCTACTTATCTCCGCATTCTCACTTGTTGCCGCTCCAGCCTCGCTTACGCTTAACCTTCGCTGCGACAACAACGCTCTCCTACCGCTTCACGACATTACATCGTGAAACCCGTGACTTCGGTACCGTGCTTGAGCCCCGGACATTTTCGGTGCAGGGCACGCTTGACCAGTGAGCTGTTACGCACTCTTTAAAGGGTGGCTGCTTCTAAGCCAACCTCCTGGCTGTCTAAGCGGCCCCACTCCCTTTACCACTTAGCACGGATTTCGGGACCTTAGTCGACGATGTGGGCTGTTCCCCTTTCGACAACGAAGCTTATCCCCCGCTGTCTGACTCCCAAGATACAGATGCCGTATTCGGAGTTTGGTTGGACTTGGTACCCTGACGGGCCCGCATCCATCCAGTGCTCTACCCCGGCAACGTTTTCTTGAGGCTAGCCCTAAAGCTATTTCGGAGAGAACCAGCTATCACCCGCCTTGGTTAGCCTTTCACTCCTATTCACAGCTCATTCCCCATGTTTTCAACCATGGTGGATCCGGGCCTCCATCCGCTGTTAAGCGAACTTCACCCTGTCCATGAATAGATCGACGGGTTTCGGGTCTGTTCCCGGAAACTGAATCGCCCTGTTCGGACTCGCTTTCGCTACGGCTTCGGCATGCTTGAGCCTTCGCCTTGCTTCCGAGACGCAACTCGCAGAGCCATTATGCAAAAGGTACACCGTCACAGCGCCTTGCGGCACCGCTCCGATTGATGGTAAGTGCACGGTTTCAGGTACTATTTCACTCCGGTTCCCCGGTTCTTTTCACCTTTCCCTCACGGTACTGCTTCACTATCGGTCACCAGGGAGTATTTAGCCTTGGAGAGTGGTCCCCCCAGTTTCACATGGGATTCCTCGTGTCCCATGCTACTCAGGAAACTGAGCCAGAGAGCCGAATCGTCTTTCGCCTACGGGACTATCACCCTGTATCGCCGCCCTTTCCAGAGGCGTTCGGCTAAACGTCCGGTTTGTAACTCTCCGAGGATCCCGAACGATCCTCCGCGCAATTCCTGCAACACCGCCGCCGCAACGCACT
>JAHFCY010000078.1 GCA_023249255.1 Candidatus Lindowiibacteriota bacterium | reverse complement strand
CCGGGATTCATTGAAACTGAAATGACGCATGGCCTGTCGCCGCAAATCCGCGAGGAGATCATCAAACGCACGCCGGCCGAGCGGTTTGCCCGGCCCGAAGAGGTCGCCGCGCTCACCGCCTTCCTCGCCTCGGACGCCGCCGGCTACATCACGGGCGAGATCATTCGTATTGACGGCGGAATGGCGATGTAATAAGGGTGTATCCGATTTTTGGGCGTCACCGCCGGCCGTCAAATCGGAGGATCAACGAAGGGAGACATCATGGCAAGCATTGAGGAGAGGGTTCGGGAGATTATCATCGATCAACTGGGTGTGACCGAGGAGGAGGTCAAGGACGCAGCGTCGTTCATCGACGATCTGGGCGCTGATTCCCTGGACACCGCGGAACTCGTCATGGCCTTCGAGCAGGAATTTGGCATCAGCATTCCGGATGAAGAGGCGGAAAAAATCAAAACCGTCGGCCAGGCGATCGACCACGTCAAAAAGGCGGTCAAAGAGTAGCGCCGGATCCACCGCCGTCACCACCGAAGGACGGGAGAGGGATGTCCATTCAATCCGATCGCAGAGTCGTCATCACCGGCATGGGCGCCATCACGCCCAACGGCAATGGCGTTTCCATTTTCTGGGACTCCATCCTTGCGGGCCGGTGCGCCGCCCGGACCGTTGAGCAATTTGACGCGTCCAAATTCCCCACCACATTCGCCTGCGAAATTCTCGGATACAAACCGGAAGAGCATTTTTCGACGAAAGAGATCAAGCGCATGGACCGGTTTGTTCAGGTTGCAATTGTCGCAGCCAAGGAGTCAATCGCGGACAGCGGTATTGATCCGGCTCGTGAGGACCTGGAGCGCGTCGGCGTCATCATCGGGTCAGGCATCGGCGGCATTGCCACGCTTGAACATGAGGCCCGCGAATTGGATCTGGATTCCGACCATCCGAAAGTCTCGCCGTTTCTGATCCCCAAACTCATCATCAACATGGCCAGCGGTGAAATCGCCATCCGCTACGGATTCTGCGGCCCGAACCTGTCGCAGGTCACCGCCTGCGCGAGCGGATCGCATGCGATCGGTGACGCGATGAAAATCATCCAGCGCCACGACGCCGACGTCATGATCGCCGGCGGCACCGAAGCCGCCATCAGTGCGCTGGGGTTCGGCGGATTTTGCAGCATGCGGGCGCTGTCGCGCCGAAACGACGATCCCGCCCACGCCTCCAAGCCCTTTGACCTCAACCGGGACGGATTTGTGATGGGCGAAGGAGCGGGGGTGGTTGTGCTTGAAGAGTTGGAGCGCGCGATAAAGCGCGGCGCGAAAATATACGCCGAAGTCGCCGGTTACGGGCTGTCGGCCGACGCATACCACATCACCGAGCCGGAGCCGGAGGGCAAAGGCGCGCGCCGCGCGATGTCGATGGCGGTTGCCGACGCCCGGCTCAATCCGTCCGACGTCGAGTACGTCAACGCCCACGGCACGTCGACCAAATTCAACGACCGGGCGGAAAGCAAGGCGATCCGGGACGTCTTCGGCGATCACGCCAAAAAACTCTGGGTCAGCTCGACCAAATCCATCACGGGACACCTCCTTGGCGCGGCCGGCGCGGTCGAGGCGATTGCCTGCGCGCTTGCGCTTCAGAAGGGCATCGCGCCGCCCACGCACCATTACGAGACGCCCGACCCCGAATGCGACCTGGACTACGTGCCCAACACCCCGCGCGAAAAGCCGATGCGGGCCGCGCTCAGCAACTCGTTCGGATTCGGCGGGCACAACGGCTGTCTGCTCCTCACTAAATTTCAATGATCCCGCGAATTTCAGGTTGCGTATTTCTTTTGTTTGAAATCCGCAATCCGCAATCCGCCACCCCTGCCCGTCCGGCAGGCGGGCGAAGTTGCATTGACTGACCTCGCCGCCGTCCAGTCGATTATCGGCTACACCTTTTCCGATCCGAATCTTCTCCTGATCGCCCTCACGCACCGGTCGTACCGGTCGCTCGATCTCAACGGCGGCGATTACGAGCGGCTGGAATTTCTGGGCGACGCCGTATTGGGTCTGATTGTCAGCGAAAAACTCTACCGCGACCTCGATCTGCCTGCCGGCGATCTGACAAAACGCACGAGCCAGGTGGTCAACCGGTCGGCCTGCGAGCGCGTCGCGCAGAACCTCGGCCTCGACCGACATGTGCGTGTCGGACCGGCGGCAAGCGTTGAAGGCACGGCGATTATGTCGGACGTGACGGAGGCGATTTTGGGCGCGATCTATCTGGACGGCGGCATGGATCCGTCGATCGAATTTGTTCACAGGCATTTCGGCGTCCACCTGACCGGCGCCGTGACCGAGGGCATCGAAAATCCGAAGGCGAAACTCAATGAGATGTTTTTAAAGGAGCACAAGGCCGCGCCGATCTACCGCGTTGTGGAGACCAGCGGCCCGGACCATGCTCCGACCTACGTTGTCGAGGCGATGTTCGAGACCCGCGTTCTGGGCCGGGGCGCCGGCCGGAGTAAACGCGAAGCTGAATCTGAAGCCGCCAGAAGCGCCATCGAACAACTTCTGTCCGGCCCCGTATCGTGACGGCCCGGGATTTATGCTATATCACCGCGCATGGGCGCATTGCCGGATGAAAGTGCGGATCTGTTTTGAAACAATTTAATTCCGTTTATTTTCTATCGTTTCTCGCCTGCTTTCTGGTCTGTCTGCCATTTGCCATCTGGCTGAACGGCGAGAAGGGCGGCCTCTACAGGGTGGAACGGAAGAATTTCGAGCAGGAAACGGCCATGCAGCTACTCAATCGCGTGCAGGCCGCTTCGGCCGGCGATCCGGCCCGGCTGACGGGGAAATTGCGCGATGCCGCGCAATCGCCTGAATTGAGTGAGAACGGCTTCAAATTCCTGAGCGGCGCGGTCTATCGCTTTGTAGAAAATATCACCTCGGAGCAGAGTTATTCATTCGAACTTGACGGTTCCTACGCTCCCAACCTGTTTGATCAACCTCCGAAAGATATCAAGATCACCAAGGAGGAATACAAACGGTCATCCAGACCAGGAGACGTGACCTCGCAGTATTGGATTCCCGTCACGTCGGGCAATTCTTCGAGCCGCATGGTGATGATCTCCCTGCGGGATATGGATCTGCAGGGATTTGTCAGCGCGCGGCGGGCGATGTTCGCGCTGATGTCGCTCATGGTTTTTTCCCTGTTTTACTGCCTGATCGCGGCCGCCATTTACGTGAGCGTCAAGAAGCCGATGAGCCGCCTGCAGAAGGCGCTGGAGGAGGGAGGGGAAACGATCGATTCTCTGTCGCCCGATGAATTTGGCGATTTCGGGAACGTAGTTGACGCGTTGCACCGGTACGCCGACCGCGTCCGATCGTCGGTGGCCGCCGCCGAGAACGTCGATCCGGTCACCGGTCTCACGTCGGGCCAGGCGGCGCTCAACGCCTACGTCAGCGCGCATGAGCGTGGCGATGAGATTTTTGCCATTTTTATCCGGGCGAACTTCGCCAAGGAATACGTCAAGTCGTTTGGCCGCGCGTACCGGGACCAGATTTTGAAGCTGACGGCCGGCGCTGCGACCGTCGGATTGCCGCCCCGCATGCCTCTCTTTGCCGTGCAGGATCATTTTTTTATGGGATTTTTGACGGAACCTGCGTTTCAGAAGAGTTATCCGCTGATCCAAAAATATTTCAAAAAGGCCGTCCATCCGCTGTTTCAAAAAGACGAGTCGGGCAAGACGCCCATGCTGACGCTCTCCGCCGTCGGGATGTCGAACCGGAGCGCCGGATACGAAATTTTTCATGACGTCCTCCAAAAACTCCATGACGACTGGGACAAGTTGGTCGACCGCCAGGCGGGTGGCTGGGCACTGCTTAATTCGGATGACGAGTGGATCAAGGGTGCGTCGGAGGATATGGGCGGGGAAGCCGAGGATGACATTGCTCCGGAGGAGCCGGAGGCGCTGAAGGACCCGGCGTTCGAGCGGAAGGTTTTTATCGTGAAGCTGGCGTTCATGTTCAACTTCGATCCCCGCAAGGCCGTCAAATTGCACAAACTCGGATTCACGCGCCTGCCCTCATTTCTTGATGACGGCGCGCTCGACATCGTCAAAAAGTACGGGCCGGAGGCTGAGAATGACGTCAAGCAACTGATCGACAAGATGCGTCTCATTCCCAAATCCCGTCTGTATTTCACCGAGTCCGATTTCAAGCAGGTATTCATCACGGATGTCCGCATAGTCAGAAAAATTCCCCGGGAGGTTGTGGGCCGCTGGTTTGCCGCGGGATTGCGCCGGCTGGAGGATCTGGCGGACATGGAGGCGGACGATCTGCTCAAAATCGACGCGACGGCGAATCGCGAGGACGTCGAAGCCGTGATTACGTACGCGTGCCGGCTCCCGGCGCCCGCAAAACCCGCTTAATCCGATGTCGACCCCGGAAGAGGCATTCGAGTCGTGGGTCGGCGAAGTCGGGGAGGGCGTATCCGCGTCCGAGGAGCGCTGGGGGGAGAATTTCGTCAAGCTTGCGCCGCGGGAATACCTGAACACGAAAATTCTGGAGATTGGAGAAACGCCCCGCGCCATGACCGATATCCCGGACAAAGACGGAAATCTCATGGCGGCCAAATACGATCCGTTGACGAAATCGGTCTGGACGAAACTGCGGTCGCGGGACGATGCCTCGCTCCTCGTTTACGTGAGCGAAAAACCGATCCGGATCGTCGAAAAATATAATCTCGAATTTTTCAATTACGAGGACTACCAGTACCTCGGCGCCTATCTGGCGGAGAAGGGTCAGGCCCGATCGGCGGGCAAATTGTTTGCGGAGGCGATCAAGAGCGGAAATGCGGACGCCCACATCAACAAGGGCGTCTACCATTTCCGGTGCGGTTCAACCGGCGTATTTGAAAATTTCCAGCTTGCCCAAAAGCATTTTGACAAGGGTCTTGCCATCCTCGCGAAAATGGGGTTGCCGCCGGAGGATGAAAGGCGTCGGAGGCGACTCTGCCTTGACGCCCGGGAGGAAATCGCGTATCGGTCCTCCGGCTCCTTCGGAAGAGCAATCAAATTCATCATCCGCCTGATCACGTTCCGTGTCGGCCACGACATTTTTTACGTCGGCCCGGCCGATCGCAAGATTCTCAACGACCAGCGCCTGTTGCAGCAGATGACCGACCAGAGCGCCCGGTACGAGACGCAGATGCTGAAAGACGCCACGGATGATTTTATCAGCCAGATGAAACTGGATTTGCCTCTGAATCTGCCGGGTGTCGCCCAGTCCCTGGACGGACTGGCCGATCAGGTTCGGACGGCGCAGACGGATGATGAAATTATGGCGCGGGCCCAGCAGATCGGGCGGCTGTACGCGTATATTCTGGCCGCCCGCACGCAGCACGAGAAAGTGGTGGAGGAATCCAAGCGTCAGGCCGCGACGTCGGTTCTGGACCGGATCGCGGCTGACGAGCAGACCGAGATGGCCAAATTGGATTCGCGATTCGGACTCAAGTCCCCGCGCGAACTGTCCACCATGGCCGCGAACAAGGACATCGACCGCCCCTTTGCGATGTGGCTCTACAAGGAACGGTCTCACTTTAGGATGATCATGGAGGTCCTGTACCGCAATCCCTACATTCCGGATGACCTGAAAAAGGAAATCGGCGAGAAGTTCAAATTCCAGGCCAAGTCTCCCGGGGCCTGAAATTCTCAATGGCCGACGGTATCGTCGCAGTCACGCTGGAGGGAACGGTTCTTTACGCCACGCCGGACGCGGCCCGGCTTCTCGGTCGCAGTGCCGGAAGCATGAAGGGCGAGTCGTTCGGATATCCGATTCAGACGGACCGGCCGCAGGAGGTCCATTTTTTCCGGGATGACGGGGAACTCGGTCTCATGGAAATTCGCGGCGTCGAGGCGATGTGGGGCGACCAGCCAGCCTTCGTGATGATCCTCCGCGATGTCACGGATCGCCGCCAGGCCGAGGATGCGACCGACGCGACCGGAACCAAATCCCGCTATCACGAAATTTTCGTCAAATCCCATCGCGGCATGACGATCCTTGACCGGGACGGCCGCATCGTGGAAATCAATTCCGCTCTGCAGAGCCTGCTCGGTTACGGAGAATCCGAACTGCGATCGGCGATTTTTTCGGAATTCATCTACGCGCGGGACGAAAAGTCCTTCGGAGAGGAATTTGCGGGATTCATGGCCGGCAACTCGGACGTCTTCCGGATGGAGTTCAGATTTATCCGGATGGACGGGTCGCCGTTTTGGGCGAGGGTCCGGGGCTCGCCGCTTCGGGATGCGGCCGGCCGCATCGACGCATGTTTTTTGATGATCGAGGACATTTCCGATCGCAAGATGGCCGAGAAGGCGCTGAAATTCACCAGGTTTTCACTCGATACCGCATCCGATCCGGCGTTCTGGATCATGTCGGACGGCAAGATCATCTACGTGAACGACGCGGCCTGCCGGTCGCTCGGATACAGCCGCGATGAACTGCTGACCATGACCATCCACCAGATCAATTCCGACCATCCCGAGGACACGTGGCAGGAATTCTGGAACGATCTTCGCCAAAAGCGTTCTCTCATCTATGAGGCCGTCCACATGAGCGCCGACAGCGGTCTCATCCCGGTCGAGATATCGGGCAATTTTCTGGAATACGACGAACTGGAGTACTACTGTCTCTTCGCGCGCGACATCACCGAACGCAAGCGCGCCGAAAGGGAACTCAAATCGGCCCAAGCCGCGGCCGAGACGGCCAATCAGGAGAAATCGGATTTTCTGGCCCGGATGAGCCACGAAATCCGGACGCCCATGAACGCGATCATCGGCATGTCGGACGTGCTGTTGGAGTCCGGCCTGTCGGCCGAGCATCACAAATACGTCTCGACCATCAGCAGCGCCGGCGATGCCCTGCTGGGACTGATCAACGACATTCTGGACATATCCAAAATCGAGGCCGGCCGGCTGGAACTTGAGAAAATCGCTTTCGACATCCGCGACCTGGCCGAACAGACGGTCGAACTTCTGGTCATCCGCGCGCGAGCCAAAAATGTGAATCTGTCCCGGGAGGTCGACGCAGGCGTGCCGGACGGATTGGAGGGCGACCCGACGCGGCTCCGACAGATCATGATCAACCTGATCGGAAATTCCATCAAGTTCACCGAAAACGGCGATATCAAACTCCGGATTGAAAAACGCCCGGATTCAACGGATGCGGGTGATTTGCTGATCTCCATTTCAGACACGGGCATCGGTATTCCGCCGGACAAATGCGGCACGATTTTTGAAAAATTCTCCCAAGCCGACGCCGGCACGACCCGCATGTATGGCGGCACGGGGCTGGGGCTTTCGATCTGCAAGCAACTGGTGGAACTCATGGGCGGAAAAATCTGGGTCGAGAGTGTTCTGGGCAAGGGCAGTGCGTTCAAATTCTCGGTCAGGCTCGGCGTGGCGAAGGATTTCAAGCGCGGCGCCCGGGCCGCGCGGGGGATTGCGGCGGATGAAAATCTTCCGCCGCTGAAAATCCTCGTTGTCGAGGACTACGAACAGAATCGCGTGGTGATCCGGGCGTACCTCCAGAACTCGCCTCACCGGCTGGAATTCGCGGAACACGGCAAAATCGCCGTGGACAAAATTCGCGCGGGCGAATCTTATGACGTCATTTTCATGGACCTTCAGATGCCTGTGATGGACGGATTCACCGCCACGCGCGTGATCCGGGCCTGGCAGAAGGAAAACGGTCTCGCCAAAACGCCCATCGTCGCCCTCTCGGCCGACGCCATGGTGGAGGACGTCCGCAAGAGTCTTGACTCGGGATGCAACGAGCACGCGACAAAGCCCGTCAAGAAGTCGAAACTGTTTTCGCTTCTGAAAAAATACACGGGAACCGTCGACCGTCTGCCGGATGCGTCACAACCTCTTCCGCCCCCGCCGCCTGAAGAAAAAATGCCATCGCAGCCGCCGGTACAACCGGTATCCGCAGAAATCCTTGTGAAGGTGGACAAAGACCTGCGGGAATTCGTCGATCAGTTTATCGGAGACACGCGGGAGCATCTGACCGCCATTTTGGAGGAACTCGGCCGGCAGGATTTCGCCTCCATCCAGAAACGCGGCCACAAACTCAAAGGCTCCGGCGGCGCGTTCGGGTTTGATCCGGTGACCGTGCACGGCAAATTGATCGAAGACGGCGCCAAGTCGGGGAACGCCGATCAGATCCGCGCGGCGGCCCATGAACTGATCCGATACATGGACCGGGTTCGGATCGAATATGAATGAATCCGTGCCTGCAGGTCTTCGACAAATTGCTTTTATTCCGCCTGCCGTGTATGCTGGGCAGGCGTAAGCGAATATGAGCGGCCAAAAAATTTTGATTTGCGATGATGATGTCAATATGTCGAAGATGACCCAGTTCCTCCTGAAAAAGGACGGGTTTGTGGTGACGCACGTCGCCGACGGGATGAATCTGGTCGAGGTCGTCAAACAGGATCCCCCGTCGGTCATCTTGCTTGACCTCGCGCTTCCCAACAAAGACGGCTATCAGATATTGCAGGAGCTCAAGGCGGACGAGGCGACGGCCGGCATTCCGGTCATTGTGATGTCCGGTTATGAAAAACCGGAGTACGTCGATGGAGCCATCCGGCTTGGCGCGAACGACTATGTGGTCAAACCTTTCAAAGTCGAAGCCCTTCGTGAAAAAATCGGGCGCATTTTAAATCCATAAGGAGCCCATTGATGGAACAGACGGACAGGCTGGGTGAAGTGCTGGTGGAAGTCGGAGTCATCACGCAGGAACAGCTCAATGAGGCCATCGAGGCCCGCCGCGTGGGGACTGTCGGCGGAGACCTTCGGGAAATTCTGATCACCGCCGGATTTGCCACGGAGGCGCAGATCATCAAGGGCATCGGCATGAAAGATCAGATCGCCTACTTTGAGGATCTAGATCCGTTCCTCACACCCGAAAGCGCCAAATTCCTTCCGGAAAAATATTGCCGACAGTATCAGGTCGTGCCGCTGTTTCAGGAGGGCGACCATCTCATGCTGGCCATGCTCAATCCCTATGACGTGGCGGCCTGCGATCAGATCGGAAGCCAGACCGGATTGTCGGTCCAGCCGGTCATCAGCACGCGGAATGCCGTTTTGGCGGCGATTACAAAAATGTTCCGGCCGGACGAGGCCGCCGAACTGCATTCAACGATCTCGAAAGCCACCGAAGAGGTGAGGCAGGCGGGCGCGACGGACGAGGACAAGGAGTACACGACTTTTGAAGTGTCGACACCGACAGACGTCGTCGATCCGAATCTTGAAGTCCTCGACGACGCGCCCGTGATCAAACTCGTCAACCAGATTTTGTTGGGCGCGATCAACAAGAGGGCCTCGGATATCCACATCGAACCCCGGGCCGACAAACTGATCGTCCGCTACCGGATGGACGGCGTCTTGAGCGAGATCATGTCCCTGCCGCGCGCGCTGGCGCCGACCGTCGCGTCCCGAATCAAAATCATCGCCAAACTCGATATCGCGGAAACGAGAAAACCGCAGGACGGCAGAATCCGGATGAAACTCACCGACCGCAACGTCGACCTTCGCGTGTCGAGTCTGCCGCTCGTCACCGGGGAAAAAGTGGTCATGCGAATTCTGGACAAGGACGAAAGCCAGCAGGACATCGACAAAATCGGCATGCCTCCGGAAATTCTTACTCCCTTCAAACAGCTTCTCCAAAGTCCCAACGGCATCATTCTGGTGACGGGTCCGACCGGTTCCGGCAAAACGACAACCCTCTATGCCGCCCTGCAGAGCATCAAAGACGATACGGTCAACATCTCCACGCTGGAAGATCCCGTCGAATATCAGGTGGCCGGCATCAATCAGGTCACGCTCAACGCCGCCATCGGGATGACCTTCGCCGCCGCTCTTCGTTCGCTTCTTCGGCAGGACCCGGACGTCCTTCTGGTCGGCGAGATTCGCGATCAGGAGACGGCCGAAATTTCGATCCACGCCGCCCTGACCGGCCACCTGGTCTTTTCGACCCTGCACACCAACAGCGCCTGTGGTTCGATCTCGCGCCTCATGGACATGGGCATCGAACCGTTTTTGTTGAGTTCCTCGCTCAAGGGCATCATCGCCCAGCGCCTGATCCGGCTTCTCTGCCCGTACTGCCGAAAACCGTACGAGCCGGACGCCGCGCAGGTGGAACGTCTCGGCCTTCCGCCGCCGTCCGAGCCGTACACGTTTTATCGTCCGACGGGATGCGACAAATGCTCCAAAACCGGCTATCGCCGCCGGGTCGGCGTCTTTGAACTTCTCGTGATCAACCGGGACATTCAGGACAAGATTCAGGCGCGGGCGCCGGACAACGAGATTATGGAGGCGGCCCGCGGTGTCGGTTTTCACACGATGTACGAAAACGGCATGATGAAAGTCCTGAACGGCGACACGTCCTGCGAGGAACTTCTCCGGGTCGTCGCGGGATAGTGATCATGCCGTCCGCGATTGACGCCGCGTCGCCCAAAAAAGACAAGGTCGGGATCACCGACAAAGAGCTGTTAACCGCCACCCGCCAGCTTGAGCTTAGCCTCAACAGCGGCGTTTCCCTCCTCGAGAGCCTGCATTTCATTGCCACCGAAGCGCCGACCGAAAACGTGAAAAAGTTGTTCGCCAACATGGCGGCGCACATCACCAAGGGGAACAGTTTTTCCTCGGCCTTGCGGACCTGTTCCGATTCGTTTCCGAGGCTCTACGTCAACCTGATCGTCGGCGCCGAAAAATCAGGAAGCCTGCCGGAGACGCTGTCCAAGCTGGCCGACTATCAGGAAAAGCAGGACGACATGAAGAAAAAAATCCAGACGTACATGATCTATCCCTGCATCATCTTCACCGTTTCCATGGCGACGCTTTTTTTTGTGACGCTGTTTGTCATGCCCAAGTTCGTCAAATCGCTGAATCTTCCGCCCGAAAAACTCCCGGGCATCACGAAATTGCTCATGGGGCTGTCCGCTTTTCTGGCGGGCTACTGGTACGTGTGTATTCTCGTGCTGGCGGGAGCGATCTGGTTCGCCAGGCGGCAGATCCAGACGATCGGCGAAAATCCGGCTCTGGACGGCGCTCTTCTGAAACTTCCCCTCCTCGGCATCCTCGTGCAAAAAATTTATATTTCCCGGTTTGTCTCGGCCCTGTCGACTCTTCTCGAGAAAGGCGTGCCGATATTGGAAGCATTGAAGGTATCGCGGGAAGTCACCGGCAACAGCGTGATCGCGCAGGAAATCGATAAAATTTACGAAAACGTCCGGATGGGGATGGGGCTGTCCGAAAAAATAAAAAGCAGTCCCTATTTTCCCCCGCTGGTCGGAAACATGGTGGCCACGGGCGAAATGACAGGCCGGCTTCCGCAGGCGCTGGCCAAGGTCAGCCAATTTTACGACAAGGACGTCGACACGGCATTGAAGAATTTTTTCGCGTCGCTTGAGCCGCTCCTGATTTTAGGGATGGGAACCATTGTCGGCATCATCGTCGCCGGGATGATGTTGCCGGTGCTGTCCATGACGGAGTTCGTTTGACGCGTCCGGGCCGCCCGGCCGGCATGACGCTGGTCGAGGTCAACCTTTCGATGGTTATCATCGGCATGGTTGCCGTCACCCTCGCCTCGCTCTACACGACAGCCAACCGGTCCGCCGACAAAAGCGTCAACGTGACCCGCGCGATGTATCTCGCGATGAGCCTCATGGAGGAAATTCACGGCCGCCGGTGGGATGAAAACACGAACGGATCGATTTCGTCGACGCTCGGCGTTGACGCCGGCGAAAACGCCACGAACAAGACGACCTTCGACGACGTCGACGATTTCAACGGCTACGTCGAATCCTCGATCCAATATCCGGCCGGCGCGGCGATGACGGGCTATACGGGATTCAGCCGCGATGTCGCCGTCGCGTTTCTCGACGCCAATAACGGCGTGTCCGCATCGACCACGACCCGCAAGCGCGTGACGGTGACTGTAAAGAAGAGCGGCCAGACGCTGGTGACGCTCCATGACATGTTTTCGCAGATGTAGGCGACCGTCGTGAAAAAATTCGACCGATCCCGCGCGGCCATGCGGGGCGTGACGCTGATCGAGATGCTGGTGGCGACGGTGATCCTCGTCATCTTATCGGCCGCGTTTGTTCAATTGTTCGTGGTCGGCAACGCGTGTTCCAAGTACATCACCACCACGTCCGACATGGCGGACGATGGAAATGCCGGCATGTTCGGATTTCCCGGCCTGAACGGCTTTCTTCCAAAAACCTGGATGGCGCAGAACGTCGTCGGCGTGAGCGCGAGCACCCTGACTCTTAACATCACGGCCACGCCGTATCAGTTTTACCTGTCGGGAAATCAATTGATCCTGAAAAATTTGTTCGACGGAAAAACATCGACCGTGGCTGACAGCGTCCAGAGCGTCGCATTCAAATACTACGGAATGGACACCTCGACCTACACTTTCGCAGAAATGACGGACACAAGCCTCATCAGCACGGTCACGCTCGATCTGGAGATTCAATCCAGTGACAAAAAACGGACCCTGCCCCTGTCCGCCACCGTAACGATGAGGAACTTCGGCGGCTGACCGCGGCTATTTCATCGTCCAGTCCGCCGACACGATGGTGCCGGCGTCGCTATTCAGATATTTGATTCCCGCCCAGGTGATCGTGCTGGTTTGATCGACGGT
>JAHFCY010000241.1 GCA_023249255.1 Candidatus Lindowiibacteriota bacterium | reverse complement strand
CCAGAACGTGTGTCACGTCCTGCGGGAGCATCAGAAGCAGTCCGAATTTTACGGCCCGCGGTTTTTTGTCCGGATCGCAAGCCTTGAAATGCATCCGATGGATTCGCTCGACCGGGTGGAGTTGACCCGAAAATCGGCGGGGATCGGCTACTGCAACATCACCAAATGCTGTACGGAAGTCTGCCCGGAGGACATCCACATCACGGACAACGCGATCATTCCGATGAAGGAGCGGGTGGTCGACCGGTTCTTCGATCCGGTGAGAATTTTATTTCGAAAAATATTTGGCGCCGGCAATTGACATTGCCGTCCGCCGTTCGTAAATTGTTCTCGGGTTTCAGGGGCGTTTAAAGTAAAAATTTAATAGCGAACACAACTTCATCAGGCTGGCGGGGCGCGGAATATTTGCCGCGTAAAATACCGATTTTCGATCACGGGCTGATCGAAAGGGTGTCGGGGTCTATCAAGGGGGGTCAAATAGGTGGCCGGAAACGCCGTTTTTGTCGTAGATGACGAGCAGGATGTGCTGGAACTGATCAAAGATTTGCTGGTGGTGAACCGGTACCGCGCGTGGACGTTCACGAGCGCGAAAGACATGATTGCGGCTCTGCGTGAAATTCTGCCCGATCTCATCCTGCTGGACATCATGATGCCCGATATGAACGGCTATGAATTGTGCAAATACATCAAGGGAAGCGACAAACTCAAATCCATCAAAGTCTGTTTTGTGTCGGCCAAGACCAGCCCCGAGGACATCCAGAAGGGTCGGGACATCGGCGCCGATGACTACCTCACCAAGCCTTTTGAAAACCGCCAGCTTCTGGCCAAAGTCAAAACATTGATCGGACCGGGCTGGGAAGATCAGAAAACCCAGATTCGGCAGACGAAACCGACCGAGTCGGTGATGTCGACGACGTCGTTAAAGAAACAAGCCGCCCAGCAGAAAATCCAGTTCTAACCTCGCGAGTAACAATTCAGTTTCCTCCAAAAAATTATAAGGAAGCCATGAAGCCATGAACATAACCGGTTTTGCTTCCTCCTGCATTCCTGGATTCCTTATGAAATTTTCAACGGTCTACCTGAATAGTTACCCTCGCGATAATATTCCGCCGTCTTGTCTGAACCTCCAAATTGTGGTTTGGTTCGGGCCGCCATGATTTTTGACAACGAGTATGCCCGCGTGAGGTTGAACAAGCGGACGAATCTGTTGACGTCCAACGTGAATCCCTATCCCGTCCGGTTCGAAAAGACGCACGACGCGTCGTCGGTCAAGGGTGAATATCCCGCTAATGAAGGATCGGCCGTGCGGGTGGCGGGCCGCGTTGTGCTCCTGCGGCTCATGGGCAAAGCCTCGTTTGCGACGATCCGGGACGGAAGCGGCGATCTGCAAATCTATCTGAAACTCGACAACATCGGCCAAGAATCTTACGAGCGCATGAAAACGCTTCTTGATCTGGGCGACGTCGTCGGCGTGTCGGGCAAGGTTTTCAAAACCAAAACGGGCGAGATCAGCGTTTCAGCCGAATCCTGGGATTTTCTCGCGAAGGCCATCCTGCCGCCGCCGGAGAAATGGCACGGCCTCACGGACGTCGAAACGCGGTATCGGAAACGCTCTGTCGATCTCTTCGTGAATCCGGACGTCCGGAAAACGTTCGAGATGCGCTCGCGTCTCATCGCCTCCATCCGGCAATTTTTCGACGGCGAAGGGTTCGTCGAAGTCGAGACGCCGAGCATGTCGGCCCGGGCCGGCGGCGCTGCCGCCCGGCCGTTTCAGACGCACCATAACGCTCTGGACATCGATCTGTTCCTGCGGGTCGCCCCGGAACTTCACCTGAAACGCCTCATTGTCGGCGGATTCGAAAAAATATTCGAGATCGGAAAAAATTTCCGCAACGAAGGCGTCTCGACGCGCCACAATCCCGAATTCACGATGCTGGAAAGTTACGAGGCCTACGCCGACGCCGTGCGCGTCATGGATTTTACCGAGCGGCTGCTCCGTCATGCGTGCCGCGCCGTCCACGGCAAGGAACAGATTTCGAGCGGCGGCCGCGAGATCGATCTGGGCAGACCGTTCCGGCGGCTGGCGTATCTGGACGCGCTGAAGCAGGAACTCGGGCAGGATGTTTCGCCGTCGACTCCGGCCGACTCGCTTCACGCCCTTGTGGCGAGGTCGGGACTTGGCGACAAAGTAAAGGCGCTGGAAAAAGAAGAGGGCCGGGTGTCTCCATCCGGCGTTCTCGATCTTCTGTTCGAGCATCACGTTGAACCGAAATTGCAGGATCCGACATTCATCACGCGCCATCCCCGGGCTTTGAGTCCTCTGGCGAAGGCCTGCGCGGACGACCCGGCTCTGGCCGACCGATTCGAGTTGTTTGTCGGCGGGCGCGAGATCGCGAACGCCTATTCCGAGCAGAACGATCCGCTCGAACAGCTTGAGCGGTTCCGCGAGCAGGCGGCGGGAGACGAGTCGAAGATCGACTGGGATTTTGTCGAGGCGCTGGCGTACGGCATGCCCCCGGCCGGAGGTCTGGGCGTCGGCATCGACCGGTTGTTCATGCTGATCTGCGATCTTCCATCCATCCGCGACGCCATTTTGTTTCCCCTGCTCCGTCCCGAGTGAGGCTCTGCGCGTTTTTAGCGTGGCGGTTTTTATTTTCGCGCCACCGCAGCGGGTTTGTGCGCCTGTTGACGTATCTCTCTATCGCCAGCGTCGGACTGGCGCTTTCGGCATTTGTCATCGTTATGGCCGTCATGAATGGATTCGACCGCGATCTTCAGGCGAGAATTCTCGGTGGCGTCGGCGCGGTCCGCGGATTTTCCATCGCCGGGACGATAGCATTCACGCCCGAGGTGGAAAAAACCGTCCGGGAAACGCCGGGCGTGGTCGACGTCACGCCGGAGATCCAGGTGTCGGCGCTGATTCGCGCAAGCGCGGCCGGACATCCGGCTCCGTCCACGCGTGAGGCCCTGATCTACGCCGTGCCGATCGACCGCAAGATCCGCACGTCTCCGCTTCAACATCAACTGCAGGATCTTTCCCGGCTTCCCGACTCCGGCGAAATTCTGCTCGGATCGGCCCTGGCCGAAAAATTATCGGTCAGACCGGGCGATCGGGTCGATGCCGTCATCCTGTTTCCGTCGAAGTCTCCGCCTTACGCGGAAACCTCGGCGCCGGTGCAGACGGATTTCCGCGTGAGCGGCGTGTTTCGGACCGGGTATTATGAATTCGACCAGGGGAGCGTGATTGCGCCGGCCGAAACGATCCGCCGATTGTTCGGGTTGCCGCCGTCCCTGGCCCACGCGCTGGAAATCGGCGTGCGAAATCCCGACGACGCGGAAAGTATTGCCGGAGGGCTTGAGCAGGCGTTGTCGAAGGATGGATTTTATTTTTTGAGTTGGAAAGATCTTCGAGCGCCGCTGTTTCGCGCCGTGCGTCTGGAGAAGCGCGTGATGGCTTTGATCCTGTCGCTGTTCGGCGTGATCGCGGTCTTCAGCGTCTTGTCGGCGTTGAGCGCAACGGCGGTGGAGAAACGCAAGGAGCTGGCGACGTTGCGCGCGATGGGCATGACGCGTGGACGCGTGGCGCAGGTGCTTGTGACGGCGGGCGCGATTGCCGGATTATTGGGCGTGATCCTCGGCGCGGGTCTTGCGCTTGCGGGCCATGTACTGATCACGCGAAGCAGCCTCTTCAGTCTGCCGGCGGACATCTACGACCTCGACCGCCTGCCGTCCGAGTGGTCGACCGCGCTTTTTGCCGCCGCCGCCACCGTTCTATTTGTCCTGTCGATTCTGGCGGCGACGATCCCGGCCGTGGCGCAGGCGCGCAAGTCTCCGTCCGTGGCGTTGCGGGAGGAGTAGGCCTGCCTGCCGGCAGGCAGGTGGGAGTTGTCATGACCGGTACGGCAAGATATAGGAGGAGAGGAAGGAGGAATCCGTGAGCGAAAACGTCCATCAAATCGAAGATGTGCAGGGGCAGTCGGATGATCGCGGTCTCACCATCGAGCAAGTCGGCATTTCCGAAGTGAAACTGCCGATGGTGGTGCAGGACCGCGAGCGCGGCCACCAGCAGGTGACGGCGACGGTACGGATTTCGGCGTCCCTGTCCGCGGTCGAGCGCGGCACGCACATGAGCCGGTTCGTCGAACTCCTGGACCGTTTCAAAACCCGGCCTCTCAATCCGGAACTTCTGGAAATTCTCCTTGAATCCGTCGTCGACCGTCTCGGCGCCGAGCGATCCTACCTCGACGTGTCGTTTTTGTATTTTCGGACCAAGCGGTCGCCGCTGACGCAGGAGCCGGCGATCATGGGATATCCGTGCAGGCTGGGCGGAGACTGCGAAAAAAGCGACGGCATGAAATTCCGAAAGTTGGTGGAGGTCGAAGTGCCGATCCTGACGCTCTGCCCGTGCTCGAAGGCGATCTCCGAGTTTGGCGCTCACAATCAGCGCACGAGCGTCCGGGCGTCGGTTGAGATGGCCGAATCGATCTGGATCGAGGAGTTGATCGATCTGGTCGAGTCGGAAGGCAGTTGCGAAGTCTATCCGCTTCTCAAGCGCGCCGACGAAAAATATGTGACGGAGGCATCCTACAAAAATCCGAAATTCGTCGAAGACGTGGTGCGGGACATCGCCCTCAAATTCGACGGTGACGCCCGCGTGTCGTCCTACCGGGTCGAGTGCGAAAGCCTTGAATCGATCCACGCCCACAACGCTTACGCCGTCATCTCGTCCGGGCCGTTCCCGGCGTACTGGAGAT
>JAHFCY010000077.1 GCA_023249255.1 Candidatus Lindowiibacteriota bacterium | reverse complement strand
GAATGTGGCTGATCCGCCGGTTGATGCAGGCCAACAATCTCCCCGGCGCGTTTCGCCTCACGGACGGAATGACGCCGCCTCCGTCATCAGCGGACCGCGAATATTTGCGTGACTTGTGCCTGCGATACGCCCAGCGCCGGCCGGGTCTTTCGCCGGACGCATCGGCGGCGATCCGTCGATCGGCCGCGTTTGCGCCGCTTCCGCCAAGTCTTGCCGAGACGTCGGCGCTTGCGCTGTTGTCCGCCGGCGACGCGTCCGGCGCCCGTGAACTTCTGAAAAATGACACGTCTGTGTCGCCCCTGACTCGCGCGAAAATCGCGCAGAGATTGAACGACGCGACGGAAGCGCTGACCGAGCGGCTGAAATATTACTATGCCGGGGGAAGCGATCCGAATGAGCTTCTGGTCCTCCTCGATTCGCTCGGCCGGGCCCCGCCGGCGCGGCAGGTCGCGGAGAAATTATGGCGGGACGAAACGCTCGACCATCGCGCGCGTCTGGCGGTGGCGCAGGCGCTCGCGCGAGCTTTACGCGACGCCTTGCCGCCCGACACGGCGGCGGAGATTCGATTTCTGGAGGAGGCGCGCAAACTGGGTGAGCCGGCATTTCTGGAGCGCCTGGCCGAACTTCAGCAGTCCGTCGGCAACGCCCGTGAGGCGCTCGCGACGCTCCGGGCCCGGTATCCGCAGGGCATTCCGGAAAATAAAATGGATGCGTACGTTTCGCAGGCGCTGTCGGCGGGAGAAGCCGATGAGGCGATTCGCGCCGCGTCTCGCGCGCCGTTTTCGGCGATCTCGGCGGCGACGCGCCGCCGGCTCGGAGACATCCTTCGCAGTCTGGCCGAACAACAGCTTGCCGCCGGCCAGCCGCCGCGCGCTCGCGAATCGGCCCTGCAGGCCGATCGATTCTGGCCTGACATCTCGACATCCAAAATTCTCGCAAAGGCCGCGCTTCAGGAGTCGGACACGCCGGACGCGCTGGCCCGGTTGGCGGCGGCGCTCAAAAATTCTCCGGCTGACCTGTTTGCCAATTATCTCACCGGGAAAATCCTGGTTTCCCAGGGCCGGTGGCCGGAGGCCAAACCGTATTTGCAGAAAGCCTACGCCGGCCGGTATCCGGAAGACGACCTGCCTCGTATTCTTGGCGAGGCCTATTATCGGGAGCAAGAAGCGATGGCCTATCCGCTGTTGAAGGAATACGCCGATGCGCATCCCGATCAGACAACGCTTGACCTTCTGGACATGCTGGGCCGCTCCGCCGCGCGGTCAGGCCAGACCGCGGACGCGATCCGGTGGTTTGAGCACAGATTGGCGATCCGCGAAAACGAAACAATCTCGGCGGAACTGATCGATGCGGCGCTGACCTCCGGTGCGCGGGCAAAGGCGCTGGGTCTGGCCCGGACGCTCACGGTGAAATATCCGGCGTCCCGGCCGATCCTCGAGTCGGCGCTGAAGATTTTGGATTATTCGACCGATTCGCCCGCCCTGCTCAAGACGCTTGAGTCGCTGTCGTCACTTGAGCCGGATCCGCTGAAAAAAATGGCGTTTCAACGGCAACGGCTCGACGTTGAAGTCAAAATGGGCCGGGTTGCCGAGGCCGATGTGCTTCTCAACGCCCTTCTGGCGCGATATCCGGACGACCCGCGGCTTCTTGCGGCCGCGTGGAGCCTGCGCAAGGGCACGGCGTCGGCCGAACCCATCCTTCGCCGCCTCGCCCAGATCCGCGCTCCCGGCGATCCGATCCAGATCATTCGCGCGCGGATGCTCTCCGACGCGCATGATTTTTCCGGCGCGATCGGCGTCCTGCGGGACTATCTGATCATCCAGAAAAATGATCCGGAGGCGCTGGCGACACTGGCGGACGCGTATCAGCGACTGGGCCGTCTCGATGACGCGGCCACCGCGCATCGCGAGTTGTTGAAGGTCCGGCCGGACGAATCAAGCCGCCGCTGGCTGGTCGGATACATTTATGATCAGGCGCTGGCCGCGCTGGCCGCCGGCCGGATTCTGCCGAATGCCGGGTCGCTCTATTCGGAAGCGCGGCAGATGCTCGGAACGGAACAGACTTACAAGGATCTCTATGAAATTTTCGGAAAAATATTCGGCCAACAGCGCTCGACTCGCCCGCTGGCCACGGACGCGTTTGCGCGCGAACTTCGGCTGACGCAGGATTCGGCGAAAAAAATCCGGCTCGCGGAGACGCTCGGCCGGTGGTACGTCGAAGACGGCCAGTTGGCGCTGGCGAAAGAAAGTTTTGCGGCGTCCCGGTTGGCCGGAAATACTTCAGCCGCATTTTTGCGCGATTACGGGGCGCTTCTGGCGCGGATCGGCGAATCCGACGCCGCGGCCGAAATCTACCGCGTGCTTCTCAAACAGTCGCCGTATGACCGGGAAGCCAATCTCTACCTCGCGCGGCGGTCGGTCACGTCCAAAAATCTCGATGAGGCGATCCGGTCCCTCGAGGCCCTGCGGACCGCGTCATCGACGGACAGCGCGGCCCTCGATGCGCTGGCGCGCGCGTACGTCGCGGCCGGCCGGTATGAGGATGCCGTGGATGTCTGGAGCCGCATGGGACCGCTCGCGGACAATCCGAAAATTCTGCCGATGTATGCCGACGCGCTCTACCGGTCGGGCCGGCACAAAATCGCGCTCCAAAAATATCGTGAACTTGCGTCGTCTCCCGCGCCCACGGCCGAACAGGTCCGGCGTCTGGCGGAACTGGAGCAGAGCGAGGGAGACTGGAACGCCGCGGAGTCGGCCATGCTCCGGCTTCTCGGGATGGGCGGAACCGACAAGGATCGCGCGGCGTTGGCGGACGTGCTCCGGCGCGGCGGCCTCATGGCCCTTCAACGGCGCAACGCCCAGGCGGCCACGCGCGCGGCCGAACGGCTCCTGTCCCTGAATGAGAACGATCCGGCCGCATTCATTCTCATGGGCCGCGCAAAACTGCTCGAAGGCCGGATGGCGCCGGCGTCGGAAAGTTTTTCGCGCGCGGCGGCGATGGCGCCCAAAGATCCAAGGCCGATTTTGGGCATGGCCGAGCTTGAATTTCAGCAGAGCCGCTGGCCGGTTGTCATCGACTACGCCCAAAAAGCCGCCGCGCTGGATCCGTCCGATCCGGACGCGTACACCCTGATGGGTCTGGCCTGGCAGAAACAGGGAGAAGTTCGGAAGGCCTACGACGCGTTCAAGCAATCTCTGATCCATTCAAAGAACCGCGCGCTGGCGCATGTCCGCATGGGCGACCTGTTTTTACAGAATGACAAATACAACGTTGCGCTCGAACAATATCGTCAGGCGCTGGACATCGATCCGAAAAACGCCCTCGCGCATTATCGAAACGCCCTGGCCCTCCGCCGGCTCGGATTTTCCGAAAACGCGATGAAGGAACTCCTCGCCGCGATCGAACTGGATCCGCAGGGCGTCGGGGCGGAGGCGACGGTGGTGTTGTCTGAACTTTTTGAAGAGCATGGGGACAACGCCAAAGCCCGGGAACTTCTCGAATCCGCCGCGTCGCGTCCGTCCGCGCCGCCCGACGTGACCTTTCACCTGGGCGAGCAGGCGCGCCGCGCGGGAGAATACGAAAAAAGCATCCGGCTGTTTCGCGCCGCGCTCGCCGCGTCGGACGATCCGGGGTTCCGCTACGACGTGCTGAACGCCCTGGGTCTTGCGCTCACGTCGATGAATCAGCCGGCGGCGGCCGAAAAAACATTCCGGGAAGCGGCGAACCTCGCGCCGGACCGGCCGGCCGCGTTTTTAAATTTGTCGCTGATGTTCCGGACGCAGAAAAATTTTCTATCCGCCGTCGACGCCGCGCGAAAAGCCATCACCGCCGCGCCGCGTCAGTCCGAAGGATACAAACTTCTCGGTCTCATTTATTATGAGGCGGGATGGGAGAAAGAGTCGCTGTCAGCGTTCCGGGAAAGCCTTCGCTTGCGGCCCGATCAGCCCGACATCGCCACGCTCGTTCAAAACATCGAGAGCGGCGGTGCGGAGGCGCCGGGAGAGTAATGTGGAAATTTGTTTTTGATCCCTACGGACATCCCCGCAATACCCTCATCTATTGTTCCCTCTGCCGGACGAAACTGTTGACGGTCCCGGTCGACGGCCGGCGGCGAAAAGTCTGTCCGGGATGCGGGTTCATTTTTTATCAGAATCCCATGCCCGTCGTCGGCTGTCTCGTCTTTGACGACCGAGACCGCATCCTGCTCGTCAAGCGGGGAGTTGAGCCGGCGAAAGGCAAATGGGGATTGCCCTGCGAATTCGTCGAGATGGGCGAAACGCCTCCGTCTGCCGCCCGCCGGGAACTCCGGCGGGAAACCGGTCTTCGCGGAAAAATTCAGGAAATCGCAGGCGTCTATCACGAATCCAATTACCGCTCAAGACCATCCGAGAAACTTCCAGAGTTCCTTCAATCCGAATTTTTCGGAAAATTACGCCGTAGCGGCTTGTTTATGAAATATCCGGGTTAGCAGGATGCTGAAAACCCCATTCTGTCCTTGCCTTCCAACGGCGTCCTGTGGGAGAAGGTGAGGATATGAGGGGGTGACGATTGAGTTGTTAGGCGGCGTGGGGGATGAGACTTAATCGATAGCCGATGAGCCGGGCGACTTTTTCGACGGTTTTCAGAGTCGGATTGGCGTTTCGATTTTCGATTTGGGCGACGGCGGATTGAGAGACGGACAGTTTTTTGGCGATCTGCGTTTGCGTGAGGCCGGCCTTTCGCCTTGCAATGGCGATCTGCGCGGACATCGGCAGTTCGTTTATTTCCCTGTCATACGCCTCCCGAAATTTTTTGTTTTTTGCGGCGAGCCGGTCCATGTGGTCATCGAAAGAGGATCCCAACCATTTCTTCTTTGACATTACCGTTCAACCTCCTTTAATCTTCGCCGAGCGGTCTCCAGTTCAAACTTCGGCGTCTTTTTAGATTTCTTCGTGAACGCATGCAACAGCAAAACCATTCCCTCCAGGATGCCGAAAACAATTCGATGAGTTCCGACTTTCGAACGAACCTTCAGTTCCCAAAGTCCCTGCCCCATGTGCCGGCATTCAATGCTTTTTGACAGGGTGCCCTCAGCCGCAAGTAAATCGATCCGCGTCCGCAATTTTGCGGCAACAACAGGCAGGGTTTCCGCCAGCTCGTCTATATACTCCCGTAAAGGATGGGGGTCATTCCCAAACATTCAAACATTCGGCGAGGTGCACATTTCCAGGGCCGCATCCGCCAATTGGCGTTTCTTGGAACTGCTCCGTATTCTTGACACGACCATTGTATTGGGCAGGAAGACGCATTTCTTTTTTGACTCTCGATCGAGGATCTGTCCCCACGCCCAACAGGCGCCGACGTGAGCGACGTACCATTGAATATCCCGGATGGCCTTCTCTTCGGTTCGCCAAAGTCCCCTCCATGCTCCTCCCTGTTCGATCACCGAGCGCGACGCGCGCTCGATCTCTGCCCATGCCCATTTTTTCCGATGACGATCAGTTTTTCGCCTGACGCCGTCGCCCAAACTCCGCCGCCTTTCGACTTGCTTCAGAATCTTTCCACGGTATGCCGGCGTCGCCAGGAACTGTCCCCGATGGCCTGATTCAAAGTCGACGCGATTGCTCGCCGGATCCAGCTCCTCCAGCCAGGCTCTGCACTCACGGATGTACCGGGCGGGGGCTTGATCATCGAACTCGTGACCGAACAGATATTCCCACAACGGCCCTCGGGCCAAGCGACTGCCTCTCAGCGTCAGCATTTCGCCCACGCTGTTCCAAGGATCATTGAAAACACTTTTCACCAGCCCGGCCCGGACGCGGTTCAGCAGAACATAGCCCATGAGCGTTCGAAAATATGGTTCCCGTTCGACCAGTAGCGTCTTGCTCCGCCCCTGAAACAAATGACCGACGCGATTCTTGCGGCGATTCATTCCTTGGGCGGCTCGGGTCAGCCATCGTTGCAGAAACATCGATATTTCACCGCTTGGGGTCTCCAGTACGATATGAAAGTGGTTCGGCAACAGATCGTACGCGTACGTCCATATCCCAAATGAGGTCGCTTCTTCGAAATAAATGTCCAGGAATTTTCGATAATCCTCGTCCGCCTTGAAAAATGGATGCCGATCGACAAACCGATTCACCACATGGAATATCGCGTGCGGAAAACTAATCCGAGGTCCTCGAGCCATACGCCCTTCTATCAAAACCGCCCGAATGTTTCAATGTTTGGGAATGACCCCACAGGCACACATCCACAGGCACACAGGCACATTCCCCCGCATTCCGGAATAGACCGCGATCGCGTCCGGAGCTGTCATCGGCGAAGGCACAGGAATCCGGGACAGATTGGCGGGAGTGACAAAATCACGGCCCGTACACGTTTCGTATGGCCGACTCTGTAATCTCACCGGCAGAACCCCATCGGGTAGAGACTTCGGTCCATCGGTCTACGCTTATCAAGGCGGACGGCGCGCTGACGACAGCGCGTCAGAACGCAAATGTTAAAATGTTAGTATCCGTCCCAAAATTCCCGTGTATCCGTCCGGGTCAGATGCGGTCTACCCAGTAGCGAGGTTTTCGATGCAGGTGTGCCGCCGCAACAACGACGACTGTTTCTCCATCCACGCCGTAGATCAAACCATACGGGAAGCGGGCCAAGAGGCAACGCCGCAGTCCTGACTCGATCTCGGTACAGGACATCGGAAAAGCCACAATGCGCCGGACCGCTCGATCGAGTTCATCCAGAAACTCACGCCCCAACCCTGTCGCTTGCTTGTTATACCAATCAACCGTGTCATCAACTTCCTTCTGGGCTATTGCAAGAAAGGCGACCTTCACGCGCAGCGATGCTTGGTCATGACCGACTCGTAGGAGACCGCGGCAACTCGGCCCGATTTGTAAGCGGCCCATCGCTTGCGTGCCTCGTCCGCCCAGACGCGGTCAATTTCCGGGTCCGGCATATCCAAGTCCGTCAGGATCGTGTCCAGCAACTGCAATTTCTCGATATCCGGCAAGTCATGAATCTTCACCGCCAGCTTGTCCACTGTCTTAGCCATTCGACGCCCTCCGTCTGCGTTAGTCACAAACTATCTTGACGGGAGTATTCTACCCCAAACCACGCTGAACTACAAATGTAAGGAATTTTGAGATCGTAACGGACCCCGCATCCGAAACATCTGCCCGGAACAGGCATCCTCGGCCAAACCCATTCTGTCCTTGCCTTCCAACGGCGTCCTGTGGGACAACGTGGGCGTTGCGGCTTTGGGCCGCGATTGACGCGCCGCTGCTATATCAACCCATTCCTGCCATTATCAGAAAAAACGCTTCAACTCCGATAATTTTCCAAGCGTTCTGTAATGTTCACCATAGGATGTTGAGCCTTTGCGAGCGTCAAAATTCTTTAATGCGCGGGCGATTTCGTGAGTATGTTTAAAATTGCGGTTTTCGCCCAGCAAAATACCGGAATGGTGTTCGTAAGAGGGAAGTGGCGGATGTTGAAGGTGACGAGCACCCTTTTTTGAGCTGCGGCGCAGGCTATCTGGTCGTCGTCGCTAGTTCCAAGCCTGCCGGCCGTTTGCGTTGAAATCACATCTATCCCCTCCGCGTGAAAATACAACGCGCGATCCACATGAAATGGGGGCAGATGGGGGAATGCCTGAATGATTTGTTCCGGCCCCTGACCGGCTTCGTAGAGCGACACGGTCACGCGGCCGAACGGGGGCGATTCGTTTCAAGCAGGAACGGCGGAGACTGTGACGTGGACATCGACCGGGACAATATCCGCTGTGCGGCTGGAATATTCAACCGATTCGGGCGCGACATGGTCAATCATCGCGGCGGCCGCGTCCAACACGGGGGCATACCTCTGGTCAGCGCCGAATGTGAGCACGACGCAGGCAAAAGTGCGAGTGATGAGCGCATCGGACGCGGCGACGACCGATACGTCGGACAACGCGTTTCGAATCAATCCCATCGTCGTCCCGCCGCCGTCGGACACGATTTCGATTGTCGGCGGCAACCATCAACTGGGAACGCCTTCGTCGACGCCGCCACAGCCGTTGCGGGTTCGGGTGGTCGACACGGGCGGGTCCGCGGGAGTGCAGGGCGCAAAGGTTACATTCGCAATCACGTTCGGGTCGGGCGCGCATCTGAATTCTTCCAGCGGAGCGACAACGACGACGGCTTACACGGATGCGGCCGGTTACGCATCAGAGACGCTGGTGCTGGGCGCATCGGCGGGAGTGTATCGGGTTGAGGCGAGGAACGACAGCGTGACGCCGGCGAAGAGCGTAGTATTCACGGAATATGCGGACGGCAGGGACGTGCCGCCGGGCGGGAATACGCTGGGGCAGGGATGGCGAATGGTTGGCGCGAACAAGAATCCGTCAGGGTGGAATCTAAAAAGTTCGGCGGGCGGGTTGCCGAACGCCATCGTTTACGAATGGTGGGCCGGCCAACCGGACGTGTCCGGACTGAACAACACGAAATACTATGCGCCAAGCGGGGACGCTGTTCGGGGACGCGCCTACTGGGTGAAGGACGCGAGCGGCGGTCGAGTATTCGTTCCGTCCGACGGTACGGCGACGGCGGACACTTTGAGCATCCGGCTGTCCGTCGGGTGGAACCAGGTGTCGAGCGGACAATATTTCTACGTGAGTTGGGATTCAGGCGCGGCGTTCGATACGTCCGGCGTGAACGACACGGTACTTCCGCAAAACCAACGATTGACACCCTACCGCGCCGGGTTATCCGGCGTGATTCAAAATAAAATCTACTGGTATACGGGCGCGAACTAGGTGTATGCTCCCGCCGGCGAGACGGCGAGTCTGGTCACGATGCAGTTGAAACCGATGGTCGGGTTCTGGCTCAAGGCAAATCAGGCTTGCACGATGTTCGTATATCCGAATCCGGCAAGCCCGGAGACATTCGCGTCCGAAATTTTGAATCAGGCTCCGGCGTATCTGTCGGCGGCGTATTAACAGAGCGGGAGCGATGCGGACTGGGCCATCCAGTTCATCGCAACCGCCGGGGGAATCACGGACTGGCAGAACTACATCGGAGTGAAATCGAGTTCGGAAAACCGGGCGGCAAACAGCGCATTGGAAGCCCCATCGGTCGCCGCGGGATACGTCACGCTTGCTGTACGCGAAGCTCCAACCCCCCATCCCAGCCTTCCCCCGCAAGGGGGGAAGGGGAGTGGAGAATGGATGGCCGCGTGCTACTCGGAGCCGATAACGACAGGTCGGACGTGGGACGTTCTTGTGTCGTCGGACCTGGGTGCGGCGACTCTGGCGTGGGACAATGTTTCAAATCTTCCGCCTGCGTATGAAGCCTATCTGCTTGGCGGTTGGGCGATCCGGATCAATCTGCGAAATTCAGCTATAATTTGCAGGCGGCGGGCGACGTGTCCCTGAAAATCTTCGACCTGGGCGGGCGGCTGGTGCGGGAGCTCAAGGCGGCAGGGGCTGTCGGATCAAATATCGTGACATGGGACGGGACGAACAGAAACGGGCAGAGGGTCGGCAGTGGCGTCTACATTTATTCCTTGGAAGGATTTGGGAACAGGCTGGTCGACAAGCTGGCGGTGATCAGATGACGCCGATACCAAGGCTCAACTCGCAATGATCACAACTCTAATCCGAGAATCACCCTGCCGGAAAAAGTGAGCCCCGATTGCCAAATGTAGTGCAGACTATAGCCCAAAAATGGCACTAGGGCCTATTTACGCGCGTTTTTGGCACTTTCGTGCGTAAGTTTCAGGTTAAGAATGTTCGGGGATATTGGGAGTCGGCGACTCGGGAAACGACGAGCACGGCAGGGGGATTTTCGGAGCCGTCGGCAGGGGCGCGGCGTCAATATCGATTTCTGTGTAATCGACTTCCTCGGCAATCCGGTTGATCGAATAGCGCGGCGTGACGGACGTTTCGACGCCGAAGAGAAATCCAAGTGCGGCGGTCACCGCCTCGTGTTCGACTGCCAGCAAGAATTTGTCCTCGTCGGATTCGATGCCAAGCCTGTGGATGGCGTCGTTCGGGGACAACTTGAGGATCGCCCGAGCGCTCTTGCCGACAATCAGCGACCGAAGATCGCCGCCACCGATGGTTTTCCCGCACGTATATTTCAAATACGAGTAGTCGAGGACGGTCTCATCCCGCGCCAGTTTCAATTTCAACAGCGACATCTGATCCGGACAGGGCATGTCTATAGAGTACAGAATTCGGGACCGAGAATCCAGCCTGTAGCAGTCCTCCGGAGGGCGTCCACCGGAGGGGACGCAGGTCGAAAGATTGAAAGATTATCCATCATTCGTCATCTCCACGGGCCGACCGCCCACAGGATTCCTCCACAAACTTTCTCACCACGTTTGGAGCATAGCGCTGCGTCGGATAAAAAACGCCTGCATCCCTCTCGGCCAGGATGTTCGGCGGCAGGCGCCTGGCCAGAAGCGCCGGAGTGAGAAGCTCCTCTGCTGAGCCGTCGATGACCGCGACGCCCCACCCTTGGGCGACGTAGGCGATCTGCGCAGCCGCAGACGTGATTTCGATTCCGCGGCGGATTCGTTCCCCGGAAACAGCCTCCGATAGTTTCCGCATCAATTCAGCGAACGTCTGGCTGTCGCGGCCGGGTAAAATGAGGTCGGCCTCGGCCAGCCGCCGGGCCGTCAGACTCCCTTTCGCCAATGCGTGGTCCCTCGGCACAACCAGCAGTCTCGGGAATGACCACAGGCGCTTGTAGGCGATGCCATCGGGGCATGGCCGCTCGTGGGAAACGGCGATATCGATATCTCCCGTCCGGAGCATCCCGAGCAGTTCATCGCCGCCGCCACATCGAATGCGAAAGGATACCCGCCGGTATTTTTTTCTGAACGCGCCGATCAGTTTGGGCAGGATCGTCTCGGCAAAGACCGACTTTGTGCCGATCGTCACCTCTCCGGCAATGCGTCCCTTGCCGGCCTCGTCCTGTGCCAGGCGCTTCAGCGACTCGACCATTCCCAACATCCGGCTTGCCTCGGGGAGAATTTTTTCGCCGAACGCGGAAATCTTCGTCCTCTCACCCGGCTCGAACAGCTTCGCGCCCAGGATATCCTCCAGCCGCATGACCGCCCGTGAGACGGCTGGCTGGGCGATTCCGAGTCCCTCCGCGCGAGCATACGATCCCCCCTTCACCACTGCGACGAAACAGCGAATCTGCTGAAGCGTCACCGATTGGATGTGATGCGGCTCGAAGCCTGATGCTTTCATGTAATCTTAATCTTACTAATAATGAATTAGACAAATCAAGGCCGCCGGGCGATCATGTGAGGGAAGAAAGCGGAACAGAATATTCCGCATAACGAACTTTGGAGGTGACAAATAATCATGAATAAAATGTTCGACAAAGTTGACGAAATGCTGGAGAATCCGACGCGTCTGATTGGATCTCAACTCGAGTGGGTCAAGAAGATCGATAAAACCGCCGCAGGGTTTAAGGCAATGGATTTTACTCCGCGGCAATCCGAGGTTCTTGACGATATCTATAATAAATTCAAGAGGCGGCAAAAAGGAATTGACCGGGAAATGTGAAATGGATGTACGTCTGACACCGAAACAGATTGAACAGGTCGTCGACATTCTCAAATCTGTCGGGCTGGCCGTCTTAATCGGCAGTGGCGCCGATGCCGTCGTTGTGGGTGGGCGATATATGATTGACGGCATCGGATTTATCGGCGGATTTGTCACGCTGACTCTGGCCGTCCGTTTGACACGACGGTTGAACGGGGGTAGTATCTGAACATGGAATACACGCCGGGACACATCATGATGATCGCCGCAAACATTCTTTGCTGGCTGGTGGCGTTGTACGTGGACAGGCAACCGCTGAAGAAGTAACCCGCCTTCAAGTATAGCCAGTTGTCAGTCTCGGCCTGAAACGCCGCTTATTCTCCGCCTCCGTCCAACTTCCCGGATATCCTCCGATTTGTCTCTATAACTTGAGTGATTTCACTCTTCCCCGTCTGCAACTTCCAATGCCGGCTTGTGTTTCCAGAGGGCGCCTTCGCTGAAACATCCCCAGCCCCAGTGGATCCATTTGATGAGGGCGAAGACCATCCAGAGGGACCAGAGAAGCATGGTCAGGCGATAGATCCAGATGGATGTGGAGACGACCCATCCCTGCGGGAAGGTGTCGGCGCTGCGGTCCTGATACCAGTTGAGGAAATAATCGCTGGAGCTGTTTCCCGTGATTTGCATGTCCGGCGTGGACAAGAGGCTCATTGGGATGGTGACGATGAGCGAGATCAGAGCGGCGGCGGTCAAAAGAACAAGGATGACCTGCGTCAAATTAAACCACCGGTATGACAAGCCTTCGCCGGCCGTTTTGCGCTTGGCCATGGCGAAAAACCAGAGTACGACCAGCACTCCGCCGACGGTGTTGACCGTGCTCAAGCCGATAAGAAGAAGCAGCCACTGATATGTTTTGAGAGGGGCGAGTTGGGTTCTGCCCAAGGACATGGCGACAAGGAGGATGACAACCAGTACACCCCAGTAAAGCTGGGCCGGCCCGAGGCGAGGTCCTCCTACCAGGAGCGGCCAGCGATCTTCGGGCAAATGGACGCTTAACGTAATGTTGTTGGCCGGCGCGTTAAGACGCATCACGGGCGTTCGGGTCAAGAATTGAATGCCCTGTTTTTCCTGCCACGTCACCGATGTGGTTTGCATTCCCGGATGGAGTGGAATTTTCACAACCCCTTCCTCCTGCGGGTTGGTCTGTTCCACGTTGT
>JAHFCY010000240.1 GCA_023249255.1 Candidatus Lindowiibacteriota bacterium | reverse complement strand
AGGCCGGGGTTCAAAGAAAGAGTGGCCGAAAACACGCCGGGTTTGGTTTCTTTCATCATATTCTGGTCCTTGCTCCAGCCGTTAAACGATCCGGCAACCGCCACGGTTCGAACCGAAACGCCGGGGGGGATCCGCGTGTCGGCAACGTGAAACGTGAACACGGCATCCGACACCGATTGAGCGGAGGCGTCGTCCGGCGCGAGCGTTACCAGCGGCAAACAAATGACAAACCATCGGAAAAGGGAAAGGACAGAATTCACAGCGGCTGAACGTATCCCATCAAGAGACGTTTCGCAAGCAATCCCCCTGAAAGTAGGACCGAATGGGACCGGCGCCGTTCTTACCCGATGTCCCTTTCGGGGTTGGACAAATTGTAAATTGAATTGACAATTTGGATAGTCGTCGGTACGATTCGGATATGATCAAGCGGCAGATGGGCGGTAAATTGCGGGCGATGGCGAAGGCCTTCCCGCTGGTTCTGGTGACAGGCCCCAGACAGTCGGGGAAAACGACGCTGGCCCGGAGTGTGTTCCCGAACCACCGGTATGTCTCGCTTGAAGATCCGGACACACGAGAGTTTGCCACAGATGATCCTCGCGGATTTTTACGGCAGTATCCCGATCGGGTGATTCTGGACGAAGTCCAGCGGGCGCCGGAGCTGTTTTCCTATCTGCAGACGGAGGTGGACCGAACCGGCCGGCCCGGCCGCTACGTCCTGACCGGTTCCCACCATTTTTTGCTGATGGAGAAAATTTCGCAGACTCTGGCCGGACGCATCCGCATCCTTCACCTCCTGCCCTTCAGCCTCGACGAGATATCCCGGACCGCAAAACTTTCTCTTGAACACGTTTTATTTCAGGGTCTCTACCCGCCGATTTATGACCGGCGAATCCAGCCGCGCGACTGGTATCCGGGATACATTCAGACCTACATCGAACGGGACGTCCGGCTGGTGAAGAACGTCGGCGATCTGGATTCTTTTCACAAATTTCTCCGGCTCTGCGCGGGCCGAACCGGGCAGCTGTTGAACCTGTCGTCTCTGGCGTCCGATTGCGGCATCACCCACAACACAGCCAAGGCATGGATCAGCATTCTGGCCGCCGGTTTTATCGTGTACCTCCTGCCGCCGTATCACCGCAATTTCAACAAACGGCTGGTGAAATCGCCCAAACTTTATTTTTATGACACGGGTCTTGCCTGCTCCCTCCTCGGGATTGAAAAGGCTTCCCAAATCTCCACGCATCCGCTTCGCGGGAATATCTTCGAGACGTTCATTCTCTCGGAAATCGTCAAACATCGATACAACCGCGGCTTGGAGCCCGGCATTTTTTTCTGGCGTGACAAGACGGGAAATGAAATCGACTGCGTGTTTGAAAAGGGATCAAGCCTGATCCCGGTTGAAATCAAATCCTCGCAGACATTCACGTCCGAATTGGCGGGAAATCTGGCGTATTGGAACCGGCTGGCCGGACGCCCGAGCGGTCCGTCATTTCTCATTTATGCGGGCGAGGAGAATCAAAATCGAAAGCCGACATCAGTCGTGAGCTGGAAGGCCGTCGGGCAATTTTGTGACAGCAGAGAGAAATGATGATCTGTTGGAGGAATCGCCATGGCCGTTCGGAATGACGCGGACATCGCGCCGCTGGAACAAATATTTTCCGGGCGGACATCTCCTCGGTACACGATGGACGGCGGAGGACTGTACGTGGCCAGCCGGTTGGCGGATGTCCGGGACGCGATCTGCGCGGCGGGATTGGAGCGCGGAGAGCGGTTTTTGGATCTCGGGTCCGGCGACGGACGCGTGGTATGCCTGGCGGCGTTGATCGGCGCGAAGGCGAAAGGCATCGAATCCGATCCGGAGCTTCATCAGGCCGCGATTGAGCGCGCCGCCTGCGTTATCGAAGCCTATCGCGGTTCGGAATTCGCTCTCGAAATCGAATTGACGCACGGAGATTTTCTCGACCATCCGCTCGGGGATGCCGATGTCGTTTTTTATTATGGCGGGGGCAACGTCAGACGGGTCAAAGAGGTCAACGGAAAATTATCCCGGGAAATGAAACCCGGCGCGCGCGCGATCATTTTTCGGACCCAGAAAATTCCGGACCTAAAAATGGAACTCTGCCCCGCCTCCCGGCCGCCCTATTTTTATATTTATCGGAAAGGTTAGGGGGAGCATGAATGTTTGAATGTTTGAGAATGACCCCATTTTCATTTTTATTTCTGCTTGTTCTGGCCTCGGCGTCGCCGGCATCGGCCGAACTTCTCGGAAACTACGGCGTCTTGAGCGACTTCGCCTGCAAGCCGGACACGGACGCGCGGGCCGCGGTGGACATCATGAGCGACTCGTTCGGCGTTCGGGAGTTTCAGTTCTATGATTGGTTTGCCGACTATTCCACGCCGACTTCAGGGACAACCTGGGTTGATCCGTTCAAACGGAAAAATGAAATTTGTCTCGCGACGATTCTCGCGTACATCGACGAAGTCCATCGACGGCACGGGCGGGCATGGGCCTACGTTCAGGCGGTCGGCGCGGAAGAGGACAATCTGGCGAATGCCGACAAAGGCATCCACCCTCTCATCGACGCGCGTGGGGAGTGGCGCCGGCACGAGGGAAGATTTCCGACTTATTTTCTAAACGAAGGATGGGCGGGGAGAATGGTCACGGTTTGGGCCGGGGCGGCGGCGCGGCTGGGGTTTGATGGAATTCACTGGGACAGTCTCGGCCCGATCGCGGGGGACTACGGCGCCGAAAGCGCCGGCACGGGCGAATTTTTGCGCGCGGCCAGGAGGGCGCTGGACGGTTACGGACTCCGTCAGACATTTAATTTCGTCGACCTGGCGTGGTGGGACGCGGACTTGATCGACGGCGGGATCGTCGAATTTCCCTACGCCGAAGTTTGGAGCAGGAAAACCGAAACAAAATTTTACGCGATCATGGATGGAGGGGAACCCGGAAAATCCCGGGGCGTCATCGCGTTTTATCCGAACGTCGACCGGGACCGGAACAGAAGCGAATCGCAGACGATGATTGCGCGATGGAATGAATCGCGGCGGCATCGCCTGTCGTACCTGCTCATCTGCAACGGCGCGCGGCGCGTGACCGGGCCGTATTATCCCGAAACGGCGGAATTGTCCCGGAAAGAAATGAACGTTCTCGCCGGGAACTCCCGCCCGTAACAGGATGTCGGGAATGGAAATCACGACCGCTTACGGAAATTCGGGATTCGCCGTTTTGCGTCTGGGACTTGGCGGCGGACAGATCGGCGAGCCCGCCGTCGACGACCATAAGGCCGGCTCTCTGCTCAACCGCGCGTTGGATCTCGGCATCACGCTCATCGACACGGCCCGCGGATACGGCGTTTCGGAGGAACGAATCGGAAGGCATCTGGCGGGGCGGAGAAAGGAATTCATCCTGTCGACAAAGGTCGGTTATGGAATTTCGGGGTTCACCGACTGGACAGGCGACATCATCCCGGCGGGCGTCGACGCCGCTCTTCGGCGGATGAATACGAATTACATCGACATCGTGCATCTGCATTCATGCGAAAAAGAGGTTCTCGAACGCGGCGACGTGATCGAAGCTCTCGACCGCTGCGTCCGGGCCGGCAAAGTCCGCGTGGCGGCATATTCGGGCGAAAACGAGGCGATGGAATACGCGATGACGCGTCCCGAGTTCAAGGGGTTTCAGTTTTCCGTAAACGTTTTTGATCAAGCTTGCGTCGATACGCACCTGCCGCTCGCCGCGCGGAATGGAAAGGGCGTCATCGCCAAGCGGCCCATCGCCAACGCGCCGTGGAGATTTTCGGACCGCCCGGCGGGCCATTACTGCGAGGAATATTGGCTTCGAATGCGTCAGATGAATTTGCCCGATTACGGTTTGCCGCTGAGCGAATTGGCCATTCGGTTTGCCGCGTATTCCCCCGGCGTATCCACCTGCATCGCGGGTTCGGCCGACATCGGCCACATTGAAGAAAATCTGCGATGGGTTCGAAGCGGCCCTCTGCCGGAAGAAATCGTTGCCGATATTCGGAATCGTTTTAAATCCACGCAAAAAAATTGGGCGGGCCAGGTGTAGATGTCATCCTGATTTCCAATTTGACTTTATCATAATTGTGATATAAGCTCCGATTGCAAACACAATAGGAGGCAAACATGGCTGTTGTAAAACCGATATCCGATCTAAGAAACAGGTTTAAGAACATCTCAACTCTTGTCCACAAAAAGGACGAACCCGTCATCATCACCAAAAACGGTGAAAGCAATATGGTCGTCATGAGCTATGACCACTACAAGAAAATCACAACAAAAATGGAACTGTACGAAAAACTTTCGGTCGCCGAGTCCGAAGATGCCGCTGGCGCGCCGACATACGCACTTGACGACGTGATAAAGGATGTAAAAAAGAGCCTTGGTTTCTAAGCCGTACAGAATTGTTCTCCTGCCATCCGCCAAGCGCGATGTCTTCGAGATCGCGGCTTATATGTCTCTCGACAGCAAGGAACGAGCGCTAAAGTATATAGACAAAATGCACTCAAAAATAAAAAATCTTCCCGTCCATCCTTTGGTTGGTCATCTTCCCCGAGACAACTACCTCAAAAGAAAAGGATACAGAATTTTGGTAATGGGAAAATATCTGGTTTTTTACGTTGTTCAAAATCGTACGGTCAGAATACGGCGAATTCTTCATGGGTCCAGAGATATCCTTTCAATCCTATGAGTCAGTTGCCCTTCCTAACCATCAAAAGGTATCGTCCGCGCATGCCGCTCGAAAAAG
>JAHFCY010000076.1:4080-12880 GCA_023249255.1 Candidatus Lindowiibacteriota bacterium | reverse complement strand
CCGGCCAGGATGAGTCGCGTCGTCGTCGCGCGGATGGATTTCGAGTTCCGAAAAATATCCTCGGCGCCCGCGGCCGCAAAAATCAGAAGAGGGGGGATCATCGGCATCCGATATCGCGTGTTCACATAGAACATCAAAAGACAGATGAACGATCCGAAAAACGCGGCCGGCAGGGCGATGTCCGTTCCCCGGCGAAAACCCCCAGATAGGCCGCATATCGCGAGCGCCGCGATCACGCCGAACGGCAAAAATGCCAGACGGATGACCGGTGTGAGTTCGCGGTCGATGTCGAGCAGATAGTTGCCCGGCAGTTCCACGCTGTTGAAGGCGAGGGCGATTTTCATTTCGAGGAGTTTCAGATAATCCAGCGGATGTTCCCGGATGAAATCCAGTCCCCGCTGAAACCAGTATGAGTTCACTTCCAACGGCCGCAATTTTCTTCCGGCTGCGTCTTCGGCAACTCGAGTTTCCATTTCGCGCTGGAGACTCGCGGGCCCGACCAATCCCGGTACGACGGACATGGACCCGAGGGACGTGGAATTATTCCCCTGCGCGAACGTCACGCCTGCGTTGGCGCTGATCAAAACGAAATCCCCGGATACGATATAATTTCTGACTGTGACGATACCGATCAAGAGAGCGGGGATGATGAGGATTGATGCGAGGATTCGCCCAAGCGCCTCTGCCCGGCGATATCGGATGGATGTTACGGCGATCAGAATGGGCCATGTCAGAATGAACTGCGGCATGCAGAGAATGGTCAGACCCAGAAATGCGGCGCCGGTCGCCCAGTCCAGAACCTTCTGCGTTCGCCCGGCTCGGACCAGCCATTCCAGCGCGGCCACCTCGAGGACGAGACCGAGGGTGGTCGGCAGAATTTTCGTTTCGTAAAAAGTCAGGGGTGCGTAGAGGATCGCGGCCACAGCGGCGATATGTGCCGCCCGCTCGGAAATCAGCGCCGCGGCCAGTCGATGGATCCGGCCAACCATCCATATTCCCATCGCGGATTGGATCAGATAAACGGGCAGAAGATTGTCATGCGTCACCCGGAGGATCAGGCTCAAGAAATACGGATACAGCGGCGCCCGGTAGAAAATTTCGCGCCCCATCCAGCCTTCGTCGTGGATTTTGAGCGCCCATTGAACGTAGACAGCCGAGTCCATCACCGGCATTCCGACAAACGGGCTGTGATCGAGGTAGGACAGAAGACAGATCGCCTTGAAGACGATGCATCCGAAGATGACCCAGAATCGTGCGTTCCATTTCCGGAAATTCATGAGCACAGGAAAAACATGGATGCGGCTCGCGCGTCAAGGCGATTTCCGAAGTTGACATTTCGGTCGTCGTGCCTTACTCTACTGCCGGGATATGGGGATATGAGAGCGGGGGAAACGGGAACTCTCAAACTGACATCGAAAGACCGGAAGGCCCTCGAGGCGCTGGTCGACCGGGCGGGCGTTCCGCTTCGGGCGATCATCCGCGCGTGGATCATTTTGTTGTCCGCGGCCGGCCACCCGACCGCCGGCATTGCCGCACGGCTTGGCGTGTCGGCCTCGACTGTCCTCTATTGGCGCAACCGGTTTTGCGCGGGCGGGCTGGATCAGGTCATGGGCCGGCAAAAAATCACCCGCCGCCGGCACGATGATGAGGAAATTCGGAAGGTCGTTGAAACGACGCTCCAGAAATGGCCCGTCCGGGGCCGCCGCTGGTCGGTTCGAAACATCTCAAAATTTCTGGGAATCAGCCGCAGCGCCGTTCAGCGCATCTGGAAATCCTACGGATTAAAACCGGTCGACGATGAATTCAAATTCCGGCATGACGAATCGTTTTATCTTAACGCCCGGGAGATTTCGGGCGTCTATATCGCGTCGGATGAATCCTTCGCGGTGGCGCTTCTCACGCAGGATGTCAAATCGTCGGCGCGGCATCTCGACAATCCGCCCGCCGTGTCAAAAGACGACACGCTGATCAGCCGCGTTCTTCGAGCAATCGCCCGACGGCCCGCGACTCAACCGGTCAAACCGGATATGCTCTATTTTCTCAAATGGGTTGATTCACACACGCCCGCGGATGCCATCGTGCATCTTCTGGTTCCGCGCCGGAGCCTCGTGCTGTTTCCGCACGCGTTTCGGTGGCTGAAACGTCATCCGAGATTTCAGATTCATATTGTTCCGAGGGAAGTACCGAGCCGAAAATTTTTATGTGAATGGTACGCAAAAACGGCCGGGTCGTCGAACCCCCTGTCGTCGTTTTCGTTTCTACCCGACTTTCAGGCGGCTCTATCTGAATATCTCGATATCTACGCCCGTCCGACGTCGATCAAGCGCCTGCCGATCTCGCGGCCGTTTTTCTGGGTCCGGCCAGACCGCAATTATCAGACGGACGAACGACAACTCGAACTCACTTTTTCAAAGGAAGGCGCGCCCGCGCCGGTCAGCCGGCCTCCAGAACCATAAGCAGGTCCCCGGCTTCGATGTGCATGCCGGACTGGACCAGAATGTCGGCAACCTTGGCGTCCCTCGGACAGTAGATCGCCGTTTCCATTTTCATCGCCTCAATGGACAGAATCGGATCGCCCGATTTCACCGCCTGGCCTTTGGCCGCGACCACATTCGAAACTTTTCCCGGCATGGGCGCGGCGATGTGGTCCGGATTGTCCGGATTTGCCTTCGGATGTTTGTGGAGTTTGCCTTCAAGCGAATGGTCCACGACGTTGACCTCGCGCGGCTGGCCGTTGAGTTCAAAGAAAACGGTTCGCGTGCCGTCTTCGTGAGGCTCTCCGGTCGTGAGGAATTTGAGAATGAGTCTTTTGCCTTCCTCGATGTCGATCGAAATTTCCTCGCCGGGCTGAAGGCCGTAGAAAAACTGCGGTGTCGGGATGACGCCGACGTTGTCGTACTGCCGGTTATGTTTGTCGTAGTCGAGAAACACCTGCGAATAGAGGAGGAACGACAGAAGTTCCTCCCCGGTCGGATCCCGGCCGATTTTGGCGGCCAGATCGCGCCGGGACGTGTCGAGGTTCACCTTCTTGAGACTCGCGCCGGGCCGGCCCCGGATGGCCTTGGCGCGCGCGGATTTCAGGACGATCTCCTGTATTTTTTTCGGCCATCCCTCCTGCGGGCGGCCGAGCAGTCCCTGCATCATTTCGACGACACTCCTGGGAAACGACAGCGGTTTCTGTGACGACAACACGTCGTCGACCGTGAGATGGTTGGTGACCATGAAAAGCGCCATGTCGCCGACGACCTTGCTCGACGGCGTGACTTTGACGATGTCCCCGAACAGCCGGTTGGCCGCGGCGTACGCGTCGCAGACTTCCGGCCAGCGGGATTCAAGTCCCAGGCTCTTGGCCTGCTGGAGAAGATTCGTGTACTGCCCGCCCGGCATCTCGTGGCGGTAGACGTCGGACGTGGGCGACTTGAGGCCTTCCTCGAACGGGTAATAAAACTCACGGACGGATTTCCAATAATCACTAAGCTGATCGAGCGATACGCCGTCGAGGCCGCTGTCGCGCGGCGTATGGCGGATCGCCGCCGCGAGCGAGTTCAAACAGGGCTGGCTGGTCGAGCCGCTCATGGAGGCGAGCGCGGCGTCCACGATGTCGACGCCCGCGTCAGCCGCGCGAAGGACACTGGCGGCCGTGACGCCGCTGGTGTCGTGCGTGTGATAGTGGATCGGCAGATCGATTTCGTCCCGGAGAGCCTTAAAGAGCGCCAGCGCGGCGTAAGGCTTGCAGAGACCCGCCATGTCCTTGATCGCGAGAATGTGCGCGCCCATTTTTTTAAGTTCCCTGGCCATCGAGACGTAATATTTCAGACTGTATTTCGGCCGTCCCGGATCCAGGATGTCTCCCGTGTAGCAGATCGCGGCTTCGCACACGGCGTTGGTGTGCTCCCGGACGGTTTCCATTGCAACTTTCATGTTGGCCGTCCAGTTGAGCGAATCGAAAATCCGGAAAATGTCGATCCCGTGCCGCGCGGACAGCTTGATGAACTCCCGAACGACGTTGTCCGGGTAATTTGTGTATCCGACGGCGTTGGACGCGCGCAGAAGCATCTGAAACGGAATGTTCGGGATCCGTTTTCGAAGTTCGATCAGGCGGTCCCACGGATCCTCCTGCAAAAATCGCATCGCGGTGTCGAACGTCGCGCCGCCCCACATTTCGAGGCTGAAGAGATTCGGAACCAGATGAGCGGTCGCGTCGGCGATGGCCAGAAGGTCGTAGGTGCGGACGCGGGTCGCCAGAATCGACTGATGTGCGTCGCGCATCGTCGTGTCGGTGAAGAGGAGTTTCCTGTCCGCGCGGATTTTTTGGCAGAATTTTTCAGGGCCGAGGTCGAGGAGAGACTGACGAAGCCCGGTCGGCGGCGGCGTGCCTTTCGGATGTGCTGGCACGATCGGTGCGGCAAAACGACGCTTGCGGTCGATTTTCTTTTTGACATCCGGCCGGCCATTGACGATGACATCGCCGAGATACGACAGAAGTTTCGTTGCGCGGTCACGCGGAACTCGAAACCGGAAGAGATCCGGCGTTTCATCGATGAATGCGGTTGTCGCCTGCCCGGAAGTGAACGTCGGATGGCCGATAAGGTTCGTCAAAAACGGGATGTTGGTCTTGACCCCGCGAACACGAAACTCCCGAAGCGCCCGGTCCATCCGCCGGACGCTTTCGGTGAGAGTCGCACCCCGCGTGGTGACTTTGACGAGCAGAGAATCGTAATAGGGCGTGATGACGGCGCCGCCATAGGCAGATCCGCCGTCCAGCCGGACGCCGAACCCCGCCGGCGACCGATAGGTCGTCAGCCGTCCGTAGTCTGGAATGAATCGGTTCGCCGGATCTTCCGTGGTGATCCGGCACTGCATCGCATAGCCGCGCGTCTCGATCTCGTTTTGCGGCGGAACGTGGAGTTCAGGATCGGTCAACTTGAGGCCATCGGCAATCAGTATCTGGCTTTTGACGAGATCGATGCCGGTGACCTCCTCGGTGACCGTGTGCTCGACCTGAATCCGCGGATTGACTTCGATAAAATAGAATTTTTCCTCGTCGAGATCGTAAAGAAATTCGACGGTTCCCGCGCTCCGATACTTGAGCGGCTTGCAGAGCCGCACCGCGGACTCGCAGATGGCGAGCCGGACGTCGGCGGACAGACACAGGCTCGGCGCAACCTCGACAACTTTCTGGTGGCGGCGCTGGACGGAACAGTCGCGCTCCCAGAGATGGACGAGCCGGCCGTCGCTGTCGCCGAGAAGCTGGACTTCGATGTGCTTGGCGCGGGTGATGAATCGTTCGAGAAAAACGTCGGACTTGCCGAACGCCGCGCCCGCTTCGCGCCTCGCCTCCTCCAATTTGCCGGCCAACTCCGCCGCGGTTCGCACGACCCGCATGCCGCGGCCGCCGCCGCCGAAACTCGCCTTGATGATCACCGGGTACCCTATTTTTTTCGCCGCGTCCCGGACCTCCTGCAGATTTTTCAGCGCGCGGTTGGTTCCGGGCAGAATGGGAATGCCGGCATCCCGGGCTGCCCGCCGCGCTGCGGTTTTGTCGCCGAACAAATCGAGCTGGTGCGGCGTAGGGCCGACAAAAATCACTCCGTGTTCTTCACAGGCCCGCGCGAAGTCGGCATTTTCGGCCAAAAATCCGTAGCCGGGATGGATCGCGTCGACCCCGTGATCCCGGGCGACCGCGACGATCTGCGAAATGTTCAGATACGATTTGACCGGCTCGCCTCCGCCTTCGGGCCCGATCAGATACGATTCATCCGATTTGAACCGGTGCAGCGCAAACCGGTCTTCGTGGGTGTGGACGGACACGGTCCCCAGTCCAAGTTCCGTCGCGGCACGGAAAATGCGGATCGCGATCTCCCCGCGATTCGCCACCATGAGTTTGCGAATGGGATGGCGTTCAGTCTGTTTATTTTTCAATGGCATAGTGAGCGCAATTAGACCAACGCCCGCGTCGGGCGTCAAGGAATGCGCGCTCGTTCGAGACATGTCCACCCTTGGGCGTGCTGGTAAGCCGGTTATTGCCTCGTCATCATAGAATTGCAATCTTTCCGCCGTTCGATTTGAAAAATCCCGACGTTTCGGACGTTTAGTCCTCTCAGAACGACAAAGATCTTTTAAAACAAAATATCCGTGGAGGTGGTTATCGTGAATTTCAAAAAACTCCTGGCACTTGTCTTACCCACGATTTTACTGCTGATTTCAACGGCCTGCACCAAACACCCGAATATGGCGGTAACGTCTGATCCCGGCGAGAAGGTTCTTTATCGCTCGCACGATCCGCGTCCCGAATGGACGCTGATCGAAAACGCCGAACAGGGCGCGTTTTTCTACGCTACCGGAGTGTCTGACCGGTTCAGCACGGAACTCGACGCCCGGGACCACGCGCTTTTCCGCGCCCGGCAGGAAATCGCCGATTACGTGTTGAATTTTGTCGCGAAGGATCGCAGTGAGACGCGCAAGGACGACAACAGTTCCGGCAAGGATCGAAACCTGCAGATTGAGAGCAGCAACTCGGCCCGGGCGACGGTTCAGGTCGCGGTTTCGCAAGTCCGACCCAAGTCGTGGTATCTGGAGAAAGTTCAAACGGAAAACGCGAAAATTCTATGGCAGGCATTCGTTCTGGTTGAAGCGCCGCGCGAAGCGGTTCAGCGTGAAATCACGCGCACGGCCCGCGCCACGAATGCATACGAAACGCAGAACCCCACGTATTCCCTGAATGCAAACGAGCTTGCGGTCGTGCACACGGCCGCTCCGAAATTTTAGGTGTCTGCCGTGTCCCGCGCCAGAAATATCCCCTCTCCTCCGGCGCAGATGGGGGAGAGGGTCAGGGTGAGGGGGCACATTTGCTTGTGTGTTGCCTTTATCCTGACTTTGGCCTTGATCTGCCACCTCACAGGTCAGGTTTGCTTTTCGGACGAAGGCCGCTGCCGTCTCATCGAGGCGGTACCGGCCGACCGTCCCCTGTGGTCGCTCACGACGCCGGAGCCTACGCCCTATCTCATGTTTTTTGTCGGCCTTTCCGGTTCCGCTCGGAGCGAAATCGAAGCCCGGTCAAGCGCCATGCAGGACGTGGTGCGGCAAGTCACCGACTACGTCGGGCAGGACATATCGCGATCTTCCGCGGAAATCCGAACCCGAAACTCCACCGCGGCCGACGGCGCCATCGTGGTCGACGCCAGTTCCTCCACGGCAATCTTGTCAGACGCGTTCGTCAGCCGGATCAATCCAAAAACGTGGTTTGTTCAGCGGTTCTACAATGAAGAGAAAAAACAGGAATTCTGGACGGCGCATGTCCTGGCGGAAGTCCCGAGGATCGAACTTGAAAAAGCCATTCTGGAAATCGCGCGTCGCCGCGCTTCGAGTCAGAGCCAATACTCATTCTCCGCAAAGGGCATTGTGATCTGTCAGACAGATCCGGCAGCGTCTGGCGCCAATCAGATCATGGATGAAATAGCAGGGTATCTTTCAAAATCAGGGATCGCCCTGTTGAACGCCGCCCCCGAAACGGGTCCATGTCCAAGGATTCTCAACGTCACAACCTGCGTCGATCTGGAAAACACCCTCTACGACCGCAAATTCATCGCCGCCCGGTTTGTTCTTCGAATTCAGGACCGAACCCCGTCCGGATTAATCGTGACGGAGCGGGTCATTTCGGACACAAAACGTGCCTATGCCCGCACCATCGAAGCCGCGTTGGTGCTGGCCGTCAACGAATTTTTACAGGAGTACGGCCATGAACTCTTGAAATCTGTCCGGGGTTGATCCGGCCGCAACAAAAACCATCAGGGAGGTAACCGCCATGTTCACCCTTTTCAAAATTCTCTTCTGGCCAGTCAAGGAATCGCTCAAATTCTGTTTGATCCTCTTTCTGCTCTTTCGCTTTACGTCGCTTTCCGTCTATGTCGACCCACAGATGATGACCACCGGCCTCGTGACCGTCGCCAAAAACAGCGTGAACCGATTCCGGCACGCGGTTGTCGGATGTGTTGACTATGTCCGATCCGCAACGGCGGTGCCTGCGGGGCGAGTTGCCGGCGCGGATCAGGGGTCGAAATAGAACCCACCATGTGCCGGCTGGCCAAAATCCGTCATCTCAACGCCATCATCTCCTTCATCGCGCGGAAACTGGCCGTTCAAACAGATCCAAATATTCGCGCCCTCCATCAGAAACGGCTCGACCGATACCGGGAAAAGGCAAGGGCACTCAGACGCGAGATTTTTGTCGAGGAATATCGGTCCGATTAGGCGGCGGATATTTCCCGCCGTTGCGAATCTTCCCGGCTTGGTTGCTTTCCACCTCTTCAAGATTGATCGGGTAGACGTGGATCAAACCATTCAGATATCGAATAAAGTTGCCACCGAAGGCAAATACACGATATACTTAAATCTGTTCTCGGCGAAGTACGCGTGATTTTCGTTGAAGGTTGTCACTAATGACGCAGACAAAGCCATCATCTCGGCTTATCCGCTCAAACGCGGATGGAAGGAGCGATCATGAAATTCACCTACGATCCTGAGGCGGACGCCGCCTATTTTCGGTTGTCCAAGACCCGGCCGCAGGCCGCGGTCGAGGTGCGCGAGGGGGTCATCCTCCACGTCACAGAGAATGACAAAATCGTCGGAATCGAAATTCTCGACGCCAAGTTGCGCCTGCCGATACCGGCTCTGATGAAATCTCCTGTCGCCGCCGCTCGGCCGTAGCAGATTCGGGTTAATTTATCAGTATGGAAAAACAGGGACACTTCTTTCTAATGAGGCGGATATGAAACCGAAAACCAGAAAGAAAAGTGAAAGA
>JAHFCY010000076.1:0-4070 GCA_023249255.1 Candidatus Lindowiibacteriota bacterium | reverse complement strand
ACATATTATGGAGAGTCCGTGCCGGTCGAATCAGGATAAAATTTCGGACAGATTCTTCAGGGCGTCCTCGACCGGCAAAATCTTTATCGCGCCCTCGCGCAACCTGCGCCGGCCGCCATAAATAAAATAGGCCTTGGACATCGGATATTCCTTGAGAAACGATTTCAGCCCGCCGAGCGCCGGCTTTGAAATCCTGCCGGACCGCTTGACCTCAATCGCCCGAATGCCCCGGTCGCCGTACAAAACAAAATCGACCTCCGCTCCGTTCGTTGTCCGCCAGTAGTGGACGCGGTATCCGAGATTGAGGGCGTCGTTGAGAGCCAGAATTTCCTGGAGCAGGAGCGTTTCAAGAGAGATTCCGTCGATTTCCTCCGGCATATCCAGTGGTCCGGCGGGGCGCAGAACTCTGTATACGCCGGCGTCGAAAAAATAAAATTTCGGGTGCGTGACCATCCGGCGCTTGGCTTTCCGGGTGAATACCGGAATCCGGCGGGCAAGCAAAATATCCTCCAGAATCGAGAAATAATGCTCGACGACTTTGCGTTCCACTCCGCACTCCCTCGCGACGCCCGTCATATTGAGGACCGACCCCTGCGAGAAACTTGCAGTTTCCAGGAATCTGGAGAAAGCGGCCAGATTGCGCGTCAGCCCCTCCTGCCGAACCTCCTCCTCCAGATACGTCCGGACATAGCTTTCCAAATAGGCTTTTGGATCGGATTCAGTGTAAGCGCAGGGGAGATGTCCGAATTTAAGAGAATGCTCGAGGCGAAAATCCCCGCCCAACTCCTTGACGGTCAGCGGATGCATATAGCGCGTCAAGGCGCGGCCGGCCAGCAGATTCGGGCCCTTGCGTCTCAATTTTCGCGCGCTTGACCCCGTCAAAACGAATTTGTATTTGTATTTTTCAATCAGGCGGTGGACCTCATTTAAGAGTTCCGGGATTTTTTGAATTTCATCGATGACGACCCAATCTTTGAAATCAGCCGGAATCAGATTTTCCAGTCTTTGCGGATTGGGCAAAAGGTCATTAAAAATCTCGGATTCGAGCAGGTCCACCATCAGGGCGCCGGGCAGGACAGATTTGACCCACGTGGTTTTCCCCGTCCCCCGAGGCCCGAACAAAAAGAAACTCTTGCCCGCCGGCGGTCGAAACAATCGGGAGTACATGATTCCATTTTACATATATTTAAGGAATTGTCAAATCCTAATCTGGACCCATGCGCAGGAATGATTTCAGGCGTGGAATTGGCAATTAACCCGCAGACAGGCAGTGGGATAAATTAGAACCGTCTCCTTTTCCCTTTATTCCCCCGAGACTGAGAGGGTCAACTTGGACTCAACATTTCATTCTCTAAAACAGTTGCCGCATGATATAGAATTGTAGCAATCTTATGTCGCGTTGACATTTGTTGAAAACCAGTTCCAACTTGCTCTTCGGGAAAAATAGGTACCCTTCTTGTCTTCATTCCTCCTAGAACTCCTGAAGGAACAACAAAAATAACATCCTCTATTCTTTTAATTCTAGAACTAATACGACTAGAAGACAATTGTTTAGGTTCAAGTAATTCAGGAACTTCAATAGGTACAATCAACTTTTTCTTGATATTTTCAAAAAATGCTTTTACTTCCCGATCTGACAAGTCTTCTTTCATCATTAGTATTTCTTCTGCTAAATTATATAAGCGTTCAATTGTTACTTCCATAATTTTTTTTGAGGATGCTAGATTGTTTGGATCAAAAGTTATTGGATAAAAATCCAAGTCTGGAATTTCGCCTTCGACTTCTGCAAGATGTACTTCTATTTTAATTGGTTCGGCAGGCTCTTTTTTTAGCATTTCTTCTGTTTGATATTCTCCACTAAGCTCCTGATTAATTTGTTCAAGTTCTGTGGGTTTCATTTGTTTCATTGTGTCGTAGTTATCTCTTTCTTGAAGTTGGTCGTCCTTATTGGGAGTCATTGTATGATTCGTGTTACTTCTTCAATTTTCTTAGTGGAGGATCCTCTCCGTTGAGCCTCACGAAGTAATTCTTCGACGATCCAGAACCATCTGCCGTTTCTGCGGTGTCCAAATCTCTGGCAATTTGGTCCATTGATCTTTCCGGTAGGCCCGTATGCTTTGCAAATGCCAAGTTCATGTAACATACGTGCAGCACTGGATAGGGATACAGCATGAATCCGGCTGTTAGACGAAGTAGGGGGCAAAGGATCTTTCGGTTGAGATTGTGGCTGATGTTCAGTGCCGGTTAAATCATCACATTCGTCAACACTGTCATCAGCCACATCGCTTGTCGTTGGCGTCAGCGTCCACCTGCCGTCCAGCTCCCGCCCCGACATGAGGCCATTAAGCAAATCTCTTATAGCCTCTCCGCATTTCTTTGGAACGGCAATGTAGGGACTTTCTCCTTCGGATGCATGGGGAATATACCAACGCACTGTGCGACCGATAGTCCATCCTTCCGTTCCGAGAACATCGGAGTAGGGCTTCGAGCCGGTGATGAACACGTTCTTGATCTTGTTTCTCTCGGCATAATCGGCAACGATACCCGGTAGGATGCGCTTCCAAAAACTTCTCAGTTTCCCGTCCGACCTTCCGAGGTACGCCTCATATTTGTGAATGGGCTCCTCTGCCCGTAAGAGGCCGTACCCGCCCGATATGATGAGGATGTGGAGGCCAGTGGCCAAGGCATTCCCAATGGCGTTGAGAAATCCTTCTACTTTGTAGAGAGTCCCAGAGTAGAGCACGATCGCCGGAACCAAGCGCGATGTCTCATCAAATGTGACGTTGGGTATCTGTAGGACATCTTGCCTTGCCTGTTTGAGAAGGACAGTAGCACCCTGTCCTAAAAAAGAGATGATTTCGATTGGTCGTTCGACCTTGAGGCCGTTTCCCTCCTTCGTTTTGCTACAAGGAATCAGGATGGCCGTAGACCTCGCTGCGACTTCGTGCATTTCGTCAGATTGACGCATGATTAGTCCAATAGAAACTTGGCCAATATTCAAACGCAATGTTATTCCGCAAACAAAACGCGGCGACCTCGGGTTCAGGCGCGGACAGCTTGCTTAACGCGTCAAGTTCGGTCAATAACCTCTTGGCGGCGACCTGAAGAGGCGATACCCACGGTTCGGAGAATGAACCGGAATCGGCGTCCGCCAGATGTTTCACTGTCCGTATCCCCCGATCAAACAACAGCCGGGCGCGATGTCGGTGCATGACTGGCAAATTGAGATACATGAGCGGCAGAAGTTCGTCGCGGACGCCGTAATCTACGCGGTCGCGGATGAACGCGCATCGGGACGAGAGGTCTGGATTGCGGAGAAAATTTGAAACGGACACACAGGCTTGGAGGACGCGGACAACAAGATCCTTGAACGTCAGAAAGTCGCCGACACCGACATCCTGGGGCAGACATGCGTCCAGTTTCTCCGATTCGTCCATCCAGTTCCTGAACGCATCCGACCCGATTTTACACAACCGATTGCTTTGCGCTTCGGACTTGGCCACGGCAATGGATTCTTCGAGGATTTTGTTTTCATCCGGCGGCGGGTTGCCGGACAGAAAGACTTTCAGGCGGGTTGCGTTTACCGGAAGGAGAAACAGGGTCAGATAACATCGGCCCCATGGCGTCAGGGTGAACCGGCTGTCCTGCGTTTTAATCAACAGAGGGTCGGAAATGTCTGCAATCTGTTGAAGCCTGATTTCAATATCACCCACCTTGACCTCTCCGCGGTGTCCCCGGATCGTGCAAGAAACGGCCGCATCCATGCCGCGCCGATCTGACGGCACGGCATTGCATATCCAGCAGAGCAGATGTTCCAGGCTGTGCGACAATGATGGATCATCCTTGAACAGGCTGCCGGCGATGTCATCCGGCTTGCTCCTCTTTACGTTTTGCCATATTTGCTGAAATCTCACGTTTGTGGCCAGAGCCGATGGGCAGACGACAATTCCCGTCCCGACCGTTCCCTCCGTCCGGGCCGCGCGGCCCAGCGCCTGAAGCATATCGGATGCCGAGAGAAAAACCATGTCGTTATCCTTGTGCTTGAGCGGCGGATCGATGATGCATACATC
>JAHFCY010000075.1:10844-12935 GCA_023249255.1 Candidatus Lindowiibacteriota bacterium | reverse complement strand
TCATCCGATACCGGACGCGTAAGTGTCCATTCATGCTGACCTCGTCACACCGTCGGTCATGTCCGACAAATCGGGACGGGCCCGCTTCACCGATCTTCCGGCGGGTACTTACGAGGTTCGTGTGGCGGCCGGTGGATACGAGGGCGGCAGCATGTCTGTGGAAATAAAATCGGAAAAAGATAACGCGCTTATCATAACACTCAAAAAGTTCAAGTCCGAAAATGAGTTATTCGATGTGGGCGTGCAGGTCGTGGATGATGCGACATCCAACTCTCTATCCGGGGTGCAGGTAACCATTGCTTCTGCCGGAAGCCAAACAACCGATGCTGCCGGCATTGTCCACTTCACCAATGTTCCGGAGGGAATGATCCAGGCGCAGGTGACCGCGAAGGGGTACCAGGGGGGCAGCTATACCTTTGAAATAGGCCCGAAGCTGGAAAACGATTTTACCGTAATCCTTAAGGGCGAAAAAAAGTCATTCGGGGTCGGGGTGGTGGTCATGGATGAGAAAGAAAATCCGATATCCGGAGCTCAGGTCGGCATTCCTGTTGCCGGCAGCAAAACAACCGATGCTGATGGCATTGCCTACTTCACCAATGTCCCGGGGGGCAGTTACGAGGCGCAGGTGACTGCGCGCGGATACAAGGGCATCAGCTATAATCTGGAAATAAGCCCGGAACTGGAAAACAATTTTGTCGTGTTCCTTAAGTCCGCGCAGGAGGTTGGCGGACTCACGGCGTGGATCGTGGACAATAATGAACGCGGCATATCCGGCGCGCAGGTGGCCATTCCTGATGGAGGCCGCCAAACAACCGACGCGGTGGGCATTGCATGCTTCACCAATGTTCCGGCTGGCAATTACGAGGTGCAGGTGACTGCGAAGGGATACAAAGGCGGCAACTATAATCTAGAAATAATACCGGATCAGGAAAACAGCCTTACCATAAAACTTGAAGCCGCACAGAAGGAGGTTCCGCCTCCGTCCCCGACGAATAATGTGACCAGTCTTTCAGGCGCTGGGCAGTGGTACGACGACGATGGAAAATCAGGTCCGGTGTCGATCGCTATAGACGTTGCCAACGGCAGTTTTAATCTGCAATTCTCCGGTTCGGGCGAAGGATGGTGGGTGAAAGGAAACGGGCAGGGCCGTTATGATGGGGACGGCGAAAATGGAAGTCTTGATGGCACGGTACAAGTCAGCGGAGCGGTATACGTGGGTGAAGAGTTCGGATGGCAGGAAGCTGCGTCGCAGGGCGGCGTACGCGCCACACTAAGCCGAAGCGTTGTCTCAGGGTCTATGGGAACCGGTTCGTTCAAAATATCGGTGCAGTAGATACTCTGCCTATCTATAAGGAAGAACGTTGCATTTGACGTGGACGGGATAAATGAATCGCCCTGTCTCGTCTCAGACCTCCTCCGAGCGCATATTCGGAATACGATCGGGTCATACCGCCAACGCATAGAGTCGCTCTGAAGGAGATACCCCGGCCCAGTTGAGCCGTCAATCACCTTGTTTAGATTTTTCCGCCGACTCCGGTGATCTAGCAGTCTGATGAAAAACCCCCTGTAAAAAGATAAAAGGATCAAACGAGACTATGGGAGGGGGCCAAGAATCATGATGGGGACGCCGAATACGCAGGAAAGAATCTTTCACACGGTCCGAATTGAGGATATGGTTTCGGAGGATCATCCGTTGCGAGAAATCCGAAAATTGATCAACACCGAGTGAATCCGGGAATTGTGCCGTGATTTGTATTGCCCGGATAACGGCCGACCGAGCATCCCGCCGGAACAGTTGTTTTTGGCTATGCTGGGAGGATATCTGATGGGTGTGCGTTCTGACCGGAAGCTGATCATGGAGTTGAAATGCAACATGGCGTTTCGATGGTTTGTGGGCTTGGACATCGATATGGAGAGTATTTCAGGGAAGAAGAAAACGGCCCGCCGAAAAAAGGAAAACGACGATCCGGGAAATCCGACGGTGGATTGGCGAGGAGAAAAACGATCCAATGCGACCCATCGATCAACGACGGACCCGGACGCGCGGATCGCGACGAAATCATCGAAGGAGACGGCGGCGCCTGGGTATAC
>JAHFCY010000075.1:0-10834 GCA_023249255.1 Candidatus Lindowiibacteriota bacterium | reverse complement strand
GTGATGGAGAATCGACACCGTATTTTAATGGGGATCGGCGTGGAGCGATTTCAGGGGCCGACATCGGAACGGGAAGGTGTTTGGCAATTGTTGGAGAGGGTTCGGCGGCGATTGCGGTTGAAACCGAAAAGTATGGGAGCGGATAAGGGATTTTTTGAGAAGACGTTTTTGGCAAGACTTTTCGCATGTCAAATTGACCCACATGTAGCGCCGATGAAAATAGGCCGTGATCCGGTCCACAGCCGCGTTCGAATGCGAGTTCGGGGCGATCCGTATCGTTGGAGCCAGCGCGCCCGCAAGCGGATAGAGGAATTGTGGGGCGCGGCCAAAGAGCAACACGGATTCAGGCGATTTGTACGACGGACGCTGGAAAATGTGCGGCAAGAGGCTCTCATGATGGGGTGGCTACTGAATTTGAAACGGCTGGCGCGTTTGACTGCATGGACACCGGCATGATGCGAGGCCGACGGAATGTCCATAATCCAGTCCGCGATGGGGAAGTCCCCTTCATACGAGTTCTCCCTGTAAAAAATACCGGTTTTTCATCAGACTGCTAATCCGTCACCGGTGGATGTGGCGATTTTTCTTCGATGCACCGTCGGGCCGGGCACTACGGTGGGCGCGTATATCGAGATCAAGTTTGTGATCAATGCTGTAGAACTGCCGGCGTGTTAGCATTCAGCAATTTTTGGGTACATTTTCTGAACGGAGTTTGCAGTTTCTGGTTGTCGCGCGCCGGTCATCGCAGATAGACTGGGTTACGATGAAAAACGCAACTGTGGTTGGATCCGGCCCAAATGGACTGGCCTGTGCAATTACCCTGGTGGAGGCCGGAATTTCCGTTTCTGTTTTGGAGGCTGAAAAATCGTTTGGTGGAAGCGCGCGTTCAATGGAGTTGACGCTTCCCGGTTATATTCATGATCATTGCGCGGCCGTGCATCCCATGGCGGCGTGCTCACCGTTTTTCACTCGGCTGCCATTGGCCGATTTTGGCTTGAAATGGCTGTATTCTCCGGTTTCCCTGGCTCATCCTTTGGATGATGGCACCGCGGTACTTCTGCATCGTTCGATTCGCGAGACCGCAGTTGCACTCGGAATAGATAAAAATACTTATGCGAAATGGATGACGCCCTGGGTGCACCGATGGAGTGATTTGGCGCCCGATGTAATGGCGCCACCTCTTGGGTTTCCGAAGCATCCGGTTTTGATGGCACGATTTGGAATGAACGCGCTTCGTTCCGCAAGGGGACTTGTGGATTCTTTGTTCCAAGGAGAACGCGCGCGAGCGCTTTTCGGGGGGATTGCGGGACATTCGGGAGTTCCATTTTCAAGCGCCGCGTCGGCGGCCATCGGAATGATTCTGGGCGCCGCGGGCCATGCGATCGGCTGGCCTATTTTTGAGGGAGGAACGGGCCGATTGGTTCAAGCGTTGATTTCATATCTGGAATCCAAAGGTGGAAAACTCAAAAGCGGAATCTGCGTGAAGTCTCTTTCAGAGTTTTCGCCGGAAGAGCTGGTTTTTCTAAATATTACACCACGTCAATTGATTCGAATCTCGGAAAATAAGTTGCCGCGCTCCTACTTGGAATCAATGTCGCGATTCCGGTATGGACCTGGCGTATTTAAATTGGATTTTGCGCTTTCCGGTCCGATACCCTGGAAGGCGAAGGAATGCGCGTTGGCGACGACCGTTCATATTGGCGGGACATTTGAGGAAATCGAAGCATCCGAGGGATCCTGCTGGAAGGAAAAAATTCCTGAGCACCCCTTTGTCATTCTGGCGCAACCCTCGTTGATCGATCCGACGCGCGCGCCGGAAGGGAGACATACGATATGGGCGTATTGCCACGTTCCATTGAGTTCGACGGTTGATATGACGGATCGAATAATCGGACAAATCGAGCGATTTGCGCCCGGGTTTAGAGATCTGATTATCGAAAAATCCGCGATTTCCCCGGCCGAGATGGAAAAGCATAACGCCAATCGGATAGGTGGGGATATCAACGGTGGGGCGGCATTTATTAGACAAATATTATTCCGGCCGATTTTTGAAATGGATCCTTATCGAACCCCGATTCCCCGGGTTTTCCTGTGTTCCTCGTCGACCCCGCCCGGAGGGGGAGTACATGGCATGTGCGGAGTGAATGCGGCAAAAAGTGCGCTTGGCAGATTTTTGTGAGTCCGATTTCATTCGGGCTGTAACCGGTCGGGATTTTCGCCCTTCACATATGTGACCTTTCCATGTTTAATCTCCCCCCGATGAACATCTTCAACCGTTTTCTTGAAAAAATCGTGCCGCCGGCTTCGGAGAAGTTTTTTCTGAAATTACGGGAACTGTGCGCGCTGGTGCATGAGGGCGCGCAGATTTTGAAATTGGCGGCGGGTGATGGAACGCTCGGGTCCGGGGATTTTACAGCGTCCATCCACGCGCATGAAAAGAAGACCGACGCGCTGACGGACGGGTTTCATCTGCTCGTTCGGCATACCATGATCCATCCGGTCGACCCGGACGATTTGCGGGACATCGCCAACAGTCTGGACACCGTCATGGACACGCTGGACCACTACGCGTGGCGGATGGAGGCATACCATCTGAAACCATCCGACTCGATGATCGCGATGATCGGCCTGATCGGCGAGATGACGTCCGAAATGAACCGCCTGTTTGATTTTCTAATTTCCAATGATCTGTCCGGCGTCGATGCGGCGTTCAGGAACATCTCGGATCTGGAGAAGCGGGCAGACGGGATTTTTCATGACACGGTCAAGAGCCTCCACGCGGGCGGTGAGCGATGTTATACGGTCGAGGACGAAGTCCTGTCGATTCTGGAGGCATGCACGGATTGCTGCAAGGATGTGGGGATGTTCGTTGTGGTGATGCTCGAAAGGAACAGATAACGTGGGTCTGGTAGTCCTTCTGGTCGTCACCGCGCTTGTTTTCGATTTCATCAACGGCTGGCACGACAGCGCCAACAGCATCGCCACCGTCGTCGGGACGAAAACCCTGACGCCTTTTCAGGCCGTGTTTCTCGCGGCGTTTGGAAATTTCATCGCCATCGCGTTTTTTGAACTTCATGTGTCCAAAACCATCGCCAAGGGTCTCGTCGATCCGGCGGTGGTGGATCTGTGGGTGGTCTTTGCCGCGCTGGTCGGTGCAATCGGGTGGGACATCATCACCTGGTATTATGGAATCCCGTCGTCCTCCAGCCACGCCCTGATGGGCGGACTGGCCGGCGCGGCGCTGATGAAAGCCGGTGTTGCGGCCATCCTGATCGGCGGGTGGATCCGGCCTGTACTCTTTATCTTTCTGGCGCCTCTCATCGGGATGATCCTGGGGATGGCCGTCATGTCCGGCCTCTCCTGGTTGATTTATTTTCTCGAGCCCCGTCTCCACCAATCGGCGCTCCACGTGGCCGGCCGAAGATTGCAGATCCTGACCTCGCTGGCCTATTCGGTCGGGCACGGCGGAAACGACGCGCAAAAAACGATGGGGATTATCACACTGGCCCTCGTCACCGCCAACCTTCAGGCCGGCTACGACCCGCCGATGTGGGTCATTCTGTCGTGCCAGACCGCCATCGCGCTCGGAACGTTGGGCGGCGGCTGGCGGATCGTGAAAACCATGGGCACAAAACTCTGCGACTTGAAAGTTCCCGCCGGCATATCCGCGGAACTCGGCGGCGCCGTCACGCTCTACGGCGCGTCGATGTTCGGCATACCCGTCAGCACCACCCACACCATTACGGGCGCGATCCTCGGATCAGGCTCGGTCTGGCACCGCCGGCTTTCCGCCGTGAGCTGGGACATCGTCCCGCGGATTGTCGGCGCGTGGATTCTGACCATCCCCGCATCCGCCGCCATCGCCGCGGCCGTCTATGCCGTGACCCGGTTTTAGGCCGGGGGAACCGAATGCGGCAGGGGCGATATCGGTCGTGAAGACATTTCAGTACGCCGTCGTCCGAAACACAGGCTGAAACAGGTCCGTCCGTTTTTCGCAGTAGGGAGAGAGTTGGCAGGCGGGGCAGTTGGGCGTTTCCATCTCCGGGCACCACTTTCGGCCGGAAAAAAACAGCCAGTCGATTTCAGCCGTCCCGACGCCCGCCTCTTTTTTGATCCGTTCGATCGCGTCGAAGACGTTCCGGCGGATCGCCGTTTCCTCGGCGGCCGTGACAAATTCCCGCCGCAGAAGGCGCGCGGCAAGATCGGGCGAATCGACCGACACGATTCCGGTCCGCAGGCTCAATCGCATGACGTGATAATCGACAATCGGCGGGATGTCCTCTTTCGGCAGAAATTTCTCGGGCCGGTTCTGAAGGATCATGAGGAGCATGTTGATTTTTTTCCGAAGGGGATCCTCCGCGTATCCCCGGACGCGGGAGAGCGTGTCCGAAAGGAATGTGCATGCCGAATTTGTCCGGCGTGCCCGCTCGACCATCGCCGCCGGTGTCGGACCCAGCCGTTCCATGTCCTCGCCGTAGCCGTTCAGAAGAGCCAGATGCAGAAGGGCGTTGGGCAGGGGGCAGATACCGCAGTCGCTTTTCCACAGATCGTTCAGCCGGTCCGCCGTCAGATTTTTCTGAAACGAGGGAGAAAAAAATTCCGGCGTCTCGTCCATCATTCGCTTGCCCATCCGCCAGATGAAATCGGATCCTTTGAGAGGGACACCGTCGACGTCGGCCCAGAGGGGATGAAGATACTGTCGGCCGTCATCGAACCAGAACCCGAACTGGTGCTTGCTCATCGTGAAGAAAAACTCGAGCGCGAGCGGGTGGTTCGGAGGCGGATACAGGCCCTGGGGATCGGAGAAGGAGAAGGGGAAAAAATCGGGATGATCCGAAAAAAATTTCACGATCTGCCTGATTCGGTCCGGTCGAATCGAAATCATGCGTCAATTCTAACATGCTGGCGCATTGCCGTGTTATAGTAGGAAACAAAGGAGGTCGTGAGATGGAAAATCCGGACAAAAAAGTTCCCTGGTATTACCAACCGTGGGCGGTTGTAATGTCTCTCTTTCTGGTGCTGGGGCCGTTTGGCCTGCCGCTACTCTACAGGAGTCCAAAATTTTCCAGGACCGCCAAAATTGTTCTCACGATCGCCACGGTTGCCTATACCGTATATCTGGTGATCGCCACCATCGAATTGGCGCAAAAAATGAGCGGCGCCCTGATCGGAGTGTGATCTGATCATGGAATGGCTGGCCCACCTGAAGACGTCCCTGTTCACGCCTTCGGGTCTGCAGGAGATGATCACCGCCGGCGGATATGTGGTTCTGGTGGGTATCGTGTTTGCGGAATCGGGACTCATGTTCGGATTTTTTCTTCCCGGCGACTCGCTTCTGTTCATGGCCGGGTTTGTGGCCTCTCCCGCCTTCGGGCATTTGCATCTGCCGTTGCTCATCGCGATGCTATCCATCGCCGCCATCGCCGGGGACAATCTCGGCTACTGGATCGGCACGCGGGTCGGCGCGGCCATCTACGGATGGGAGGACGGCCGGGTTTTCAAAAGGAAACATCTTCAGAGGACGAAAGAGTTTTATGAAAAGCATGGCGGCAAGGCCATTGTGATGGCGAGGTTTGTGCCGATCGTGCGCGCGTTCACGCCGGTTGTGGCGGGCGTGGCCCAGATGCGGTACGCGAGATTTTTGGCGTTTGACATTTTTGGCGGCGTGTTCTGGGTGTCGAGCATGACGCTTCTCGGATATTTTCTGGGAAGCGTGCCGGTGGTTCAGCGAAATCTGGAAAAGGCTGTCCTGACCGTGATCTTCGTCAGTTTTCTTCCGATCCTCATCGAAACGTGGCGGTCCCGCAGAAGAAGTTAGTACTCGATTCCCTTCTGGGCGAGGATTCCCTCCAGTTTGTAGGGGTGTTTGATCTCCCTCATCTCGGTGACGAGATTGGCGAGCGCCACAAGTTCCGGTTTGGCGTTCCGGCCGGTGAGGACGACGTGAACGTTCGGGGGTTTCTTGCGCAGAAATTCGAGGACGGAATCGAGCGGCAGAAAGCCGTAATCGATGACGTAATTGATTTCGTCCCATACGACGAGTCTGTATTTTCCCGACGTCACGCATTCCTTGCATTTTTCCCAAGTCTTAAGCGTCGTCTGGATGTCGAGGCCGCGGTTGTTGGTGTCCCATGTGAATCCCGCCCCCATCGTGAAAAAATCGGGTCCGCCGAGTTTTTCGGCGATCATCCGTTCTCCATATTTGAAATCCTTCGAATTTTTCATAAACTGCACGACTGCGGCCTTGCGGCCGTGCCCGACGGTCCGAAACGCCATGAGGACGGCCGCCGATGTCTTGCCTTTGCCGTCGCCCGTGAAGACCATGACCAGCGATTTATCCTTTTTTTGCGCGCTGATTTTCATTTTCTGTTTGATCGTGTCGCGCGTCACGTCATCCTGTTCCTTTGTCCGCATGCCGGAAAGACTATCATAAATTGACTGCCTGCCCACCGGCCGGTACAATCACAGAGTCCATGGGAATGGCCCAACTGTTTGATCCGGAACGCTGGATTCAGAGCCGCCGCCGTCGGATTGGCGTGGCCGTGTCGGAAGATCGTCTGGTCGGCATCTCGGTCTCCGTCCGCGCCGGCAAGTCTTTTGCACATCTTTTGAGCGACCCTGCCGGCCATGAAGGCTGGGCGGTTCTCCTGGAGCCTCTGCGGTTTTTTGCCCGCCGCGCCGTCATCCCGCCTGAATTTTCCGGCCGGGAGGCGGAGTACATCCGGTACAACCGGACAGACATCGTGCCGGTTCCCGAGTCTCAGACGCTGGCATTGAGATTTGCGTCGCGCATCGAAGCCGGCGAAACTCTGTTTCATGGAACCCGCGCGGACCGGATGGAGGAATTCCTCGCCCGCCGTCGGTCGGACGCATCATTTCCAAAAATCGAAGGCGTAGTTCCGCCGTCGGTCGCGCTCGGCGCGGCGATCCGGGCCGTGCGGCCGAATCTGCCGCCAAGGACTCTGGCGGTGTTGGTCGGATCCCGCACGACGCGGTACGTGGCGTTTCGGGACGGCGTGCTGGTCAATGTCTTCGACGACGTGCACCGGTCGGACGCGGCCGAAACACGAATCCGCTTTCGAAAGACTCTTCAGCGCGTCACCTGGCACATGGAGAAGGAAGGACTTGGCGGAATGGCGGATCAGGTTTTCATTTTGGGTGATCCGACAACGCGCGATTTTGTTGCGGACGCGCGGCAGATTGTGCCGGTCGCGCTGATTGATTATCTGAATATTCCCCGTGAAATGGGTCTGATCCTGCCGGAAGGTCTTGCGGCGGACCATGCGATCCTCGCCGTCGGCGCCGCGGTGGCGTCGGCTGATGCGTCGTACGCCGAATTGAATTTCACCGGCGTGCCGAAGGCCGTCGCGGCCCGGCGTTTTGACGCGTATGATCTGGTCATGTATGGATCGATGGCCGCCATGCTGGTGTTGTCGTTCGTCACGCTGAACGCGTATGTCGGCGCCCGCGTCCAGTCTCTCCGGGCCGATCTCGAATCCGACACGCGACGCATCCGGGATCTGCGCGAGGAGGTCGACGCCAAACGGGGAATTCTTCCGGTGGCTGAGCGTCTCGTGAAATTTTCGGAACAGCGGCCGCCCTCCGCCCGGATTGATCAACAGATCATGGAGTCCCTGCCGGAATTTTTCATGATGATTTCCGAAAGCGTTCCCGCCGGCGTGTGGCTGGACCGCATCACGGGAGGCATCGAACCCTCTGATGGCCCGGCCCAGGGGTACAAGGGCATCCGGGCGAGGGCGGGAGCGGGCGGACAGGTCATGATCTCGGGCCAGACGCGCTTGCCCGAAAAGGCGATCGCGTGGGTCAGCCGGCTGTCGTCACGGCTGGCCGGTGCGGCGACGATGGATGAGATGAAACTGGATGCCGACGGCGTGACCTACAGGTTCAAAATCCTGATTTCGCCGCTCGGAGAAAAATCTCATGCGTAAAACTCTCGGCATCTGGATCCCGATCGCCCTGCTCGCGGTCTTTCTCGGAGGAGTCTATCTCCGGCAGTGGGCGTTTCTTGCGCGGTCGATCATCCAAGCTCGTGAATCCCAGAAAAAAGACATCGCGCTTCTCACGCGCGCGCACGAAACACTGGAGGACATCTCCACGCTCCAGATGGCGTTGCGCGTGAAGATGTTCGGCCCGGCCGCCGCCGCGGAGGCGGTTCAATCGGCCGAGACCGCCGCCAAACTTGCGCCTGCACTCCCACCGTCCATCGTGACGGCGATGAACCGAACCGCCGTTCAACTCGTGTCCTACCGGCAGGCCGGTTCGGCGTCGCACATCGAACTGGAGGGATCTTACGAAAACATACTGAAGTTTCTGACGGTCGCTGGCGCCGATCTGCCGCGCGTCGAGGGCTTTGAGATGGAGCGGGCTGACCGCGGGCGCGTAAGGTTGACGCTGTCGGTGGTTCCGAGGGTGGCATGAAAAAAATTATCGCGGTTGTGTGTCTGATCCTCGCGGCGTCCTGGGCGGTTTATCTGTACGGATTTGTCCGGACGGCCGACGCACAGAGTGTTTCGGCGTCCTACCGGTCAGATCCCCAGCTCGAACCCTGGGTCCAGCATCTTCAGGACATTTCCGCCTCCATGCGCCGCCAGATGGATCTTGTCGAGCGCGAAACGAAGCAGAAGTCTGCCACCCCCGCCGCCGAACCGTCCTCCAATCCGATCCGAAATCCTTTCGTAACACCGTAGCTCAGGTTTAAACCTGAGCTGCTGGCGGGCTTGCTCCCAGGTTTCGACCTGCCGCCGGCTTTTTCGGGAAAATTCTTCTGTCTGAAAGCACATTCTACTTATATAAACAGGCGTTCTGCCGATAAAAAGGATAGGAGATTGAGCGAATTCTATTCTTGTGGATGCAAGAGGAAAGGAGTCTTTTTGCATGTGGTCTATGTGGGCGTATTATGCTGCGGTGGTGGTTGTGGGGATCGGATTTTTGACGCTCGGCGTGCTGTGGACGGTTCTGGGGTTGGCGGTCGCAGGCGCAGTTGTATTCGGCATTCGGCATTATTCAATGGTGGTCGCCAAATATCGTGAATTCACGCGGAAGGCAGCCGCCTTCCTGTTCAATAAACGTTCTTCTGAAGAAAATCAGCCCGGCGCAAGCGGCGTCGAGGGAACGGACCGGAGATGGATGTTTCCGAATCCGAGCCTCTCGACCACGCGGCGCGAGGGATTTGAAGCGCTCAGCGAGTGTTTTCTACTGCTCAAACGCATGACGCCATTTCATTCTGCGGCTCTGTTTGAGTTTGACGCGGAGACGCGGCTGGCGTACCCGAGATTGTACAGCACAGGGTCGGAAGTTTTTCGAAAAGATGCGGTGCTGTCGGTTGGCGACGGCGTGGTCGGATATTGTTTGTCGTCAGGCAAGACGGTTCACTACGCCGATTTCAAAGGCGACGCAAAACTTCTTGGTTACTATTCGGGGCCGGAGGACATCCGGTCCGTGATCGTGTTGCCGCTGGAAACAGCGGACCGGCGGCTGGGCGCGTTGGTTCTGGATTCAACGGCGGCCGACTCTTTTTCGGCCCGGATCGATGAAATCCGGCATCTGGTCAACATGCTTTCGGACCTGCTCGTGCGCGTTCAGCGCGAGGAATCGATCCTGATGCGTCTTGAGGAGGATCGGACGCTGAAAGCCATGACGGAGCGGATGGCCAAATCGGGCGTATCGGTCGAACAGGTTGCCGACAGCCTCTGCAATCTGGCGAAGGACGTTTTTCCGGCGGACCGTGTGACGTTTGTCGTGTTTGACGATGTTGAAACTCAGACCGCCGGGCGCATTCCGTTCTCGCGCGAGCCGATGGCCAATCCGTCGATCGTGCGGTTTCGGAGCCTGAAGATGATCGACCGCTACGTCGAGCTGGTCGCGCGAACCAAAAAAACGATCCGTCTGGACGACGTCTGGGAAAACGGCCTCATGTCGCTGGCAACGGGACAGAACGGCGTGACGATGCGATCGATGCTGGCATCGCCGTTTGTGTTTGACTCGCAGGTGGTCGGCGTGGTGTTGCTCGAATCAGACCATCGCCGGGCATTCAACGCGTTTCACGAGACGGCGATCGGCGAACTCGTTCAGCACGCAGCCACCGGAGTCGGCCGCGCCATCGAATACAGCCGGATGGAAAAAACGTGCGCGCTCGCGGATGCGGTACCGGCCGCAGCCGAAAAGATTTTCACCGAACCGTCGATTGATGCGGCGCTGGACACAATCCGGGCGCGGCTTTCGGTTTCGGCCGACGTGTTCGAAATTCAGGCCGACAGAGACGTATCCGTTGGAATTCGATCCTGGGACAGCGCGGCGGGTGAATGGAAAGCGCCAACGCCCGCCCAGTCCCGCGTGATCGAAACTGGCGAGGACATGCTTCGAATAGAAGGAAATTTGACCGCCATCCGGGACGCGCACGGCGAGATACCGATCGGCGCGGAGGTTGTGCTGGCTCTGTCGGCATCGCCTTCCATGCAGCCGTTTGCCCTGTTCTGCCTGACGTTTCGGTCGCCGCTGGCATGCGAATCGCTGTCGATTCTGGACCGGATCCGGACCCTCATTCAGATCCGGCTTGTGCTCGAACGCCGTGAACGGCAGTTCGGATTTCTCAAAGTACGGGACACGCTGACCGGCGTCCTGCATACCGCGGCCTTTGAGTCAAAACTTGAGGAAACCCTCCAGCGCGTCCGTGCCGGCGGGCGCATGTTCCAGTTCCTGCTGGTTCAGCCGGGCCGGGTATTCGCCCTGAAACGCACGCATGGATTCGCCGAAACAGTCCGGCGTTATGCGTCGCTGTGTTCCGAAATTGAGAGGCTGGCGGGTCCCGCTGCGA
>JAHFCY010000239.1 GCA_023249255.1 Candidatus Lindowiibacteriota bacterium | reverse complement strand
CCGAACGGATGGAGTGGGATCCCGCATCCTCTGTTCTGCGGTGCGAGACCGAAGTTCGGGGATCATTTCAGAATTTCCGATTCACCTCGCATGAACTCGATCTCTCCCGGACGGAAAACGTGTTCCGTCTCCGCCGGGCGACATTCATAGGACCGGGCTGATGACCGGCAGGATGGAGGGAATCCCGCGAAGCCCAAGGATGGGCGGGAGCGGGATGAACCGCTCACGCGCGCTCCGGTGCATCCTCGCCCTGTTGATTCCGTTGATTCTCCACGGGACCGTCGCCGCCGAGCCATCCGGGGGCGCCGCGAAGGCCGCGCCCTCCGGGCGTCTCAGTCTCAAAGTGACGTCCGATCTGCTCTCGGTTTTCCCGGACAAAAATTTCACGGAATTTACGGGCCACGTCGAGGCTCTCTATCAGGGGCGCCTGCTCAAATGCGCGCGGCTCCGGGCGTTTTTCTCGAAACAGACCCGGCAGTTGGAGCGGATCGAAGCGGAGGAGGACGTGGTATTGGTCGACAAGGAGATCGAGGCCAACTGCGATCGCGCCGTCTATTTCAAGGAAAAAGACATGGTCATCCTCCGGGGAAATCCCCGATTAAAATCAGGTGACAACGTGTTCCGCGGCGAAGTCATCACCGTCAATCTCACCACGCGCCGGTTGACGATCGAAGGCGCGGTTGAGGCCGATATCGCGCCCTCCGAGGAGAAAGCTAAATGAGCACGCCCGCGCCCCTGGCCGCCGCAACGGGCGGTCTTCAGGTCGAAGGACTGACAAAAAAATACCGCACCCGGTACGTCGTCCGCGACGTCGCGCTGTCCGTCATGCCCTCGCAGATCGTGGGGCTTCTCGGCCCCAACGGCGCCGGCAAAACCACGACGTTCAAAATGCTCGTCGGGCTGATCCGTCCCAGCGCCGGCCGGATTCTTTTCGGCAATACCGAGATTACCCATCTGCCGATGTATCGCCGCGCCCGGTGCGGGATCGGATATCTGCCCCAGGAGCCGTCGGTGTTCCGCGGCCTGACGGTCGAGGAAAATCTGATGGCGATCCTTGAACTGCGGAACTTGAGCAAATCGGAGCGGATGGAGATGCTGGAACAGCTCATCGAGCAATTTGATCTCAAACAGGTTCGGAGAACGCCCGGCGAAAATCTCTCCGGGGGCGAACGGCGGCGCGTCGAGATCGCCCGGGCTCTCATTCCCAATCCACGCGTCCTTCTTCTGGACGAGCCGTTCGCCGGCATCGACCCCATTGCCGTCTCGATCATTCAGGACATTGTTCTCGAATTGCGCGAGCAGGGATACGGCATTCTCATCACCGATCACAACGTGCGCGAGACTCTCTCCATCACCCAGTACGCCTACATCGTCTATGACGGCCGCATTCTGACGGCCGGAAGCTCCTCGGATCTGATCGAAGACGAGCGTGTTCGCGGGATCTATCTCGGCGAACGCTTCAGGCTGGATTAGCCGCATGGCGCCGGAAGTCCGTCTCGACGTTCAGGTCAGGCAGGGGCTGTTTCTCTCTCCGGAACAGCGCCAGGCGATTGAGCTCATGGTCAAGCCGATCATGGAGGTGGCGGCCTGGGTCCAGGAGGAGCTGACGCAAAATCCGATTCTCGACGACGCCGACTCCATCGAGGATGTCGAACCCGTCCGCCCGGAGGAGAAGGAGGCGCCGGACGACGCCGCAAAACTCCAGGATGACGAGGACTGGCTTAGAAATTTTCACGACGGCTCGGACCTCGGCTATGTTTCGTCCCGGCGGATCAAGGATGAGGATTTGCAGTCGATCGAGCACATCAAAGTCGAAGTGCCGACCCTGGCCGAACATCTGCTCGGACAGTACAGGCTGGTCGCGCCTCCGCACCTCGTGACGGCCGGCGAGTTTCTGATCCGAAGTCTGGACGACCGCGGATTTTGCACGTTGAGCGCCGAGGAGGCGGCCCAGCAGATTTCCGTTTCGCCCGATCAGATTCAGGCCGCCCTGCTTTTGATTCAAACGCTGGATCCGCCCGGCGTGGGCGCGCGGGACCTGAAGGGTTCGCTTCTGATTCAGCTGGACCATCTGGAGGAGAGCAGTCTCGACTATGTCCGCCCCATCGTGGAGCATCATCTTGACGATCTCATCAGAAAAAATTACAAAAAAATCGGCTCGGCCCTCAAGATCCGGGCGGAAAAGGTGATGGAGGCGGCCGAGATCATTGGATCTCTCAATCCGTTCCCGGCGCGGGATTACGGCGGAGGCGAGACGAAGTACATCGTGCCGGATTTGTTCGTTCGGGAAGTGGAGGGGCAGTTTGAGGTCATCGTCAACGAAAATCCAATGCCCCGTCTCATGCTCAATCCCCGATACGTCGACCTCTTCCGCCGGGGTGTCCTGTCCAGGGAGGAAAAAGCCTACTTGAAGGAAAAAATGACAAACGCGCGCTGGCTGATCAACACGCTCCATCAGCGCAATCTCTCCCTGTATCTGGTGGCGCGCTATATCATCGATTACGAGCCTGATTTTTTCCGGGGTCAGTTTGATCAGCTCCGGCCGCTGACGCTCAAGCAGGTTGCCGATTCTCTCGGACTGTCCATTTCGACGGTCAGCCGACTCAGCAACCAGAAATACGCCGATACACCCGTCGGCCTCTATCAGCTCAAATTCTTTTTCTCCAACAGCGTTCAGACCGAGGGCGGCCGCGTGCTGTCCAGCCGGTCCGTCAAACAGAAAATCAAACACATGATCGAAAGCGAGGACGTATCCGACCCGCTGTCGGACGTGACGATCCTTGAGCGATTGAAGCAGGAGGGCATTCATATTCAACGCCGGACGGTGGCGAAATACCGTGAGGCGATGGGCATACTGCCCCGGCGGCTGCGTCGATCAGCCGCCAGACAATCGGAGTCCTCAGGAGCGGAACTTGCATTGGCCGAATCCGCCTCCGTCGAGGACGACGAACCCGGAGGAGACCATGCAGTTGAAAGTGACGGGCCGTGAAATTGCTCCGACCCGGTCCTTGACAGATTACGTCGAAAAGCGTCTGGAGCGGATTGATCGCCACATTCCCCGGATCATGGACGTGACGGTGGTTCTGCGCAAGGAACGGCAGAATCATGTCATCGACGTCCGCCTGAACGCGGCCAATCTTCACCTGAAAGTCAGCGGCCGGTCGACGGACATGTACGCCTCCATCGACGACGCCATCTCCAAACTCGAACGCGCCGCGATCCGCCATAAGGAACGCCGGATCCAGACGCCCCGGATCAAGGCGATCCGCGCCCATCGGAGCCGCGCCGCCAGGGAAATGTCCGAATTGCCGCCTGCCGAGGAAGGCAGTGCAGAGACAGAGGTCTCTGCCAAGCGCATCTCCGTAAAGCCGATGAGCGTGGATGAGGCGCTGTTACAGCTCAAGACGCTCGACTATCACTTTTTTGTATTTCGAGATTCAGATGACAACCAGATGAAAGTTCTTTATCGCCGCAGTGTCGGTACCTTCGGGCTCATCGAGCCGGGGGAGGAGTAAAAAGTTTGAATCGAAAGAGAGGTAGTAGATTCCCATGAGATTGCTCGATATTTTGTCAGCCAACTGCATCAAGGCGGACCTGAAAGGGAAAAACCGCAAAGACGTGATTTCGGAGCTGGTGGAGCTGCTCGCAAAAGCCGGCGCCGTCAAGGACAAGTCCAAGGTGATCGAAGCCGTGATGGAGCGCGAAAAGCTCATGAGCACCGGCATCGGCAATGGCGTGGCGATCCCGCACGCCAAAACCAACGCCAGCCAGCGTCTCTGCGCGGCCTTTGGCCGCACGGGCGGCGTGCCCTTCGACGCCCTCGACGAAAAACCGGTCCGGCTCATTTTTCTGCTCGTCACTCCCGAGGGTGAAACGGGGCCTCACATCAGCGCGCTGGCCCGCATCTCCCGCCTGCTCAAGCACAAAGTTTTCAAGGACGCGCTTCTGACTGCGAAGGATGAGGCGGAGATTTATCGCCTGATCGAAGAGGAGGAGCGGAAACGCTGAAACCCCGCATGCACACCGAAATCCGCCGCGCGATCCCGCGCAAGGGCCGCGACCGATGACTCTCGCGGTCAGAGAATTTTTCAACAACGAACGCCATCTCCATCTTCAATTTGTCGCCGGGGATGGCGGCCTCAACAGGCGGATTCGTTCGTCTGAAATTGTCCGCCCGCTGGCGTTTTTCGCGGCCGGAATCCGCGCCGCCTCCGCCGGCCCGTCCTCCCCGGGCCGCAAGCCGTCGTCCGGCACGAAAGGATTGGCATCCGGCGTCCTGGTGGTGGGTCAGGATGAGATTGCGGCGTTTTTTGCCGTGCCTGCGAAGGTTCGCCGGAGTTTGCTTGATCGCATCCGCCGCGCGTCTCCCTCCGCAATCGTTTTCACCGATGGGCTTTCTCCCGCGCGGGTCGACCCGGAACTTCTGCGTCAGACCGCCATTCCGATTTTCACGACCCGTCTGCCCTACACGCGCTTTCTCGCCGCGTATCACACGTTCGTCGAAAACCGCCTGGCCCCGCAGACCAATGTCCACGGCACGTTCGTCACGCTCTTCGGCCTCGGCGTGCTTCTCATGGGCCCGAGCGGGATCGGCAAGTCCGAGATTGCGCTGTCGCTTATTGAGCGCAGTCACAGCCTCGTCGCGGATGACACCGTCCAGGTCCGGCTGGAACAGGACCGCGATCTGATTGGATCCGCGCCGGAGCTTGGCCGCCATCTCATGGAGATCCGCGGACTTGGCATTCTGAACGTCCGGCAGCTCTTCGGCGTCGCGGCTGTCGTGGACCAGCATCCGATCCATCTCATTGTGGACCTTCTTCCACCGGTCGCCGGCCGCCGCGAGGAGCGACTTGGCGGCATCCGTGTCAAGACCATTTTGGGCGTCCAGATTCCG
>JAHFCY010000238.1 GCA_023249255.1 Candidatus Lindowiibacteriota bacterium | reverse complement strand
ACGGATATTTGATGAAACGATTTTTGTATAAAATCTTGTTGGCCCGTTTGCGGGTGTCGATGTTGCCGGCCAGAAGCTCCTCGACGAGCTTGTTGATCCTCTCGTTTTTCGAAAAGAGGATGTGTCCGCCCAGATCGTAGCCGAATCCGTCCTTGAAATATGTCCGGCAAAGCCCTCCCGGAGAATCGGATCGCTCCAGAACAACACTTGGATAACGCAGAAAGCGCTGAAGGGTCAGGCCGGTGATCCCGCCGCCCAGGATTCCGATTTTCATTGGGATGAAACCCGCACGGAGAGGATTCTCTTGAGCGTCCACCACGCGCTCTCGACCGGGCGCATCGTGGATTGGCCGATGCGATGCCGGTATTCGATATGGGTGAATTTGATCCGGTAACCTGATTTCAGGGGCCGAAGAAGCAATTCCACCGGGAGGGCCGGGCCGCACGCATCATACCGGAGTTGGTCAATCATGGATTTTCGATAGGCGCGCATCCCGCTGTGAAGATCGGTAACCCTCGTGGCGAATAGTGCGGAGGCGAGAAGCGCGAAAGCAAAATTTCCGAGATAGTTGATCCAGGGCATGGCCGCGGGCTTCGCTTTCAGTCTTGAGCCGTCGACCAGATCGTATCCATCGTCGAGCACGGTCCGCGCCAGTTCGGGAATTTTTTCGGCGGGATATGTGTTGTCGCAATCCATCGTGACCACGACTTTGCCCGCCGCCGAGCGCAGTGCCATGTCCATGGCGGGCCCATAACCCTTTGGAGGAAACTGTTTGATGACTCGCGCGCCAAGCTCCGCCGCGACTTCGGCGGTCCTGTCCTTGCTGGAATCAACGAGCAGGATTTCGGCTTCAGGCACGATTTTCCGGATGTCACGGATCATCCCGGCGACCGCCTTCTCCTCGTTCATACTGATCATCGCGACGGTCAGGTTATCCGTGTTAAGTTTCATTTTTTCTCACGACCAGAATGATCCGGAAAGCAAAAAGCGGCTTCCATGCCGAGGCAAGAAAATGCTCGATCGGATAAAAATATTGCATGTAAACTCGATAGAGCTGGAGGTTGCTGATATCTGCCGTATTTTCCTTCTTTGATTTCACCCGGTTTTTTATCCGGGGGAGCAACGCCCGGACTATATAGGGAGTGAAATCCCGTTTTTCAACCGTACAGCCGGCCGCGGTAACCAGATTCTCCAACGTCCGGAACGTGAAGAATCGCACATGAGTGCGGTCCATGACTCCCGTGTCCTGGTACTCGAACTGCCCGAAGAGAAACCTGATCCGGCATTCCCAGTTAAGTGCGTTGGGGACGGAGATGAGAGCCCTGCCGCCCGGCTTGAGGTAACTCAGATAGAACTTCAGCGATGAAAGAGGGTCATAAAGATGTTCCAAGACATCCGAAAGGATAACCGCATCGAAACGCGCATCTCCCAACGCTGTTTTTATTCCGGCGGTGTCCAGGAGATCTGTTTGGATGCAGCGGTCAATCCTGGTCTTGGCGCGGACAGCGGCAAGTTCACTTTTCTCAATTCCCCAAACAACATGGCCAAGCTTTTGAATTTCTCCACCCAAGGCCGCCTGACCACAACCGACATCGAGGAACCGGCTTCCCTTCGGAAAACGGGAGGACGTGACGTTACGGAGGATTCCTTCATTGACCTCTTCCATGTATGGATATGCGCCTTCATTCAATCGAATCATCGGCGGGGCATCACTCGCGGCGCTCTCCTGATCGTGTCTTAAACTCGTCAATCAGAGACCGGATCGCATCCCGCAAGGCCTCGCGGGACGTGCGTTTGGCGCGCCAGCCCGTCCGATGGATTTTGCTCAGATCAAATCGCACGATTGGCACATCCCCTTTCCAACCTCGATCGCCGCCGCTGAACCGGTAGGCCACACGATCAAGACTGATCCCCATGGCCTGAACCACCATGTCCGCAATTTCCCGCACGGACACATAATCCTCTGTGGCGACATTGAAACACGTGTAGGGGTCAGTCGCTGAATGAGCGTCGACATGGAATATGGCGTCCAGCACATCATCAACGAAAATATAGGCCTTGCTCTGTGAACCATCACCGAGAATGTCCAGGTGGATCGGGTCGAGCGACAGCCGGCGAATAAAATCGTAGGCAACACCATGGGTCTGCCGGGGACCCACCACGTTCGCGAATCGAAACGCCAGCGCCCGCATTCCGAACATGTGACAATAACTGCAGATCAGCGCTTCTCCGGCCAGCTTGCTCGCCGCGTAGGTGGAAATGGGAAGCTGAGGTCCGAAATCCTCGCGGACGGGCACTGCGCCAACGTCGCCATAGACGCCGCTTCCCGACGTGTAAAAGACCTTCCCGACACCGTTGATCCGCATACTCTCGAGAATATTCTGCGTCAGGTAGGTTCCCTCCCAAAAATCGATGTCGGGGCGGGTGACGGCCTTGGCGATGTCCGGATTTGAGGCAAGATGGAACACTGTATCCGTATCGGCCATCGCGGTCTTCAGTTCGGGAAGATCCTTAAGATCGCCGCGAACAATCATCAGACGCGGATCACCGGTCACACCATCCAGATGCCACATCTGTCCCGATGAGAAATTGTCGTAGATGACCACTCGCTCGGTAGACTTGCCGGATAAGAGCCGGCTCACCAGATGACTTCCTATGAATCCCGCACCCCCGGCGACAAATGCCTTCATCAGCCTGCGCTCATTTCAATGAACAAACCATCTTTTGATCCAGTTGTAGGTTTGAGGATTGAATCGTTCGAGACAGTCGTAGTATCCCGCAAGGCTGATGGCGGAATGGAACAGGAGGCCGTAGATCGAAGTTAATATGAAAGGCGCGTGATAACAGTTCCGTCGCCATAAAGACCCGGCAAATCGCGCGCGCAATCCAATCCATATCCATATCGATCCCATGAGGAGCCACGGGACAAAGTCCACCATAAACCGTTCCGTAACGCCAAAAAAACAATCGAAGAAACCACATGCCACGCCGATCGCCGTGAATGCCGACGCGAGTTTCGGCGCCGGGTTGCCTGCGTTGTTTCTTCCGAATACCAACATGGGCGATAGAACAAGAGCCGTGGCGATGATGGGAGTGCTGTATAATAATCCGGTGACGCGCTCAATACCGGGGAGTTGAGGAGGATTTTCCAGCCACGGATGAAAATATGGAAAGATCGTGTCAATCACCGGTTTTCCGAAGAAGTATGTTTTCATCGCAATCCAGACGTGGGATGGAGAAAATCCATTTTGACGCAATCCGTTGGACCCCGACAGTTGGTACGTCACGCCAAATTCGAGGCAGTGATCGAAACGAAGGTAATTATAGAATAGAAGGCCGGAAAAAATAATCAGAAAAGGGAAAGTCAACGCGCCGGTTTCACACAACAGGTTGCGATCCGATTTTCCCCGGCCGCGAAACAGAAAGCACAGAGCTCCACCACCGAGCAGACTTGAGATGATGAGATATCCGGGCCGGCTGCCAATGGCCAGCCCCATGAAAATACTTGCGAGCATCAAGTCTTTGGGGCGCGGTTGGGGATCCGCGACGGATCGAACCAGCCAGAAAATAGCGCCGGCGAAAAAACAGAATCCTGCGGCGATGGCGGCCTCATAAATCGCGGGTCTTCGCAGAATAAAAGGAACGAAATTTGAAATTCCCAGGATAAGCGTGGCGGCGTGCACAAAGAATCCCGGGGTCGCGGGCGCGTACCGCCGGATGAGGAATTTCAATGTGGCCATCTGAAAGAGCAGTCCGGCAAAGGAAAAATAAACGACGCCCAGGCACTCCGGAAAATGGATGCCCGTGAGGACTCGAAAGGGCAGATAGAACGTCAGAACGGGGACGGGGCCGAAGTACATGAAATACTTGTCATGATAGAGGGATGCGTCATGCAATCGATAGTTCGAGTTTTGTTGCGGATCGTAAGGGTCGGACAGAGCGAGCAATTCTCTGGAAGGATTGACCGGAAGGTTCAGTTGGCCGTTCAGAAATGCGTCAGTGAGCAAATTATAATTCAGAGTATAGCCGCGTAATGCGAAACCGTTTGATGACGCCGTCCAAATGTAGAATAACAGAATAATGTACAGTAGCGGAGACAGACGAAATGCAAAAAGACGCCGGATCAGGACTTCGCCGACAACTCCGCCAACCGTCCCCGCGATGTTTCCTCGATCCACATTCCGGAGAAAATGCTTGTCCGCAGAATCTTGAAAAAGGATTTCCTGGACATGACCAGAATCCGGCAGGGTTCCTTCGCGATAACGCTTGCGGTCCGCGGGGAATCTTCAAAAAGCGCGATTTCTCCGAAATGCGATCCGGGTCCCAGCGTGGCAATCAGCCTGGCGCCGGGTCCGCCGTAATCCTTCCAGACCTCGGCGGCGCCTTCCCGCAGAATATAAAACTCCGCCGCCTCGTCGCCTTCCCGGATCACCGCCTCGCCCTTGTCGACGGCGCGTTCCGACATTTCAAGGATCATGCGGGCCATCGCCTCGGCCGGCAAATCGGCGAACATGGGCAATTTTTTCAGGATGGTGTTCCACTGGATGAGTTTGGTCATTTCATCCTCGTTGTCCAGGCACGTCGCGACAAACTTGTCGAACAGCGGTTTTCGAAGCACGAGGCAAGTCAGAGCCGAACGCGCCTTGACGGTGGCGTTGCGCGGCTCGTGTTTGATCAGGGCGATCTCTCCGAAGGAATCCCGGGCCGAGAGCGTGGCCAGAAGCGTCCGGTTGCCCTTGCTTCTTTCCCGGAACACTTCGGCTTCCCCCTCGTAGATCGTGTAGAACGCATCGCCCGGCCTGCCCTGCCACACCACTGTCCGGCCGGGCCGGAAATATTCGACGACCATGTATTGCGCGAGCTGTTCCGCAAGTTTTGGCCGGGAGTTTGGCGGCAGATGG
>JAHFCY010000237.1 GCA_023249255.1 Candidatus Lindowiibacteriota bacterium | reverse complement strand
GATTTGGCGGATTCGATATTCTTTTCGTCGTTCGTGGGAATTGCGGGACTTGTCAATGGCCGGGATTCCCCCGACGCCGACGGCTGACCGGAGAAATTTTGCATGACGGTTGAGAGCGGTATCCGCTTGTATCTGCCTTTGGCGTCCTTCACGGTGATCTCGCCGCCGGATTTGATTTCCTCCAATGTTTTCTTCATATCCGCCGCCTTGATTACCCCGTCGGGCGACGATCCCAGCGGCTTGCCCGACACAACTTCTTTCGAGAATTGCGAGACGGCGGCGTGAATGTCGTGAATGCCGGCGTTGGCGAGGACGGCGAGCTGGAAGTTCAGGAGTTTTGCCGAATTCGGGTCGGACGGATTTCTGAATTTGATCTTGCTGATATCGATCCCGGGGTCCCCGAGTATCTGTTTGGCCACGCGTTTGTTGGTGGAGGTCACAAGGGAATTCAATATTTTACCTCCCGGGGCGGCATTCGAGGTGTCTTCGACGATGTCGGCCGCGATGGTGGTCGGGACGTTCAGCGAACACTCGACCGTTTTTCCGATCTCGGCGTTGGTGGCCGCCGACAGAGGATCGGCGAGCGATGCCGGTTGACCGGTGAACTCGTCCGTGAACTCCCCGGACGCTTCGATGATCGTGGGACCGGCCCAGGGGACCGTGATGGAGTAGTTTCCATTGTCATCCATGACCGTTCCCGTGACAATCTGGCTCGGATCGTTGGCGTTGATCGCCTTGATCAGCGCCCCCTTCTTGTAAGGCCCCTGCGTCGCGGTGCCGGTGATGGTGGATCCATACGAGCCCGTCGCCGAAACCGGCAGATTCAATGCGTTCTTCGCCGTTACCCTGCATTGGATTGTCGCGCCGATATCGGCAGTCACGAGGTTGTATGATACAGCGGTCGCAGCGGAAATGTCGACGCCGTTTCTGATCCACTGCAATACATACGTCAGACCTCCTCCCGTCCATAAGCCTTGATTACAGGTGAGATATGATCCGACTGTCGCGGTCCCGGAGATTGTGGGCGAGGAGGTATTCACGGGTACGTCCAAGACTTGGAAGTTTTTGGCGATCGATGCATAGCCGTTTCCGCCCGCGTTCGTCGCCGTCACGTTACAATTGATAAAATAGCCGACATAGTCCTTTGTGGAGATGTATGTTTTGTCGGTCGCGCCGTCGATGTAGCCGGCGAGTGCGATGGCGGTAGTCTTGTATGTCCACTGATATGTATAACTCGCGGATGTCGACCACGTGCCGGTGTCGCAAGTGAGAGTCGATCCTACTTTTTGCGTTCCGCTGATCGTGGGCTCCTTGGTGTTCACAGGCGCGGCCATGGCGGTGATGGAATTACTGCTGGTTGCCGATTTGCTTCCGGCTACGTTCGTCGCCGTTACCTTGCATTCGAATTTCGCGGTGGTCGCGGGCGCTGTAAATGCCGGGATTGTGAAAGTCTGCTTGGTCGCGCCGGTGACGACGGCGCCATCCTTGAGCCACTGATATTGAGGTGGATTATTCGGAAATTCCGTCCATACGCCGGGATCACAGGTGAGAGTTGATCCGACTTTCCCGTCGCCGCTGATCGAGGGCAGAGTTGTAGACGCCGGCACGTCTACGACGGTGAAGGTAACGTCCACACCGGCGGCAGATCCGCGGGCGACCAGCGATTTAGGAGGGTCAACCCCGTTCGACGCCGTCACTTTGCATGTTATTACCTTGTCGAAATCCGCCGCCAAGCTTGTGTATGTCGAGAGGTTCGCGCCGTCGATGACGGCGTCCGACCGAAGCCACTGGTAGGCGATGTTCATCGGCGCGTCGCCTTTCCATGCGGGACGATTTTCATTACAAGTGAATATTGTTCCCGCCTTCAGGTATAAGTTTGGGGATGTGCCGCCCGGCGTTCCCGAAGCGGTGACGACGGGCATTTGTTGGCCGTCAAAATATGGCGCGATGTGCGCGGGCACGAGATCAACGGTAATCTTATTCGAGTAGGCCTCAGAGCCGCCGAATGAGTTTTTCGCCGTCACGCGGAACGCGATTTGTTTTCCGGCATCAGCCGGCACAGAAGTGTAAGTTATGTTGATCGTCGGGGGGACCGCGCCGCCGCCGACGGCCGAGTTGACGTTGGTAAATGTGCCGTCTGCGTCGTAGCGGAGCCAATCGCATTGCCACGACGTCGGCGATCCCGTCCATGTGCCTGTAGTGGCTGTGAATTTTGATCCGCTCCATGTGATGCCGTCGATCGCCGGCTTGATGGTGGGCGCGGCGGTGTTTGTAGGCGGGTATTGTAATTTTTGGGTGTTGGTCGACGACTTCGTCGCCGTGCTGACTGCGTTTGAGGCGGTCACGTTACAGTAGAGATACTGATTTTCATCCGCCTGCGTGAGGATATACGTCGCACTGGTGGCCCCGGGGATGGCGGTGGCGGTCTTAACACCATCGGTGGTGTACCACTGATATGAGAGGGGTTTCGTTGAATTTGACCAATAGCCGTCAGTTGACGTGAGTGTACTCCCGAGACCAAGGGTACCGCCGATCGTGGGCGCGGATGTGTTTTTGACTGGGCCCATGACGTGGACATAATTGCTGGACCCTTGATCCGTCTTGTACACGCTGTTGTCCGCCGTCACAATGCATTGTATATACTTGTCCACATCAGAAATTGTGGTTGTGTAAGTCGATCCAGCTGCTATGGTGGAAGAACCGACTCTCCATGCGTATGTGTATCCGATGGGGGCATAGCTTGTCCATGTGCCCTGACTGCACGTAAGCATTGATCCATATTCCGGGCCGCCGGTGATTTCGGGTTTGACTGTGTTTTTGGGATTATCAACCAATACGAATTCATTGGATGAGGTCGCCGAAGCCGTCCCGACATCGTTTGTTAGCGTTACTATGCACGATATTTTCTTGCCTTGCTCTCCGGCAAAATACATCCGAGGGTCAGGGAGCCCGCCGCCCGCGGAGCTATTGGCGCCGTCCGACAACCATTGATATGAAAATTTCGAATGCCCAGTCGTACCAAACCAGTCGCCCAGGAAGACATACAGATAATACTCTGGGTAGTACGATATGTAGTTCACTCCGAATTGCGAGGTCTGACGGACAATATCCTGTGGCATGCCCGGCGTAGTAACCGTAGAAACATGACCAGTATTAGCATGGTACCAACCAATCCACGGAGCCCTGAAATTCGCGGGCGCAGCTGCGGCGGCTGAGGAATTACTGCTGACTACTGAAGCGTCTCCGACATCGTTCTTCGCCTTCACGCGGCATGTGAGTGTCTTGCCGCCGTCGGCATCCGTGATGGTGTAGTCCGAGCTGGGGCCGTCGCCGGTTGCGCCGGAGATATCGACGCCGTCCCGGATCCACTGGTATGTGTACGTAATCGTCGGATCGCCTGTCCATGTGCCCGAATTGCATGTGAGTTTCTCGCCGACTTTCGCCGACCCTGTAATCAGGGGCAGAACGATGTTCTTGGGCGGGACACCGATGGCAATGTAATTTTTGCTGGGTACCGCGGCGATATTCAACACATACACTTCGGCGGTGATCTTCTTGCCGGCGTCGCCGGCCAATGTGAAGTACGTTTGGCCGTCTTGGCCTTGAATGAGGCTGCCATCCCGAAACCATCTGTGGCCGAACACGGTCGGATTGCCCAGCCACGTGCCATTGTCGCACGTGAGGGTCACGCCGATTTTGCCTTCGCCGGTGATGAACGGCGGCTCAGTGTTTTTGAACGGCAGTTGGACGGGGAAATAGGTAGTGCCAAGATAGACAGCGAGCGCCGATGCGGTTCCGACATCGTTTGTAGCCGTCTCGCGGCAGGAAAACTTTTTACCCTGATCGTCGTACGTGATGACGATCTTCTGATCGGTAGCGCCGGGAATGTCGCCGTCGTCCCGGACCCATTGGTGCGTGAGGGTGATGGGTTGATCGCCCGTCCATGTGCCGAGATTGCACATGAGATACGGTTCCGCCATTTGGGTATTGTCCTGAATGTTGGGCGGGGTGACGCACGTAGGCGGTTGCCCGATGGTAAGAGAATTAGAGTTGGCCGAAAAAGTTCCGGCTGTGTTTGTCCCCGTCACGCGGCATTTGATTTGCGCGCCTCCATCGAAAGAACCGGCAATATATGTAAGGCCGTTCTTTCCGTACGCGGTGGAAACTTTAGCGTCGTTCCGAAACCACTCGAATAAGAGATCGTCCGGACTGACGCCCGTCCACGTGCCCGGATCGCACGTGATCGTCTGGCCGATTCTCGGCTTGCCGCTGATCGTGGGCGATCCGATGTTCCTGGGTGGACCCGTGACGGTAACGGAATTGGAGAATGCCGAAACATCTCCTCCCGAGTTCGTCGCGGTCACTTGGCATGAGAGTTTTTTCAGGTCGTCGGCATCGGTCGTCTTGTACGTCGCATCGGTCGCGCCGATGATCTTTGAGCCGTCCCGGAACCACTGGTACGCGAACTGCGGATTACCGCTCCAAGTTCCATGGTCGCACGTCAGAATGTTGCCGACTGTCGGTTTCAAAGGCGATATCGTCGGCAACCCGGTTCCGCCGGCGTTCACCGGCGCCGGCATCTTCGGCACGACCTCGTTCGAGACCGCGGACTTTGAGCCGCCTGAATTTGTCGCCGTCACTTCGCATGATATTTTCTTCATGTCGTCGTCTGCGGTCGTCGTGTATGTCGCATCTGTCGCGGCGCCGATCTTTGAGCCATCCCGCAACCACTGGTACGTGAACTTCGGATTCCCGCTCCACTTGCCCTGGTCGCACGTCAGAACGTCGCCGACCGTCGGTTCCAAGGGCGATATCGTCGGCAATGCGGCTCCGCCGGCGTTCGACGGCGCCGACATCTTCGGCACGACTTCGTTTGAGACCGCGGACTTTGAGCCGCCAGAGTTCGTCGCCGTCACTTCGCATGAGATCTTTTT
>JAHFCY010000236.1 GCA_023249255.1 Candidatus Lindowiibacteriota bacterium | reverse complement strand
CGAACTGCTCAAGATCGACAACATTCTGATTGAGAACGTTCCCGAATATCGCACGTGGGGTCCGATTGGTTCCGATGGTCACCCACTCCGCAGTCGGAGAGGCGAGACCTATCAGGCATTTCTCAACGCCCTCCGCAGTCTTGGATACAAGGTAGAGGACAGAATTTTAAATGCGGCCGATTATGGTGACCCCACAACTCGGGAGCGATTGTTCATCATCGCACGCCGTGGTCATCGTCCTATGGTGTGGCCGGAGCCAACCCATAGCCGAGATGGCGAAGAGACATTGCTGGGCCGGATAAAAAAATGGCGCGCGGCAAAGGAAATCATTGACTGGAATTTGAAGGGTCAAAGCATCTTCAATCGCAAAAAACCGCTGTCCGACAACACGATGAAGCGCATCCTCGCCGGACTTCGTAAATTCGGCGGCCAATCTTTCATCATGGCCAACCGGAATAATAACTCCCCGCGCTCGATCGACGATCCCTTGGCCACACTCTGCACCGGCAATCACATGGCCTACTGCGAGCCCTTCATCGTTCCCCAGCATAGTGGCGGTGCGCCGAGGTCAGTCGAAAGGCCGGTGCCCACCATTACGACGACTGATCGGGGGATTAGACTTGTCCAACCATTTCTGGTCCAAGTCGGTCACGGCGAGCGGAAAGGTCAGGCCGCGCGTATCCATGATGTAAGAAAACCGCTCCCCACCGTCACCACAAAAAATGGCTTCGCGCTGGCCGAGGCGTTTCTCGTCCACATGCGGGGAACCAATAATAACCAGATCGACGGATCTGCCAAGTCCGTCGATTCTCCCCTGCCCACTCTCACGGCGGGTGGCGGACACCTTGGGCTGGTAGAACCCTTCATCATCCAAACCGACCAGACAGGCAGCAACGGTTCATGCACACGATCCACCAAACGGCCGCTGCCGACGCTGGTTACGAAACAGAACCTCGGACTCGTAGAAGCATTCCTCGTCAAATACAACGGAACGGGAGGAGCGATGTCCATCGACTTGCCTCTCCATTCCGTCACGACCAAAGACCGATTTGGCCTCGTCAAAATCGAGGGCCAGAAATACGCCATCGACATCCGTTTTCGCATGTTACAGCCGCATGAACTCGCGCGGGCAATGTCTTTCCCCGACGACTACAAATTCTCCGGTACGAAATCGGACACCGTGAAGCAAATCGGAAACGCGGTCCCGGTGCAACTGGCGAAGGCGCTCTGCATGTCCCTGTTGAACAGCGCGACCGCCTCGTCGCGGATTGTTATTCGCACACGAGCGGTAAAGGCGGCGTGAGATGACAACGACAGTCAGCCAACCCTGTACCACCCAGATAAAAAAGGGCAATGAGTTTTCGCCTGAGCAGACCTTCATTCAAGAACCGGCGAGCGCAGACGACGTGCTACAGGATGAGGGGAACAAATGAACGATTCGGAGGTTATTGCGATGGATACGAAAAACGAATGCGATGTGCAGGAAATGATTGCCGCGACGAGACCCTTACTCGACGGAAACATGCACGAGAGCGCGGAGACTGCCGCGGCTCTGGCCGTCCAGAATTCTGAGGCGGAGGAGGCACGATGAACGCCGCCGATGTTGTATCCGATATTCCGCTCAATCTTGCCCGCGCCGCTCACGCGGGGACTTCCTTTGTCCCCGAAAAACGCGCCCAACAAGAAATCGAATCCTATTCCGCACAACTGGCTCAAGATTACGCCGAGCTTTTAAAACTGGCCGACACCTCGGAGAAGCGCACACAGCTTGACGAGGAATTCGCGCGCTATCGGGAGGGCTACCGCCGGCGCACTGTCAAGACACTGTCCAGCCGTGCTCGGTGTGTGTCGACGATGATTGCCGGGCCATCCAATTTTCCAGCCCGGCGTATGGCGAAGCGATCCGAGATTGCTGACCGGAGAATAGCCGAGCGGATGGAGTTCCGAACCCGGGCGCTTGCCGCCATCCGCAAGACTCTCTGTCCAGAACTTCGCCCGATTATGGCTGGGGATGATGACGCCGCGGTACGGCTCCGGGCGAAAATCGCCGAGGCGGAGAAATTACAGGTGACCATGAAAGCCGTAAACGACGCGATCCGCAAACATGCGAGGGAAGGCGTGGAGGCCCAGATTGCTGCCCTCGTTGCCCTTGGTCATCCAGAAGATCAGGCTCGAAAACTGTTGACCCCGGATTGGAGCGGGCGAGTCGGCTTTCCGGCCTATACGCTCACGAATAACAACGCGAACATCCGGCGCATGAAATCGCGGCTCGTGGCGATCGAACGAAACCAAACCCTGCCTGCGACGGCGACCGAGGGTCAGACCGGTGTTCGGGTGGAGGATGTCCCGGCTGAGAACCGGGTGCGTCTCTACTTTCCCGACAAGCCTTCGGCGGAGATTCGGACATCCTTGAAGTCTCGTGGCTTTCGGTGGACGCCGAGTCTTGGCTGCTGGCAAGCGTACCGCAACACCGGAAGCCTCGCGTGCGCACAGCAGGTGGCGGGATTGAGGGAGGTGGCCGCATGACCATCTCTTCGGAAGGAATCCAGATGCAATCCCGCAGTGAGTACGTAAACCAACATCCAAGGGTGGTCGCGGTGGAAAATCGCGTGGCAAGGATACGTGAACAAATGCGTGATGCATGTCGATGGGGCGAAACACGGCGGTTCGCCGGCCGGTCGGCCGGGATACGTCTCGCCAATCTCGAACGCGCAATTTCTTGGCGGTCGAAGATGTGGGACAAGGCAAATGCGGAATTCGATTCGTGTGTGGCAAGACAGGCGACTACGACACCCAGCCTGCCATTGTACTGCCCAGATCAAAAAGAGCGTGGTGAGGGTGTCTTTTTCAAGTCGAACCGGCCTTCAATGGCCGCTGTGAAACCCCCACGTGCTATAGGTCGGAGGTGACAAAACATGACCCAACTACAGAAGGTGGCAATCAAACGGGATCCATCGTATCCGGCCGGCCAGCCAGCTCCGATGTTTCTTGACTGCCCGTGTGGTCTAAGACATCCGGTGGACTTTCCGTATGGGGCGGACATCCATTGTGAATGCGGTCTGGCTTTCAGTGCCCTTGGGTGGGTCTTGGATTCTGCCCTCGTCAAACACAACCCCCTGACCCACGATCCGGATGACGCCCTTGAGCGTGTGGACGAGGCGACGACGGCATGGATGGACAAGTGGGGGCCGCCGGGGGCCATGCGGCCATGACGCAGATCGCGGGACCGTTCAAACGCGGCCGTTTTTGCAATTACATCGAAACGCCGATCGGATACTTTTCCATCGTACCTCACTCACCCCTGCCTATGACCGACGACGAAGTGCGACGCCTCCGGGATGTCCTTGTGACCGCGCCGGAAATGCGGGACTGGCTCAAGGAATGGGTGGGAGACGTAAAGGACACTCGCGGAAATTGTGAGTTCTGCGGAGCGGAAGCGACGTGCAGGAATTGTCGCGCCTTTGACTTGCTCGCCAAAGCCGAGGGCGAAGAGGACCTGATCTGCTGGAACTGCGGAGGCACAACCCTCAAGCCACTCCTCCAATCAGAAATAGGGGACTACGAATGTCGGGATTGTCGTGCGACCGGCGATCTTGAGGACTTCGACCCCCGTTTCAACAAAACACTCCGAGAAATGCGGAGACGGACAGAATCAAAAACATGAAGCGACAAGGCGGATGCGGCGTGGTGAGAGGAGCGCGAATGCGTGAGCCTTTCGGTAAAACAGACACGCAACAGTAGAGAATCGGCGGGGTCGAACGTCGTGAATCGAAGGCCGTATCGCTCGACACGGAATACGGAAGCTGGTGCAAGCCCGGCCGTCCGCCGAGTCGCCCGATTGTTCGTGCTATGGGTTGGAGGTGAATGAAGACATGGAAAGGAAAATGATCTTGATGTGCGAAGGACTTTTCTGGTCGGGCGATAGGTGGGTATCGGAGTATCCTGACGCCCAAATATACTTCGAGGAACCATCGCAAAAGTCGATTGACAGGGCTTTCCACGAGGCCGATCAGGCCGGTTACAATGGCGGGACTCTCGAAGTAGCCGAAAATTATGGACTCGTGACCGAGAAACGTTGGGATGTTGAACCCGACTACAGATTGCAACCGGACGGCACATACTTACCGGACAACACATACTCGCCGGCAATCGACGCCCTTGAGCGCGACGAAGGTCTCCGTCCATGAACCCGCAAGCCGCACTAAGAGGAAGGCACAAAAAATCACGTGCGTGGAGATTCTGAGGCCACTAACCACGGTAGCCGCAGCGGACGGCTGAGATGGTGTTGGGGTGATGATGACCCCTCTCCCATCATCCGCCTGCTATTTATCAGGAGGTGATCGAAATGCCCGAATTAACGAATGAGCAGTTGCGGAGACAGGACGAGGTTGACGGCGCGATCCACGGGTTGTTTCAAGAACTTTTGGGAAATCCAATTGGTGACCCCGTTCCGTGGGAGATCGAAAAAATCGCGCATGTGCGGGACGCAATTCAGAGCGCGTTCAATATGACGGAAGAGGAATGCTTCCACTTTTATCCGTGGATAGACGACTCGACGGGCAGTGCCGAAGCGATAGACGGAGATCACGCCACCGCCCTACGCGATGCGGGAATGGGTGTAGACGAGGACCACCACCCGGCGACGCCGGAGGAATACTGACGATGGAAAGATATTGAAATGAAATGTCGAATTTGCGGGCATGAAAAAAATGAGCGCAGGTTGTTCAAGTATGCGGTTCGTCACTACGCACACGCGCGATGCCTTTTACTGAAAAATGGGGCAACGACGTTTGATTGTTTGAGCCTGGCGGATCTACAGCGCTTCCCCGTTATGACCGCCGACGAATTTGGCGTTCTTGGAAGATTGCGTGAAAAAATCCGACTTGGGTGTGCAGTGTCATGAGGCTCCTTCGCCGGTGTCGAAAATGCGGGCGGT
>JAHFCY010000235.1 GCA_023249255.1 Candidatus Lindowiibacteriota bacterium | reverse complement strand
TCGCACCCCACACCAGCGCCCAGTATTCGCTCTTGTCGAGGTAGCTGAACCGCCCGAAATGCGGTTTACGGTCCGTCAGATGCAGGTTGTATGCCATCATCCGAAGAAGGTCGCCGGCGTCCTTGAACCTCATCCACAGGTCCTTCACCAACTGCCGGCCTCGGGCGGTGACGGCGCAATATCCGGCGTGGTAGAGACACGAGCCGACCAGCAGGACCGCCGCGGCGCGGTGGATCCGGCCGCGCCAATCAAAAATCTGCCGGCAGAGACTGCGAAACGCGGCCACCAACCCTGCATCGGGATACCGAAGCATAAATCCGGTGACGACGAGGATGATGAAACTCAGGGCGAGAACGCCATGCTGGATTCGCTCGTTCACGGTCATTCGAATGCGCGCCGGGCCGGATGATGTCCCGGTTGCAGCGGTCTGGATTGCCGGCCGTCGGGATCGGGCGGCCTTGCGAAGCAAATCGAGCAGATTGTGAAAGACCATGGCGCCGATCGTAAGGAAAATCAGCAGGACGTAAATGCGGCCGATCCAGTACAAAACTGCATCATTCTCCCGCGTCGCCGTGACGTGGACGGACCCGACGGCGAATTGATCGTTGGCGCCGGCGTGACATTTGCCGCATGTCCGGGGGAGATTTGAGCGATGGACGGAGGACTCCGTATCGCTCGACGGCAATATTTTGTGCGCGCCGTGACAGCTCGCGCAATTGGCGACTTCGACACTGCCGGCCCGGCCCGCCAGTCCGTGAAAACTTTCCGAGAACGTTCGAAACCGGTCGGAAGCGATGCCGAATTTTTCGCTGAGTTTGACGGAACTGTGGCAGGGCGCGCAAACCTGCCCGGAGACGTTGAGGGGCGCGACGGGGGATTTGGGGTCGCGGGTCGAGAGGATGTTGTGTTCGCCGTGGCAATCGACGCAGACCGGCACGTCGTGAATCCCGCGCCGGAGGGCCGCGCCGTGGACGCTCCGGTTGTATTCGGCGGCGACGGCGGCGTGGCACCGCGAGCAGGTTTCAGCGATGTGAAATTTGTTGACGCTGGAGGACGGATCGGCGGCTTTCCTGATTCCATGATTTCCGTGGCAATCGACGCATCCGGCCGCGGAGTCGACGCCGTTTCGGATCGCGACGGCATGGACGGACGAGTCGTAGGAATTCAGAAACCGCGTCGATGCGGCGGTGCGGACGCGGACGGCCGGGTCGTCCACGTGGCATGACAGACACATTTTCTCCTCGGCGACTTTCTTTTCCAGGAGCGAGCGGGCAGACACGTCTGCCCGGTGGGGAATGTTGTCCGGGTCGTAGCCTTCGTGACACTGGACGCACTGAAGATCTGCGTGGGCCGAATATTGAATGTCCGACGCCGCGTCGCTGTGACACGTGAGGCAGTCGGAAGAATCGGGCGACGCGGCGGCGCCAAGCGCGGCAATCAACACGATTGCCGGCCCGGTCAGCGCCCGCGCGGCCATGGGGGTTAATACAACTCCGCGCCGCCCTGATGACATTCGTGGCAGGCCGTTTCTTTCCACATGTCGCCGACGTCGCCGGGGTGGACGAATTCGTCAACCGTCACGTACGTGCGACCGTGTCCGTTGTCGTTGGACTCCGGTTTCAAAAATGAGTGGCATGTGCGGCAATCCCGGGTGATGGTCTTGCCGGTTGCCGTCTGCAGATCCTCGCCGTGACAGCGGAAACATCCGCCCGAGTTCATGTGGCCGATGTGATCCGGATACGACTTCCAGGACGATCTCATATCCGGAAATTGGCTCTTCCGATAAAGATCCTGCACGGCAAGGATGGCATCCGTCACCCGTTTGGGATTTGAGCGGTCCATGTCGGGGTAGGCCTCGGCGTAAAAATTATGCAGATGCGCCGCGATCCCCGCCATCGCCTCCTGCTCCGTCGTATACGTCCGGTCGAGCGCCCGCACGGACTCGCGTTTGATGAAGGACAACTCCCGGTCGAGCGCTCCATTCTCCAGCGCGTCGTTGACGACGGATTGGGCCGACGGAAATTTATGGGCCGGACGGTTGTGACAGTCGATGCAGTCCATCCGCCGGATGCGTTTCGCCGCAATCTCGGTATCCGACAACGGATGTTCTTTGGATCGGTACTCATGCACTTCTCCGGTCACACGGTCGGTGGCCCTCACCCAGGCGATGATTTCCCGCGTGTCGTCCAGCGGAATGTATTCGATCAGATGGTTGATGTTCATGTGCAGATGAATCCCGGTCTGGCTTTTGCCCACCCTGCCCCCGCCGACATTGACCATGAGCCGGACCGGCGCGGGCGTGTTCTTTTCGTCAGACAGGAAATGCGAGTAGGTGCGCTCGATCGGCGAATAAAACTGCTGGGGCCAGTGGCACTGCTCGCAGGTTTCCTGGGCCGGACGCAAATTCCGCACCGGCGTCGGGATCGGCCGCGGATATTTTCCCATCAGAACCGAATAAATCTGGTAGCTTCCCGTGATTTTGGATTTCGCGAAATAACTTGCACCCGCGCCGATGTGGCACGACGCGCACTTCACGTGGGCGTGCGCGGATGACTGATAGGCCGTGTATTCCGGTTTCATGACCTTGTGGCACACTTCCCCGCAGAACGTCACCGATTCGGTGAAGTGATAGGTGTGGTACATGCCGACGCCCGAGAGAACCATGAAGGCGATGCCGCCGGTAAAAAGGGCAATGGCGGTATGCCGGTGCGTTGGTTTTGAAAAATCGACGTGTAAATTTTTGAGCACGGATGCGTTGGGGTCTCTACTGAGGCGGCGTTTGGTCCACCACGCGCCCGCCGGGATCATCAATATCCCGATGACCAGAAAGGGCGGCATGACCAGATACATCACGAGACCGAAATAAGGCGAGTCGATTCCCAAAAGCGCGTCCACGCCAAACAGTACCGCTTCGACGACGACGATGAGAATCGTCAATACGATCCCGCCGAAGGTGGCGGGATTATAGAAGTAATGTGAAAAATGCTTTTCATCGTTCATACGGACGCCGCTCTTTTCATGGCAGTATAGTCGACCGTTACGCGCCCGCGGTTAAATCCCCTTTTCTTTCCTCCGCAGGCACGCCGCCGGCGGGCCACGGCGGGAAGAGCTTGATGAGGGCCGCGAGGATCAAAAAGGGCAGAACAAGAATGATGGCGGCGCTGAGGAGCCCCTCCCGGCCGGCGATGCCGAGTTTGTAAGTCGTCAGGCCCCGGAAGCCTTTTGAAACGAACTGGCCGCCGATGACGACGTTCCAGCGCATGGCGAAAATCCCGATCAGGATTAATATCGAACTCATCGCGTAGACCGCCTTGCGGATCCGCTCGTGCACGTTCACGACCCGGACAAATCCCAGAAACAGCATGGGAACGATTGAACCCAGAAATACCTGCACCACCAGCATGGAGAGGTACAGCATCCCTTCGAGCATCACCACGGTGATGTCGTAGTGTTCCTCCGCTTCGTACGCCTTCTGGATCATTTCGAGCGCTTCCAGGCTGAACGAGATGATCAGCGCGACCAGGAGATACCTCGCGATGGCGTCCAGACAGACCATCTTTTCGCCTTTGATCGTTTCCCCCCTGAACCAGCAGAGAAACATGTAAAGGATCATGACCATGGCTATACCGGAAACCATCGCCGAGAAAAGAAAGATGATGGGCATGAGCGCCGTGGACCACCAGGGGATGGCTTTGATGGATCCGAAAATGAATCCGACATACCCGTGCAGGAGGACGGCGGATGGAATCCCGATCACCGTGATGGCGCGGCCGATCTTGTCGTCGATTTCAAGCGAGCGGGGAGAGATATTGTCCACGCCCAGTGTGAGGACTTTGTAAAACCACCGCAAGGGCGCGGGCTTGGTTTTTGAGAAAATGACGATGTCTTTGCGATATTCAAACCAGACCTCCAACAGCAGCACGACCGCGAGATACCAGATATAGACGAACCCGAACATGGCCATGGCGGACGTCTTGTTGGGGGTGATGAGTATTTCATAGCCGCGTTCGAAATGTCCCAGATGCGCGTTCAGGGGAAGCGGCGCGACCAGCATGAACGCCAGAGACGTGAGCAGGGCCAGCCGGTAGGTCGGTTCCACCTCTTTGACGTTGAACACGCGTTCGAGGGACGCGAGGATGAAGGCGCCGGCGACGAGACCCGTGATGTAGGGATACAACACGATGAGGACGCTCCATTGGAGTTCGAGTTCGTTCGGATAGATATACCCGGACACCTTGTGGAGAGCTTCGTAAAGATCCTCGATGAGTTTCGGGTCGATGTCCATGGATTACCGGACCTCCCGGTCCATGCCCTTGTAGACCAGCTTGGGCTCCGTGCCTAAATGGGGTTTAAGGACATTCACGCGATTTTGCTCGCGGAATTTTGAGACGGCGCTGTTGGGATCGGAAAGGTCTCCGAATATCCTCGTGCCGGTCGGGCAGACTTCCACGCAGGCGGGTTTCAGGCCCTTGGTGATGCGGTGATAACAGAGATTGCACTTGTCGGCCACGTGCAGGGTCGGATGAAAATATCGCGTACCGTAAGGACAGGCCTGGATGCAATAGCGGCATCCGATGCAGTAGTCGCGGTCGATCAGCACGACGCCGTCTTCGGACTTGAACGTCGCGCCGACGGGGCAGACCTGCACGCAGGGAGATTTTTCGCAGAGGTTGCATAGTTTCGGGACAAAAAAGGATCGCGAGATGGTTTCAGGCGAATCGGGCTGGGAAAACCCGTCGATTCCCGCGTTCGGAGAATCGACTTCGACGGCGCCATCCTTGCGGATGATGTAGCGCTCCACCCATGTGCGAAACCAGAACGGCTCCTTCGGCACGTTGTTTTCGGCCTTGCACGCCTCCGCGCACTTGCCGCACCCGATGCATTTGTCGATGTCGACGGCAAACCCCCAGTAGGGTTTCTTCGTCTTCCACGGCATCGCTTGATTGACACGGAACGCAAATGCCTTGAGCGGACTCAGAACAGCTCCCC
>JAHFCY010000234.1 GCA_023249255.1 Candidatus Lindowiibacteriota bacterium | reverse complement strand
GGTGTCCAACCCCAAAATCACGGCGCGGTTTTTCGCCTATGCCGACGGACTGACGATCGACGGAAGTAAATTCAAGATGATCGCGCCGAACAAACGCCTGACGGTTTCCGATATCACGACCTACAAGGGCAAAATTTCGAAAGCGGAGATCGTCGAGTGGAATGAAGATGCCGGCGTCAATGCCGGGCTGAACGATTATGTTGAGCCGTCGGTTTTGTTGCGGGGGCGAGGATACTGGCTGTACGACCCGGGTGGAAAGAGCGACTTGGAATTCGACGGCGTCGTCGGATACGACACGGTCACGGTCTATCTCAAGCCGGGGTGGCACCAGATCGGCAGTGGTCAGTATTTTTACACGAGTTGGGATTCAGGCGTCGGATTTGATACGAATGGCCAAACCCGCATGGCTCCGGCACAGGCCGCGTCTGCGAACATGATCCAGAACAGAATTTACTGGTGGGACGGGAAAAACGGATATCTCTGGGGGCCGGATAGAAATAATGCATCCTTTGCCACTGCGCAACTGATTCCCACCATCGGCGTTTTCATGTTCGCCAAAACAGCCTGCACGATGACCGTTTATCCCAATCCCGTCGATCCCGACGACACCACGATGGGGATTTTAACTCAGGCGGCGCCGGTTCTTCGCGCCGCGCGATACGGGCTCGCCGACGAGTCGGATCAGGATTGGTCGATCCAGCTGACCGCGTCGACGGACAGCGCGCAGGATTTTCAAAATTATGTGGGCGTCATGCCGACCGCCGAAGACGCCGCGCTTGCCGCCTGTTTCGAGCCGCCGCCCGGCGTGGGAGACAACGTCTCGCTGACGATCCTCGCGGAAGACAACAAGAAATATGCCGCATCCTACGCCGAACCCATTCAAACCGCGCGGACATGGAAACTTGCCGTTGCCAACACGACACTGCAAACTGTTACGCTCTCTTGGAATAATCTCGATGCCGTGCCGCCCAAATATGATGTCTACCTGATCGGCGCGGGAGGTTCTCCCGTCAATATGCGTAAATCATCCTCTATTGCGTTGCCGGCTTCGGCGACGAGTTTGTCTCTGGTTGCCGGCCTGCCTGATTACCTTTCAGCTTTCCTGTCCGCGCCGCTCGATAAATCCCAGACCTTTGTCTATCCGAACCCTGGCCCCGACGGGACCACGGGCAGTATGACGTTCAAATACAATCTTCAGGCCGCGTCTGACGTGTCCATCGCGATTTTCGATGTCGGCGGGAAACTCGTCAGGGAACTTTCCGCCTCTGGAAATCCGGGACCGAACACCGTCGTGTGGGATACCACCAACCGGTTCGGGCAGAAACTTGGTTCAGGCGTCTACATTTACATTATCAAAGCCGCCGGTACTAAACTCACCGATAAACTGGCGGTGGTACGATAATGCGTCAGCGTGTTTTATGTTTTGACGTGTTGACGGCGCTCGCCGGTTTGTTGTTCCTGAATTGTCCGGCGTACTCCCAAATTTCCATGGAAGAAGCCCGTCGCGAGAAGTTGGAGACGGTCGAGGAACTCAGGCGTACCGAGAAGGTTTTCGGCAGATCTTCATGGATGACTTCATCTCTGTACAGGAATTTCGGCTGGCGAACCAACGTGGGTGGTTGGGTTTCAACTTCCTATACCGGCGGCGACAATAACGACCGCAACGCGGCGCTCCCCGATGTGCTTGACCATTCTTGGGATCAGGAATTGCGCTTTTTTATGGGAATATCGTCCGGGACGGGTCGCACCAATTTTTATTCAAGACTGGGGACGACTTATACCAGAAACAGCCGTTCTTCTGTGGCGATCCGCAGTTCCGATCTGATCCAACCCACTTTCGATATGTTGTATATCTCGCACAGCCTGCCAACGGGCCGATGGCAGCACCAGTTCACGTTCGGTCGACAGTTCGTAATGGTCGAGCGCGGCATTTCGTTCAGCGCCGTCGCCGATGGGTTGCGTTATGGCATACATTCTCCGATAAACGACTTTCAGTTTTTCTTCCTGCGGCAGAATACCAGCGAAGATAACATCGATTATCTGGCAACCGGCTATGGCCACAGTCACCGGTGGTTCTACGGCGCCGAATGGAAACTCCATTATCATCCGGATCATCAGGTCGGCTTGTTTATGGCGGCGAATAAGGACCGCAATAATGATTCCGTCGATGGCCTCGGCCAGAAACACAAACTGGATTCAATATATTACGGGCTCGGAACGGACGGACGTTTGTTCGGGAAATTCCTTTACTGGGGACAGTTCATAGGCGAAAGCGGCAAGACCTATCAATCGGGCGGGACGACGAAGATCGATGTCTCCGCCTCCGCTTTGGACGTGGGATTTCGATATTTCTTCACCACGGCCGTTGCCCCGAGTCTCTACCTCGAATACGCCATGGGCAGCGGCGACAAGGACGCCACAGGCAATGTGGTCTCGACTCTCGGGGGCAGCACGACGGGGAAGGACCAGCGGTTCATATCCTTTGGCGGGCTGAATCTTGGTTACGCTCTGGCGCCGCAACTCTCCAACATCCAGGTCATCAAACTGGGCAGCAGTTTCAAACCGTTCGGCTGGTCTGCAAGCCGGAGATGGTCAAACCTCTCAGTTCAGCCGGTGTACTATATCTACAGTAGACCCAGTGCCCCCGGAGCCACATCGGATCCGTACATATCGACGGCGGCCGGCGCGTCATCCAACATCGGTAACGCCTATGACCTGACGGTGGCATGGAAGGCGGCCGTCGACGCCAATTATCAGTTGAAGTTTGGCCGATTCAACCCGGGATCCGCTTATACGACCCGATCGAACGAAACCTATCTGCGCCTGAAAGTGTCATTGGACTTATGAAAAACGTGAATGCCGTCTCGCGACTTGCGGTTCTCATGGCGGCCGGGTTTTGTCTCATCCCGTTTTTATCGGTGTCCCCGGTATCGGCCCAATCCGAATCGGAGTATTACGATCTGCTTCTGAACAAGCAGACGGCAACGCATGAGGACGCCATCCGATTGTTGGCCAGGATGAACGGATATGCCGGGCAGGCGTGGATATCGGACGAGATTGAGTTTCTGTCGAAAAAAGATTTCAGGATGGAGCCTGGCGTCGAGAAGCTCGCCGGCGTTCCATTGACCGTTGGCGCCGCATCCCATTTGATGCTTCATGCGACACGATTGGACGGCGGTGTGATGTCATGGTTATTCCGAAAGACCCAGCGGTACTCGGTTCGGCAGGCAGTGTACCTGGGGTTGCTTGCGGATGATGCTTCTCCGGATGACGTGATGTCCGGTCGGGGGTTGTTGGGATTCGCAAGCAAACTGATCGAACTGGCCGGAAAAAATGAAAAAAAGGACTGACATCATGGACTCTGTGAAAAAGTCTATCCAATTTTCATTTATGATGACGACGATATGGATTCTGTCAATTTCGTTGCCGGCATGCGCCGCCGAAGTGATGAAAGGCGCCATTGAGCAGATCAAAGGTAACGTCGAGGTGATGAAGCGGGGCACGACGGAGTGGATCCAGGCCGGGGATGGGATGGTGATCGAGCGAGGCGACCGGATCTCATCGGGTGTGACAGGTTCCGCCGTCCTGCGATATGAGAACAGCATCACGGAGATTTCGGCGATGACCTCTTTCACCGTGAATAGCGCCTCGAAGGACGATGCGGCGTTCAAAACAAACCTTTTTCTTCAGGTCGGCAAACTCATTGCAGAAGTCGACCACAACAGCGGCAAGAAGAACAAATTCACGGTAACCACGCCGTCATCGGTTGCGGGAATCCGCGGCAGCCGCATGGCCGTCCGGGAGAATGTGCAGACGGGAACAGAGGTCACCGTCGAAAAGGGCCAAGGGTATGCCGCGCCGGTCAAGACGTCGACCGCGAGCGCCGCAGGCGCGAGCCAATCGCAATCGAATAAGTCGGCGGAGAAAACGAAGGAAGGCACCGGCGGCAATACCTCCGAAGAAGGAACTGAGCAGGAGCCGGCCACATCGGAACCCGCGTTGGGGACGACATATTCCCTCAGTGCGGGAAACTCGATGAGTATATCGGCTGGCGTGAACAATGCCGAGAATGTCAAAACAGCGCAAACCAGTTTGATCGATAACGCCGTCGCGAGCGTGGTTCCCCAAGGTTCCGCCCCGGCCGAGCAGGCCGCGACCACCGTTTCGACCGAGGCAAGCGACAAACCGTCCAGCGTGGCCGTCAAGGAAGATCAATCCTCGCAGAAACAGGCCACTGAAACCGCGACGGCCAAAACCACCATCGAGAATACCACGCCCAAAACCAAGTTCCCGGATCGGCCACAGGATTGATTTACGTCCCTATGGGATTTTTACATCTTTGAAACTACCCGGCAAAGCGGCATCAATGGCTTGTTTGATGACTGCGTGCGCATTTTGAATGCGAGGCCAACTGGTGGATGACAGAACGACGATGGCGATTTTCCGCCCGGAGACATTTTGCTGATTCCGCAAATTCCTGTCAGTGGTGACTAAAACCTCGTATCCCTCGCGTTCCGCCGCTGTCAACAACTCTCCGTTCGTCAATGTACTCCAACCGCGCTCATACGCGGTCTCCACCTGGTGAGAGGTCAGGAGACTGCGCAGGGGAACCGGCGTCCCCTGATCGAAGAGGACGCGCACTCAAGCAACCATCGGCGACGTCAAGCTTTTCGCCGCATGGTCGAGAACGGTACGCACTTGCTCCAGGGTTACGCCCGGGAACCACTCTACAAAATGAGCGATCTCTACTCCGTCTTCGAGGTTCTCAAAGAGAGCTGATACAGGGATGCGCGTGCCGCGGAATACCCACCCTCCGCTGAAACGCTGTGGGTGCCGCTCAACCGCCGGACAAAACGACCAATCTAACATGGCATTTTCCTGTTTCGCCCATTAACCGTGTAATGCCGCATCATTCTCATGGGTATAATGTCCTACAACCGCTTGTTCGAGTCAAGAAACTCACCCGGCGCAAGCGTCTTTAAAGCGAGCGCATGAATGG
>JAHFCY010000074.1 GCA_023249255.1 Candidatus Lindowiibacteriota bacterium | reverse complement strand
TGATGACGGTCACCGGTCTCATGCTGTGGTTCGACAATGAAACGATGTCGCTGTTCGGCAAACTCGGATGGGACGTCGCCCGCACGATCCATTTCTATGAAGCCTGGCTTGCGACGCTGGCCATCTGCGTCTGGCATTTTTATTTCGTGATTTACAATCCCGACGTTTACCCGATGAATCCGTCGTGGCTGACCGGCTACTCGAACGACCCGGAACACGTTGAAGAACGCGTCGAAGAGGAAGAGACAAGCGAGCAGTCAGGATCGAAGACGGAGAGTCAAGAAGGGAGGCAAGACAATAGTGGGCCGAGGCCTGATGAATGAGAGGATCGGGGTTCGCCTGGGCGTTTTTGGTTGCGGCAACCTGTACTGATTCACGACATTCCGGTGTCCGAAATACACCATTCTTGAGGAACGACATTCCCAGTCATCCTCGAGCCATCCTGTTCGATACCATTTGATTATAGACATTTTCCGCCGCCTAAATCAGCTTGGAGTTTTTTTTGCATGGAATTCATAATTCCCTGCGGGGCGAGTCTGTGTTCCAACGCTGGAATTGCTTGTAGGCCGCGTTGGCGATGACGAATAAGGAATGGTGATGCCGATTATGGAGCATGGATTCAAATGGGCGCGTGTGTCTCTGGGGTTGGCTGTATGTTTGAGTGCCCTCCTATTATATATGCGGCCGGTCGTGTCGGAAGATGCGGGGGGACACGAAGAGCACGGCGAGAAATCAGAGAAATCATGGGAAAGTAAGCCATACGCTCCCGTTGAGTCGTGCGTGGACTGCCACGAAGACAAGGTGAAACAAATGGGGTTGACCAAGCACGGCAACAAGATGGACCCTCGAACGCCGTGGGCCAAACACGAATGCCAGTCCTGCCACGGGCCGATGGGTGAGCACGTTGACGCCGGCGGCGGCAAGGAAACCGTCAACCGCGCGTTCGGCAAGGATTCCCCGCTCTCGGCCGAGGAAAAATCCGAAGTGTGTCTAACCTGCCATGAAAAGGGCAAGCAGGCGCTTTGGAAAAGAAGCATCCATGCCGGGAAGGGTCTGGCGTGTACGGACTGTCATAATCCGCATAACTCCAACCCCAGGCATCTCAAAGCAGAGGTCGAGATGAATCTCTGTTTTACGTGCCATACGGACGTGAAAAATGACATCAAGAAGACAAGCCATCATCCGATACGCGAGGGGAAGATCACGTGCACCAACTGTCACAACCCTCACGGGACACTGGGACCACACAATCTTTCGGCGCTCCGGGTAAACGAGAAGTGCTACGAGTGTCACGCGGAAAAACGCGGGCCGTTTCTCTACGAACACAGGCCGGTCGTCGAGGACTGCACGATATGCCACCGTCCGCACGGCTCAAGCCACATGAAACTTCTCGTCAGGAAATCGCCCTATCTATGCAATTCCTGCCACACAGGCTCCCAGCATCGCAGTCAGCCGCGTACCATCAATCCGGCCACGCCCGGCACGAACAGCTGGCAGAGGCTCGCTCAGATACAGGCCGTGTACAAGGGTTGTCAGAACTGCCATCCGGCCGTGCATGGCAGTAATCACGCGTCCGGCAAATACTTCCTCAGGTAGGAGATGCGACAATGCGAAACCGATTTACAAAACTCATAACGATAGCGGCGGTGCTTTGTGTCGCCGCCATGCCGGCGTCGTTTCTTGCGGGGGCGCATGCGTCTCAGATCGCTGAGAAATCCTTCGAGGTCGGCGTCGAACCGATATTCGGGCAGGATGAAAGCGCCAAGTTCAACGAATATCGGTATCCCAAGGACGGGGATTTCGACGCGTCAACCAAAGTTCATCTCATCACTCCCCACGGAGAAAACACGGAATACATTCTCGATGCATACGGCAATTCCCACAGCGACATCGGCGGCGCGTTCAAGAGTGTGACCCAGGGATCAAAAACATGGGGGCTCTCATTCAAGCGCATCGGCCACACATACGTGTTGAATTCCAAGACGCTGTTCAGCGGCGTCAACTCGAACCTGCTTTCCGTCGCCGACGATATTCAGTCGAAGCTGCAGCAGAACGGCCTGCAAGACTACTCGGCCAAACCGGACACGATGATCGATCGCCTGCAACCTTTTGTGGACGCCGCGAACACCGCTGACGTTCGCGCTACAAGGGACATCCTCGGTTACAATTACCAGAAGATCGGCAAACTATTTACACGTAATTTTGACGTCACCCATGAGTTTCGCCGGGGTTCGAAGACCACCTCGCTGGCGTTTGGTTTCGCCGACGCGATTGAGTTTCCGGAGCCGATCAATTACAGGACAACCAACTTCACGTTGTCCGAAGAACGGGTGGGTGCGCCGTATTACCTGAAATGGGAATTGAAACACTCCATCTTTGATAATGGGTACCAGACAGTCCTGGTTGAGAATCCTTTCCGGATAACCGACAGCAGCCATCCGGGCGGCTACTCGTTCGGCCAGGACACGGGAGCGGCCGCCGGCCGGTACGCGCTTCCCCCGAGCAATTTCGCCAGCCAGAGCACGGTGTCATTCTCCAAACCTCTGTCGGAGCGTTCTGATATCGCCGTGGACGCCAGTTACGGGATCATGCGGCAGAGGGAGAAGGTGGTGCCGCACATGAACAACACGGCGATGGACACGCTCGGATCCCTGTTGCCGGGCGGGGTCCTGTATGGGGCGTGGAAGGCCGACGCCCAGGTCACGAATCTGCTGGCCGACATGCATTACAGTTCGGAAGTCGGCAGTAAAGGCCGCCTTGGTGTCTCCTATAAATTTGACGAGCGCAAGAACAGAACGACCCGACTGGGTTTCAGGAACATCATACAAGTCGATGATGCCATCGGGACGACGAACGCCCCGATTACGTATGTCGGGTCCACGGCGAAACAGGTTGAGATCGAATACGAATATGAGCCCAACCACAAAACGACGTACTCCTTCGGGGCCGAGGGCGTCCATGAGTCGTTCAAGGAGGGGTCGGCGAACGTAGTCAGGGAAAGAGTATACAAGTTTGGAGTCACCAGCCGCGGAATCGAAAATGTTCTTCTCCGGACGAATATCGAGCGGGAAGAAAGGCGATCAGAATATCCGAATTACGAGCAGGTTGAACAGATCTACTACAACATCGCATGGCAGGACGACCTGCCATGGACCCGCAAATTCTATGCGGCGACCCGCGACCGCCACAAGATTACGACGATGGCGTCGTATACGCCGACGGATAAGTTCACGGTGAACATCGATCTCAACTTCACGGATGACGACTACTACCGGTCGGTTTTCGGGCTTCAAAGAGAACGCAGACACGGCGGCACTTTAGAATTCGATCAGGAATTGACCGAACGTTTATCCTGGAATGGCTCCGTGACGAGTGACAGGACGTGGAGTTTCATGAAATCAAGGCAGTGGACCCAAGGCAGCACCGGCGATCCATACAGCAACATCGGCCGCGACATCGACAACCCGAGCAACTGGACGCTGGCGCTGGATGAAGTGGACCGGACGCTGGAGATGGGCATGCAGTTCACCCTGGTGCCCGACAGGTTGCTCCTGAACTTCACGGGGAACTACATCCGGATCGAGGGAACAGGGGACTTTGAAAGCCCCATCGGTTCGCTGGCCACCGACGCCAACGCGTATGACCCCGGTGATCTGCGTCAGACGGATAATTCCAGGCGCAAGACTCTGGATGTGAACCTCAAATACACGAACGAAAGCGGGCGATCATGGTTGAAGTTGGGCTACACGGCGGAGCGGTTCACCATGGAGGATCCCTACTATTTCGACGGTCAGATGACGGCCCCGACCGCGTACACGGGGAAGTGGTATGGAATGTTGAATATGGATTCGATCTACAGGGACTACAAGGTGAAAACCGTGTATTTAACTGCGAACATCTCGTACTAGGACGGTGACGGCAATGGCAAAAACGGCAAAATTATCAAATATCGCGATACTCGGAGCGATCATCGCTCTGTTCTTCGCCGCGCCGGCGGATGCACTGTTCAGTTACGATACGTTGGCATTGAGACAGGATACGGGGACCGGATATGACATTACTTCGGAGATATCGAATCCGTTCGGATTGCAAGTCGATGCGGCCACCGACAGCGCCGGGAACAGTTATTTCCTGCACTTCCAGTCGGAGACCGGCGACACGATTCCAAGGCTTCTCATAACCAAGGTTGGGGGCAATTCCGACACATTCGACACGGTCATCACGGTAGCCAGGTACGCGGCGGATACCATCTTCGGCACGTACAAGGCCTCCCTCGCCGTCAACCAGTTGAGCGGGGCAATCTACGTCGCGCTTCTGGTGAAAAGCGTAGTGGAGGGCGACACGTCCGACACGGGCGTCTACCTGTATTCGAGCGCCAACGGGGGCGCCACTTTCACAAGGACGGGTATTGCGAGACACTTGATCGACACGGGAGCATACGGATTTATCAGAGTAGCGACGTTCGGTTCGACCGCCACGGACAGCGTGTTCATTCTGGTCCCGGGGGATACTCCCGGGTATACCACGTATTGGGGTTCTTCCTCGACCGGCAATCCGATGGATTCGGGGATATTTCTCCTGCGATGCAGTTCCGCGGGCGCGGTCGTGGACAGCGCGCTGGTTATCCCCGCGGGCATGTCAACACAAGCGGATTCCGTCGGTACTCGAAACGCACCGACGAATGCGAAGATGGTTGCCATCGGCCAGAACAAAGTGGCTATCATCAGTATGGGAAAGCATGGCGGGGCGTGTGACACCGGCATCTTCTATGACACCGTACTGGTCACGCCTGCCGGCGTACATGTGAAATCCGTAACCGACACCATCGTGACCGCGAGAATATGGAAGAGCGCGATGAATGCGCCGAATGCCATCTCAATCGGCTATAACAGAACCAACAATTATTTGGTCATGTACTACGCCGGCGCGAGGGATACGGGCACCGTGGGCGGAACATCAGGGCGAAAATACGGCGGTATCCACCGCGCGTATCTGCTTTCGCCCGACACCGATTACTCTTCGAACTCCCTGGAGAGTCTCGTCGATACCACATTTACAGGCCAGAACAAGAAGTTCGACTCGACAGTTGCGGATTTGAATCTCGTCTTCGACGAGTATGGCGGTGAGCACATCGCGATCATGATGAAGAATATCAACAAGGTGTACTACTCGAAGCGGGGTGAGGACACCAATTTCAACAGCGATCTGCTGTTTGACACAGTTGCGCTGGACGTGAATTCGTCGGCGTCCGCGACGTCCGATTCGAACGTGGCCATCACGCTGTCGCGATCCGGCTCGCCGACCATCGTGTGGAGCGCCGTATCGAACTCGGCTGTTGTGGGAAGAGTCGGCCGGCGGAAGCAGCTGGCTCTGGCCGCGGGTACCAACATATCCATCTCCAATGGCGTTACGAGCATCAGCACCAGCCCTACGATCAGCGATCTTATCCCCCAGAACGACGCTCCGGTGCCGCAGTATTTTCAGACTATTATGATTGCCGCCTCGTCCGTGCCGACGGTTGACTCGTCCAACGCGCCGCAATTGACGTCGTCGTTTTCGGCGCCGACCTACACTGTCACGCTCAGCCAGCTCTCTCCCAACCAGGACTCGATGGTGATTCGAATCAACAGCACTCAACGGTCTTTGGCTCTGTATGCGCGCCGTCCGTCCGACACGGACCAGACGAACGCTCTGGCCGACAACCTGTGGGACATTGACAAGTTTGGAAAAACTCTGACTCAGGCGCAGATTACCGTGCTGATGGGATCGGTTATCATTCTCCAGGTCGGCGACACAGCCGGGAACGTCTATCGCGAGGGAAGAAGTTTTGCGGATACGTTCGGCGTTCAGATTCAGTTCCAACTTTCGCCGAATTTCATGAGGTCCCTGGCCGCCGCTGGGGTGGACTCCATGGACCTGGCGGTCTACTCGATAGAACTCGACCCGGTGTACGGGCGGCTGACGACCGATTCAGATTGGACTCTCGTCGGCAATGCCGACCAGATGTGGACGGCCGGCACGTATTTCGATACGGGCTGTCAGCTGATCATTTCAAGTCCGATTACACACTTTTCGGCCATCGGGCTTTTCCCGGGATCGTCGTCGTCGAGACCGGGCGTCAATTTCAAGAACCCCCCCCAAATGTGTGTCGTGGGCAGGTGCATCGGGATGCATGCGGTGGGGATCATGTCCGGACTCCGAAGTTTCCGTGATGCGGTTCTATCGACCCGGATGGGACGTGTTCTCACGGAGATATATTATCAGTTGAGATAAGGTCCCTCCCGCTCCCGCGGCCTTCCGGTACGCCTCCAACTCGCCCCGTGTAAAATTTTCATCGTTTCCCGCCTTTTTTCTTCCCTCCATCGGATCCCTGCGCGATTCCATTATCAGATACAGTCAAAATTGACAAAATGTGTCCAATATTGTTACAACTACATCTTATTGTGAACTGTCCGTCGGCAAACAAATTGTGTGGGCGGCACAAGGCACCAGGAGGATTCGGAAAATGAGACGGCGAACCGTGTGTCAAATGCGGCGAGTCTTTCAAGCGTTTCTCTTCGGGATGGTCGCAGTTTTAATTGTGACCCTGTCCATCCATCGGGCAATAGCCGAATCTCCGGCGGCCGGTTACGAAAAAGTGTCCGGGAAACCGGCGGCTTTTGCGCCCGCCGAGTCGTGCAAGGACTGCCACGAAGACATCTGGAATGCATTTGAAAAGACCAAACACGGGAACGCCAAAGATCCCCGTGCGCCCGCCTCCAAAGAGGGATGTCAGACCTGTCACGGTCCCATGGCCGAGCACGTCGACGCCGGCGGAGGAAAAGAAACGGTCAACCGGCGGTTTGGCAAAGACTCGCCGCTGACGGCCAACGAAAAAAGCGCCGTGTGTCTTCAATGCCACGAAAAAGGAAATCAGGCGCTCTGGGAAGGCAGTGTGCATCAGGGCAAAGGATTGGCATGCATGAATTGCCATGCCGTTCATGGCGGCAATCCGAAATTTCTCAAATTCGCCGTCGTCCACGAAAATTGTTTTCAGTGTCACAAGGACAAGAAGAGCGAAGTCATGAACCGGCCGAGCCATCATCCGATCAAGGAAGGCAAAATGAGTTGCAATGCCTGCCACAATCCCCATGGTTCGCCCACCAAACATCTGATCGCGGCCAACAGCACGAACGAGCTGTGCTACCAGTGCCACACCGAAAAGCGAGGGCCATTTCTGTTCGAGCACCGGCCTGTGACCGAAAATTGCGCCATCTGCCACACGCCGCATGGCTCGAATCACCTCAAGCTCCTCAAGGAGAAACTGCCGTTTTTGTGCCAGTCGTGCCATAGCGTGACGGGTCACCCGAGTACGCCGTATGTCACCCGATCGACGGGCGGCCCCTTTGACAACACGTACGAGGGGCTTGGCAATCTGCATGCCCTCTACCGGGGATGCATCAACTGCCATTCGAACATTCACGGCAGTAATCATCCGGCCGGCCAGAGGCTTTTGCGATGAACGGAGGCATTCAAGTCATGGATAAAAAAATTCATCAGGTCGTTTTAGCTGTGGTGGCGGCCTCTTTTCTGGCGGCATTTGTCCTGCCGGCGCGTATGGCCAACGCGGTGGGCCGGGACGGTGAGATCACCTACGGCGTCGAGTATTCGAACAAGGACGAGGACAACGCCAAGTTTCATGAATACAATTACAACCGGACCCAGAGAGCGGGGTTGTCGGTCAGCCTCCGAAAAGACATCGATTTGACGGTGGAAGACGCGGCAAAAAAACGCCGGGACCTGGGGTGGCTGGGTATTCGCGGAGCTGAATATCTTGACGTGGACATGAGCGCAATCAGCCCTGCAGAGGGAGGATTTCAGCTCACCACCGGATCCTACGGCCAGTACAAACTGACGTTCGGTGTTCAGAGCATGGGCCACAATTTCTATTACAACGCCCGCAGTTTGTACGCCGGCAACGGATCGGGGACTCTCACGATGCTGGACGCCATCCAGACGGACATTCAGAACAGCGCGACCGCCGTCCGCGACGACAAATTGAGGACATATCTGGCCACGTCCGGAAATGACGTCGACCTGTCGCTTCACCGCGACAAGGTTCGGCTCAATTTCGAGCGACAGTCGCCCACCCGGCCCGTCACATGGAACTTGTTCGCCGACCAGGAATATCGAAAAGGCTCCCGGCCCTACGGCGGCTCTTTCGGTCACGGGTCGGCGGTGGAGATTCCGGAACCGATCGACTACGGCACATTGAATTTCGGCGGCGGCGCCGAGTATGTGACCAAGACCCTGTATGCGACGGCGAAGTTGACCCGGTCGCGTTTCAGAAATGAGTATACCGGCGTAAAATTCGACAATCCCCTGATCGTGACGGACAGCACGGCAGCGGCCGCCGGCCAGGACGCCCTGCCTCCGGACAACACCTGTGACAATGTATCGTTGTTTGCCTCGAAGTCGATGCTGGACGAGCACCACACGCGGATATCAGCTCGGGCCAGCCTGGCCCGCATGCGGCAGAGCGACAATTTGCTTCCGATGTCCAATAACACCTACTATGACACCGCCGTGCCGAGTTACACCAAACTGACCACCACGAAAGGGGGCCTTCGGGTCGACAAGAAGCAGTACGGGGTGGACCTGTCGTCCAACCTGACGGAGAAATTCCGCGTGAAGACGTCGTTCCAATATGACCAGCACAAGAACCGGTCGCCCAACTTCACGACGCCCAAATACCTGGCCTATGACGGGTCGATGGGCACGGGCGGCGAGACGACGACCTACGTCAGCTACATCAAGCGCGTCACGGAGGTCGAGGCCGAGTATGAGATTTCAAAAAACGCGGAGGCGTCGTTCACGTTCGAGCATGAGGTGGCGTCATTTAGAAACGGATCGGCCAACCACGAGCGGGAAAACGGCTACGAATTCGGATTGATCAGACACGGTGAACGCTACACGGGCAGACTCGTGGCGAAACACGCCAACAAGACGTCCGATTATCCGAGCTATGTGAAGTGGCAGGGAGAACTGCCGCTCATGCGAAAATATTACGCCGCGTCTCTCGAGCAGAATCAACTGACGGCGATGCTGACAGCCAACCCGGTCGAGAAACTGGCGATGAATCTGGAGTACCTGTACGGCCGGGACAAATACCCGCAGTCGACGTACGGCCGCAAGTTCAGCCGGCACAATCTGATCGGAGTGGACGCCGACTTCCAATTTGACGACCGCACATCCGTCTCGGCATTCTACAGTTTTGAGATAACCAAAACGCTTCAGCAGAGCCACAATTGGAGCGCTGGAAATCCGGCGGATCCGCATGCCTATCCCGACACGTACATCCACACCGCCGACTGGACACTCGGACGCAGGGACAGATGGCGGACGCTTGGCATGACGGTCTCGTCGACGATTGTCGAAAATATTCTCGACGTCGTGATCAGCGGATCGATCTCGAGCATGGACGGACTGGCCGATTATGACAGCACCGGCGCTTCGCGTCCGCCCAACGATTTTCAGCAGGTCGACGAAAGCCGTATGAGGAACGTGGATGCCCATCTCAACTACCGGATGCGGAACAAACCAGGCGTGGTGACGCTCGGCTACCGATACGACAACTGGCGAATCAGTGATTTTCAATACGACGGCGTCCAGGAAGTCACGGAAAGCAGTACCGGAAGTTATCTCGGTCTGTTAACCATGAACACGTTGCCGAAACCATACGGCGGCGTTCATACGGTGTATCTTACGGTGACGCGTCCGTTTTAGACGGTGGCCGCGCCGCACCCTCGGGCGGGGAACACGGGAATCTGGAATAATGAGGACCGACTGAACGCGACGAAAATCGTCCTGTTTTACGACGGTTTTTGCGGATCTAAGGATCAACTCCGATTTTTCCGCGGAAAAAATCCACAGGAATGACAAACAGTTACATTTTTTTTAAGATATGGCAGTCGCCGGGTACGAAATTCGCAGTCTCCCCACCCATACTGCCTTTCAAATCTCCCGAAGGGGGGCTGTCCATGACCGCAGTGTTATCAGCCGTCGAACGTCTGCAATTTGAAGATCATGTGCGCGAGTTTGAATCGGGACATCGTTCCGCGGAGGCGTTCCGGGCCGAGCGCATCGCGATGGGCATTTACGAACAGCGTGTCCGCGGAAGATACCTCATGCGATTTCGAATTCCGGCAGGGCGGATCACCGCGCGCCAGGTCATGGCGATTGCCGGTGCGGCCGATGTCTACGGCGACGGCGCGATTCATCTGACGACCCGTCAGGAAGTCCAGATACACAATCTGAGCATCGATCAGTTGGTTCCCGTCGTCCGCCGCCTCCTGCCGTTCGGGCTGATCTCCAAAGGGTGCGCTGGCAATTCCATCCGAAACATCATTTCCTGTCCGGCCTGTGACCTCTTCGGCGCGGCCGTCTTTGACGTCGCGCCATTCGCCCGCCGCCTGTCGCAAAAACTTCTGACCGACCCCGAATCGTTTCGCCTGCCGCGCGGCCTCAAAATTTCCGTTTCGGCCTGTCCGGGCGATTGCGCCGAATCGGCGTTTGCGGACATCGGGTTTATGGCTCGCCGTGTGACGGACAACCCGTTGGCGGACCAGATCGGATTTCAAGTGATGTCCGGCGGAGGATTGGGCTCGCACTGCTCCAAGGCGGTGGAGATCGAATCGTTTGTCCCGCCGGACGAGATGTATCTGGTCGTGGCGGCGATCCGAAAAATCTGGATGGATCGGGGACAGTTCGGAGAAAAACATTACGCGCGTTTAAGATTTCTCATCCACGACATGGGCGAAGACGCATTCCGGCGGCTCTATTTTTTCGAGAAGGAAAAACTCCGCGAATGGATGCCGTGGCCGATTTTTCCGCTCGAGGAGGGCCGAGTCCCGCCAAACGATCCGTCGCCGATCCCGTCGTCGCTGGACTTGAGTTTCATCGCCTGGAAAAAAACATCGGTCGCCGCACAAAAGGATGGCGGGTATTACGCCGTCGGTATCCCGTCCGTTCTGGGCGACATGCCGGCCGCCGACGCCGGAATATTGGCGGAGAGTCTGTGGAATCAGGGATTGAACGATCTCCGGATTACGACGGATCAGAACCTCATTGTTTCGGACGTGCCGGGACACAGTGTGCCTCAACTGTACGATACGGTCATGCGTCTGCACATGACGCGGCCCCTGCCCGTCCCGCTCGGATCCCTCGCGGTCTGCCCCGGCGCCGGCACGTGTCAGGTCGGCGTCATCCGCGCCAAAGACGCGGCGGACGAGATTTTGAAATTGTCCGGCCGGGCCTACTGGGAGCATCCTGCGCTTCAGCATCTGACGATCCGTGTCGGCGGTTGCTACAATAATTGCGTGCGGCCGACTGCGGCGATTTTGGGATTCAGCGGCGTGGCAAGATCGAGCGCCGATAGGGATTTCCCCGCATATCAGGTCCTCTGGGGAGGCAGAGTCAGCGGTGTCGATTCGGAAATGGCTGAAGTCCGTGGCATCGTACCGGCCCGGTGGCTGGCCGTGTTTGTCGACACGTTTTTGGACAAACTCGCGTCGATCCTGCCTCGCGAAGCAAACATTGAGCGCCTGATCATGGTGGGTCGGCACGTTCTGGATGTCTGTCTGCCCGAATTCCAGGAAACGCCCAACTTCAAAGAGGCCCCGGCGTTTTATCACGACTGGGGCAGTGACGAAGCGCCGTTTACGACGGAGGGATCCGGCGGTGATGAATGCGCCGCAGGGTGACACGCCCCGAAATTGAGCTTTCAGAACCCCCTATATATAATATGGAGAAGCGATTCGATTCGTCATCCCGGTAGTCAAATTTTTGTCTTTATCGACTGTCTGGCGGGCGTTCCCGGAATTCCTCTAACATGCGCTCGATGTCTTTCGGCAGATTTTTTACGATGAGCATGGAGACGTAGAACAGCAGGGCGAACGGCCAGACATCTTCCCGGCCCTGAATGAGGCCTGTCTCGACGTTTTCGGCCCGAGCCAGATCCCGCCCGTACTGGCGGAGGGCGTCCTCTGTCGTCCCGTCATACAATTGGTGGTTCTGCACATTTTTGAATTTGAGGCTCGGCAGGCGGACGCCCCGGACGTACATGAGGGTCTGGATGCTGTTTTCGTCGGCCTGAAGCTGGTCGAAATCGAACCCTTCGAACTGCGGGTGGGCATCGGGCAGAATGAGTCTCGGTTTTCCAAGCTCCACCTGTCCCTGCCGCACATTCGACTGATCGGCGCTTCGCGGATGATCGCTCACGAGGATATAGGGCAGGCGGGTCTCCTCGAACGTCTCAAGACTTGCCAGACGCTTGCGCCGTATTTTTGTTGACTTGATGGCGATCTGCCACATGTCCGTAAGATCCATATCCATCCGGCATCATATCAAAAAAAATGTGGCAATTCGAATCGGCACAAGGTAGGCTACGCCCCGTTCAGCATCAAAATCAAAAATAGAGAAAGAGGTGGTGGGCCGGTGGCCACACAGATGCAGGCGAATCCGCTTGTTGAAATACAAAAATTTGGGCAGAGCATCTGGTATGACAACATCCGCCGCGGACTCATTTCGTCCGGCGAATTGCAGGACATGATCGACCACGACGGACTCCTCGGCATCACCTCAAATCCCACGATTTTCAAAAACGCCATCTCCGGCAGCACCGACTACGATACCGCGATCAAATCTCTGGTCAAAAAAGAAAAAGGCGTCGACGAAATTTACGAAACGATCGCGGTGGAGGACATCCAGAAAGCAACCGACCTTCTGCGGCCCGTCTACGACCGCACGAAAGCCCGGGACGGATACGTCAGTCTCGAAGTCTCGCCGTACCTGGCGAACGACACCGAAGGAACAATCAAGGAAGCCAAGCGGCTCTGGAAGGAAGTCAGCCGGGACAACGTGATGATCAAAGTCCCCGCGACGCCCGCCGGCATTCCGGCGTTTGAGCATCTGATCTCGGAAGGCATCAACGTCAACGTCACCCTGCTCTTCGCCGTCGACATGTACGAGAAAGTTGCCCTGGCTTACCTCTCCGGCCTCGAAAAGTGCGCGGCGTCCGGCAAGGACATCAAGCGGATCGCGTCGGTCGCGAGTTTTTTCATCAGCCGGATCGACACCGAAGTCGACAAACGGATCGCGCTGCGCCTGCCGATGTTGAAATCAGACACGGACCGCGACAGGCTTTCGGCCTTGCAGGGCAAAACCGCGATCGCCAACGCCAAGATGGCCTACAAAATTTACAATCAGATCATTTCGACGGACCGCTGGAAGAAACTTTCGTCGAAAGGCGCGCAGACCCAGCG
>JAHFCY010000003.1:12588-39086 GCA_023249255.1 Candidatus Lindowiibacteriota bacterium | reverse complement strand
CGCGGCCTGACAGGTGACGTGAATAATTTTCGATGCCTTTGCAGTATCCGATTTCGGTCAGCATTTCCAGATCGTACAGCGTTCGCGATTTCAGCCGCTCGGCGTAAAGACCCTGGCCCTCCGTCTCCAGTTCGGCCAGACGGGTTCGCAGTTCCGCCTCGATCCCCCCCATCGCGGTCTTTCGCCTCTCCTCCGTCGTCACGTAATGTTTGGCTGGATAGATGGCGGCGAAGTCCAGCGTTTTTGAGGCGCGGCCCGTGACCGGCTCGACTTCGACGATCCGCTCCAGCGTGTCGCCGAAAAATTCAAGCCGGTAGGCGCAGGTGGCGTGCGCGAGATAAATTTCAAGCACGTCGCCTCGGAGGCGAAACGATCCCCGGCGGAAATCGACCTGGCCATTCTGGTACTGCATCTGCACGAGACGCCGTAGAAGTTTTTTCTGCGGATAACTCTCACCGACACGGACCATCTGCACCATCTCGAGAAAATCGGACGGCGAGCCGATGCCGTAAATGCATGATACCGACGAGACGACGATCGAGTCGCGCCGCGACAGGACGGCGGCGGTTGCCGCAAGGCGCAGGCGGTCGATCCGATCATTGATCTCGGAGTCCTTCTCGATATACGTGTCGGAATGCGGGATGTAACTTTCCGGCTGATAATAATCGTAAAAACTGACGAAATAGTGGACCTCATTGCCGGGAAAAAAATGCGCGAATTCCGAAAAAAGCTGGGCGGTCAGGGTCTTGTTGTGCGAAATGACAAGCACGGGCCGGTTGAGCCGGGCGATCGCGTTGGCCAGCGTGAACGTTTTGCCGGATCCGGTGACGCCGACCAGCGTCTGAAACCGCATGCCCGATTCGATGCCCCGCACCAGAGCGTCGATGGCCTGCGGCTGGTCGCCCGCGGGCTGAAACTCGGAGTGAATTTGAAACGGAGGCATGCGGTTGTCCGTGTTCCCGGGCGCTCTTTAAAAATCCCGCATCACTTCAAAGTCGGCGCGGGGCGAGCCATGAAACTGGTAGGATTCGCGGTCGGGAACGATTTCGCAGACGGACAGATTCAGATCGAGCGCGACGTTGTCCGGAAGCATCGAGCGGATCTTTTTCAGCATCGCGTCCGCGCCGACCAGCAGAGACGACGACCGGACGGTCGGAACGACAAACCGGTACCGGTGCGACACTTTCTGTCCGGCGCCGGTCACGTCCAAAAATATCGTGAACGCTGCATGCCCGCCCTTTTGCAATTGTTCCGACAACTCCTCCGCCATGCATTGAATGAACGCGCGGATTGCCGCCTCGTCCGCGGTCAGCTTGATCCGGCCGGCGCGCGACAGTCTCGTCGGCTTGGCAAACGGATGCACCTCGTGATCGTCTTCGCCCTGCCCCAGCCGCACCAGCCGAAGGCCGGCGTTCGGATATTTTTTTTCGAGGACCGCCGGGTCCAGCCCGCCGACTTCGCCAATCGTCGCGATTCCCATCTGCCTGAATTCCTTGATCCATTTCTGCGGAATTCCCCAGAAGCGGTCGATCGGTGTCTCGGCGAGAATATGCCGGACTTCGGCGCCGTCGCAGGCCCGGCCTGTGTCGTTGCCCAACTTGGCCAGAAACTTGTTCCGGGAAACGCCAAGGCGGACGTCGAACGGGAATTTCGCGCGGAGGATGTTCTCCAGCGCCGGACGGAAATCCGTGCCCTGCTCGTCGGTCAAATCGCAAAACCATTCGGCTGCGTCGATCTGTTCCGTGAACGGATACAAGTCCCGGATGTCGGCATTGAGCTGTTCGGATACCCGGCTGTACGTTTGAAAATCGGCTTCGAGAAACGTTCCTTCCGGAACCAGCGCCTGCGCTTTCTCCAACATCATGGCCGGTTTCACGCCCCGCGCCTCGGCCCCCGACGACTGCGTCACGACAAATCCCGGTGTCTCCGGAAAATGAATCACCATGTCGATCTCCGGGGCAAGACGCCGGCGGGCGCGTTCCACCGTCAAATAATAATCGGGGATCAGGACATGCAGGATTTTCATGGCCGATATTTTACCGCATGATTTTTTTCCGGACAATTTTCACTTTCGATGTCACCGGTCCAAGCGTGGCGCCGCGAAGGTACAGCGGGGAAAGCTCGATAAACGGGACGGTCGCGCCCGATTTCCATTTCGTCCAGGCCAGGCGCGGCTGGCCGGCGTAATATGATTCCGGCGAGAGCGTCAGCGGCACGGCTGATTTTGGAATACGCAACCGCGCGATTTTTGCCGGCGGCAGGGCCGCGGGTTCGCGGACACACTCCGGAAGATGCCCCTCACGGATTCGATACACTGCGAAATAATCAAGGTCCCTTGCGGCCGGCATCCGAACGCTGTAGATCGTTTCACCCGAGCGCGGATAGAGAATCGATTCTCCGAACGCCGCTGATTCGAGACGGTTCAGGCTCACGAGCGGCAACCCCTGGGCCTGACTCATTGCCTTGATCACCGACAGCCCCAGCCGCGCTGACGTAAATCCGCCCGGACCCACGCCGCAGGCCAGAAACGCAAGTTGATTCAGATTGACGCCCGACACGCCCTGGGCCTCCATGATCGAATCGCCGATCCATTTCAGCGACGGCCGGCCCGTCTGCGTCCGCGATTCCCATAGAGTTTGCCCGGCCCGATAAAGACCGATGAGTCCAATTCTGTCGGACGAATCAACCAGCAGAAACAAATCTTCCGAGCGTTTCATCGCAACCCCACTTTTCGTACCGTGATCACGCGCTCGTCGGGCCGGCGGCCGTGGCGGAAACGCATCACCGTCCGGCGGCGCGGCAGAAGCGACGGAAATTTGTCCGCCCATTCCACAAAAATCGCGACGTGCGGCTCCCTCAAAATATCGTCCCATCCCAACGAGAGAACTTCGTCTTCCGACTTCAACCGATACCAGTCCAAATGATGCACAACCCCCTTCGGCAGTTCATACATTGCGTGCAAAATAAACGTCGGACTCACAACCTGCCTCGCCTTTTTCGGCGATCGCTCCCGCACCCACTGTCTGACGTAAGTCGTTTTGCCCGCGCCAAGCGGCCCGATCAAGGCGAAAAATTCTCCGGCTGGATCCGCCTTCCCCATCAGAATCGGTGTAAAAATCCTTTTACCATAATCCCGGCGGGATGCCGAATTCCCGACCGCCTCTCCATATTATATAGGGGGGTCTGAACCCCCCTGCGGCGGGGTAGAATCTGGCCAATACATGAATACCGCCCGGCCAGCCCATCCGGGACGGGGGGCCGGACGCAAAACAGCAGGACGTAATCTTCGCCGCCGACCATGGCCTCCTGCACCGGATCGCGTCGAAGTCTGCGGAAGGCATCCCGGGTCGCCTGCAAAACCGGCACTCGCGACGGAAAAATTCCGGCCGACACACGGCTGGCGGCACACATCCGGGCAAGATCAATCAGGAGTCCATCCGACACGTCCATCATCGCCGTGACTCGGGGCTCACGCGCAAGCCGGATCCCATCGCTGGCGGCGGCGATCGGCCGGCAATGCGCGCCTCTAAGCGCGGGCGATACACGCAATTTTTTTTGAAACAACCCAAGCGCCGCGCGGGAAGCTCCGACCGGGCCGGACAAAAAAATCCAGTCGCCAAGTTTTGCGCCGGAGCGGCTTTTGAACGACCCCGCGATCTCGCCAACGGCGCAGACGTCGACAAACAATCGCGGCGACGCGCTGGTGTCTCCACCGACGATCTTCGCGCCGTAGACGCGCGCCGCATCCCGTAACCCGCTCATCAACGCCCGCGTATCCGACGCGCGGGTCCCCGCCGGTAATCCGACAGAAACGAGGATCGCACAGGGCCGCGCACCGCACGCGTACAAATCCGACACGGCCGCCGACACCGCCTTGAATCCCACATCCGTCCACGTGAAGTACCGAAAATCAAAATCGACGCCCTCCACAACCGAATCGATCGTGAGAACCACGTCCGTCCGCCCAATGCGGACAACAGCCGCGTCATCGCCAATCCCGACCCGGACACGCCCACCGGCACGGCCGCCAAACATTTTCCGCGCGGCATTCACCACGGTTTGTTCGTTCATCATATTGAACACATGATTTCCACAAGGATAAACCTTGGCCACTGACAGACACTCACCTTCACGCACAGACCCCCACCCGCCCTTATGAAAACTGTCTGTGTCTGTGAACGTCTGTGGATGTCTGTCTGTGGCACAAGGTTTCTACGCCCGGACATATTTCCTCGGCAACCTTTTCCCGAATCCAGTCATGACTTCATACGGAATCGTCCCGATTTTTTCCGCCGTTTCCCACATGCCAATCGATCCGTGAGTCGGATCGTTCCCCTGAATGAGAATCGGATCGCCAATTTCGATTTCGTCCGCGACGGCTGTCAGATCGAGAAAACATTGGTCCATGCAGATCCGTCCGATCAACGGCAGTCTCCGCCCCCGATAATACGCGTATGCGTTTCGGCGCGCATCGCGGGCCGCAAGTCCCAGCCGCCATTCGAGGCCGTCCGCATAGCCGACTTGGACCACACCAACGGGCGTGAGTTTGCGAACCCGGCCGCCCAAGCCATATCCGACGCCTTCGCCCGCCTCCACCCACTTCACGGAAATCAATCGCGCCTTCACAATCATCGCCTCCTCAAGACCAACCGCGATCCGGCCGGGAGACGGAGCGACGCCATAGAGCCCCAATCCCACGCGCGCCAGATCGTAGTGAAACGCCTTCGACGCCAGAACGCCGCCTGTGTTGGCAAGGTGTCGAATCCGGGGTACCAGACCAATGCGATGAATTTCGCGCAGGCACAATTCGAACCGACGTCTCTGGAGATTCATGAACGTGCGATCCTCGAGTGCCGTCGCAAGGTGCGAGTAAATTCCCTCGACGTGTACACCACGAAACAGCCCGAGCCGCAGGACAAAATCCTTCGCCTGCGGCCACAAAACGCCGAGCCGATTCATGCCCGTATCAATTTTAAGATGGACATCGACGCGATGCCCGAGACGGCGGGCCAGACGATCAAGGTCGTCGGCGAAGTCGATCGTAAACAGTGTAAAGACGACGCGGCGGCGAGCCAGATCCGGAACGTCGCGCAAATCGACCGGTCCCATCAGCATGATCCGGGCGCGCGCAAGGACGTCTCGAACCCGGTGGGCCTCTTCCGCCGTCGACACGCAAAACCACCGCACATCAGCCCGATGAAGCGCAACCGCGACCTCCTCGATGCCGTGTCCATACGCATCCGCTTTCACCACCGCCGCCAGCGCCGACTTTCCAATGATCGCCTGGAACCGCCGGACGTTGCGCACAACCCGGTCCAGACGAATTTCAACCCATGCCGGCCGCCGAACTTTCGAACGATAATCCACCGTAGGCTTCATAGGCGTACCTTATGTTTCACGCGGCGGGTTGTAAATCCCAAAAATCGGCGCCATGGCAATCTTGGGAGGATCAATTGCCGACTACGGCGGGTTTCTGGTAGGGTCGTGCTGTGAGTGAGCATCGTCTGAGCCGCCATGCGAAAAACAACCTGCGGCTGTACAAAATTGAGCGGGCCGAGGTGGACGCGGCCATCGAACGTCCCGACAAGGTTGATTCCGAAGACGTCTACACGGTATACTTGAAGAAGTTCGCGGGACGGTTCGACGATGTTCCGTTGAAAGTCGTCGCGAATGACGCCGACAACGTGGTTGTTTCAGCGTATCCACTGATCCGGCGGAAATGGAGGCACAAAGGATGAAGGTCACGTACGACAAGGAAGTGGACGCCGTTTTCATGCGGCTGTCACAGAAACGCCCGAAGGGGGCTATCGAACTGCAGGAAGGCATCATCCTGCACGTGACGGAGGACGAGAAGATCGTCGGCATCGAAATCCTGCACGCCCGAAAACGCCTCCCTGTCGCCACCCTGCCCAAGTCGGTCAAACTGGCTGCTGCCTGAACTGGGAAACACGGCGCGAAGTACTCTCCCTCGCCTCGAAGTTCCAACCCCCATCCTTCGTCATCTCTGCATTTTCCCAGCGACTGATTAATGGACAAATAATTCTTCGCAAAACTGATCGGGGCGAGAGAGATTATAAAACTCGCGAGCAACAAAAACCCCGCGATGGAGCCGAGTCGGTTAAACCGAATCATGGACGGCCAGCCGCGGGAAGCCGAAAATTGTCGTTCAGTCATGGCTGTGGTATAAAAATGTCGTGGCAGCATTGCATTTCAGCGCGAATGTGTCCGCCGACCGAAAAATCGAGATCGTTCTTCCCCCGGGCGTCCCACCCGGACCGGTTGAAGTGGTGGTGAACGTGCCGGACGGGAAGGTTGCGATGGCGGGACCGGACCGCTAGGACTTGGAACAGTGGCTGGAAGATATCCGTCGGTTCGGCCGGCAATTTGACGGGCGGAACTTGAACCTGTCCCAGGCTGTGATCGACAATCGCCGTGAGGAAAAATACTGATGCCTCTTTATCTGGATACCAGCGCTTTGATCAAAATCTACGTGCCGGAACCGGAGGCGGACCGCATCAGAGCCGCGATTCATGAAATCGAAATTTGCCAGCCGGAGGAGATACTGGAATGAGAAAAGAACCCGAGTCCATGCGCGAGATTCATCGGATTCGACACCGCATGGCCAGAAAATGGAAGGGATTGACGGCTGACCGGATCGCCGCCGAAATTGGCCGCGCGACCCGAACGATCAAGGCAAAATTCGGAATTCGAATCCCATCCCCGGAATTCACTGCGCGCGCGGCAGAACAGACGAAATAAAAAAACCCAAGGCCACAGGGCGCTTGGGGCCGATTCGGCGTCTTGACTGGGTTATTACGTTCCTTCCTTGTATCCCCGACGAGGTTTCTTGACCCCTCATAGCGGGAGTGGTAAAAATAGGTCATGAAAGTGGCCGAGAGGATTGTGAGCGATCCGAACATCTGCGGGGGTGAGGCGTGCGTGAAGGGCACGCGGATTGGCGTCGGCGTGGTGCTTGGGCACCTGGCAGCGGGTGAGGAGATCGATGAGGTTCTCCGGCAGTTTCCGTCGATCACGCGCGAGGACGTTCTGGCCTGTCTTGAATACGGCGCGTTTCTCGCATCGGAAAAAATTCTTCCTGATTGAAATTCCTGATCGACGAAAACGTCAGCGCTGATGTGACGCCTGCCCTGCGCCGCGCGGGGCATGACGTGTTGACCGCGTCCGAGGCCGGGTTGCATGGGAAAGGCGACCCGGAGGTCTTTCGCCGAATAGTCACCGAAAACCGCGTTCTGGTGACCCGCGACCGCCACTTCACCAATCCCATTCGTTTTCCTCTGAACGGAACTCCGGGGATTCTGTTTATCCGTCACGGCAACCGCACCGGACCGGAGGAAACCCAACTCGTTTTGGACGCGATCTCCCATCTTCGCCCGGAGAATTTCCCAAACACGCTTGTGACCGTCGGAACGGCAGGCATCACCCGCCGATAGAAAAAGATCAATCATGGCGAACCGTGGTCAAAATCTTCATAAACGAACTGTTGTAGGCGGGCTTATTCTCCGGAATCCGGATTCCACGTGGCAAGCACGAGGATGGCAACACGGGCCCGGATATTTACAAATTTACAAAGGTCATACTGCCGCCCGGCATCCCGCAGAAGAATATTTATTAATGGCCCGGTTTGTAAATTTGTAAATCTCCGGCGCACTTTCCATCATACGCATCGGCTTTCACCACCGCCGCCAGATCCGATTCCCCGATGATCGCTTGAAACCGCCGCACATTTCGAACCAGCCGATCCAGACGAATTTCAACCCATGCCGGCCGCCGAACCTTCGACCGGTAATCCACCGCAGGTTTCATAGACGTACCTTAAGTTTCACGCGGCGGGTTGTAAATATCCGCCAAATTTGTCCATCGGGAAAGCCGGCTCCCAGGCAAGCACTACATCTGTTGGAGAGAATTCCAGAAGTTGGAAGGGCTGAAAATTCGGATGTGGCGGACTTGCTTTAAGGACAGAAGGTCCTGATCCCACGTCAAAATCAAATCGGCCTTGACGGCCAAGGCCAGGTCGACAATATGTCTGTCGGATGGGTCCCGTAGTTTGAGCACATTGGGCAGTTTGACATGCAGTCGGCCGGGCCGGACCAGATGAAGCTTCCGCTTGACGATCGATTCAAGCCGCAGGGTTCTTTGAAGCGGGAATCCCAGTTTCTTGACGCATTTGTCCCGGAATTCTTTCAAAATGTCCGCCGACACGATGCCCTCTTCATAGTGGACGACGTAGTCGAACACGTCTTTTGAAAAACAGGGCGCATGGAGAGGCTTGTAAAAGGCGGCAATCAGAACGCTCGTGTCAAAGACGATTTTCACTTATCGAGTGTCCGGACCAAATCCAATTCAGAGGCGATTCCCCGTTTTTGGACATGCGCCGTAAAATGGCGCCGGGCTTCTTCGAGTTCCTGCCAATACAGATAATCCCGCAGAGCATCCCGGGCGATCTCGGACACGCTCACCCCTTTTTGCCTGCCAAATCGCCCGACCGCCTTCACCAGATCCGGCGGAAGGCTCACCGACGTCACGTTGCGCATGGCATCTCCTCCTTTGATTCAAGTGTATTAAAGTTTATTACAAATAAGGGAGGGTGTCAACAGGGACCTCTGTATTTTTAAAAACTCGCTATCCGAATCGCCGCGGGAACGTATCGAGTTTTCTGCAGTTCAGTCAAGTCGGGCATCGATCGTTTTCCACGGAATGATTTCTCCGGTGGGACCGATTTCATACAGACGGGGTTTGGAATCTTTGAAGTTCTCAAAAAATGTCTGGATTGCTTTGACCCAGATTCGGGTACGTTCTGATATCGGCAACCTCTGCGGAACGCGAGAGAGCAAAACGACGGAGTCGCCCATCTTCGGCTGGTCGAAAAAATCGTCGTCTTGCGTCAGAAAAATACAGGGCGACTCCCGCATTCGCCGCACAATTTCTTGATCGGGTATTCCCCGGATCCGAAGGGGGATAATATGGTCGACATCGTGGCCCAACGATTTTAATTGCTGATGCAAATCCAGGGGGAAATTCTCGTCCAGGAGAATCTTTTGAGGCCTAGGCAACGCTCCGGCGGGCGGGAGGCACATACTCCGAGATATGAGCGGCGTACTGCAGGGCATCCTTAATCTGGGCCGGAGTGACTTTATAGCTTTGACAGATCGTCTGCTCGGATTCACCGACTGCCATCACGCCGATGATGGTCGCAACATCTATCCGTGTGCCTTTCAGACACGGCTTGCCGAACCGAATATCCGGATTCTGATCAATCCCGGGAAATATTTCCATGCGCCCAAATCTCCTTTCCACAGCCACTGCAACACCGCTTGTCTAAACCTACCGCAGGATCGGAAGGTTTTCAAGGTTTATAAATATTGAAACCCGATCCTGCCGCCACGTGGTTCCAAACCCCATCCTTCGTCCTCTCTGCATTTTCCCAGCGACCGATTCTTGGTTTTTTAGAGGAAAAAAACCTACGGTCTACCGACGCAAATAAAAGACGCCCAATAGATGGGGTTTTCCGACAGGCCTTTCTTTCGTCTCGATTCCAGCATTCTTAAACTCGCCGTCTGCATCGCGGCTCCGGCGTCCTGTGTCTTGATCCAGTCGTCGTAAAAATAATCCATGATTTCGCGGGTCTCCCGGTCCGGGACTTTCCATAAACTCATGACCAGATTCTGCGCGCCCGCGAGAAGAAACGCGCGGCGCAGGCCCATGATGCCTTCCCCGCGCTCGAGCTTTCCCAATCCGGCGTCGCAGGCCGAGAGGACCACCAAACGCGTGCCCGTCAGATTAATCGTGGTGACTTCTTCCGCTGTCAGATAGCCGTCGTCACGGTCCGATTCCTTCTTTCGGTCGTTTGCGCCCGCCAGAACCAGGCCGGACAACAACATTGTTGCTGGACATTTATTGCCACCCTAACATTCCGTCAGATTTCACACTACGCAAGACTTGTAGCCCCGGACCGGTGCGATGAGGACGGTCATATTGTCATCGCCGCCCCGTGCGATCGCCTCCTGAACGAGCATCTGCGCGGCCGCCTGCAGGTCGGGCCGGTTATTCATGATCTGATCGATCAGCGGGATGTCGACCACGTCCGAAATGCCGTCGGTGGTCAGAATGACGCATCGATCGCCCGGAGAAAATATGTAACAGCCGACGTCCGGCGTCGAATGCAGGCCGACTTCCCGCATGGTCTTGTCCCCAAACCCGCGCGTGGGCATCAAGCCTTTTCCCTTGTGGACGTAATAAGGATCCATCAGCAATCCCCCGGCGCTTGAAATCCGCGCTCGTTCGGCCGGATTGTTGACGCGGTGGTAAGGGGTGAGCCGCTTGGTTTTCAAACCGGACACGAATATCGCGCAGTCGCCGGCATTGGCGTAGACCATCTTTTGGCAGTTGATAAAGGCGTTGGCCGCGGTCGCGCCGCAATCGTAGTCCGACGTTTTTCGGTCGGCCGCCCCGTAGGCCATTTTCATGGCGGCTTCCTGATCACCGGCGGCGGACAAGGCGCTGAAGAATTCCTCGGAAATCGTGTGAACGAGAATATCGGCCACGTCGGACCCGCCATGGCCATCGTAGACTCCGACGAACGTTCCCATCCCGGATTTATCGAGGATGCTGTATCGGTCCTCCATGTTCATCCGGGCCCCCTGATCCTGCCGGATTAGAACCGGTTGGATATTTTCCATTTTCCGAATCCCCTCTCGTGTTTCAAACATTAGTACAGCCTCGAAGAACCCCACGATTGGCCGAGCAGATTATCCGAATTCCCAGGCCGGGACAGCATATCAGACGAACCGTAGGGATTGCGCGTACCGAGACTGCCCGTGTGAGGATTGTAGTTGCCGCTGGTGCTCCAATTGTTGTTCAGGTTGCCGTCCGGATTGCTTCGAAAGTGCGGCTCGACGTACGTTCCGTTCGAGCGGAAATTGCCGCGGACATGAACATCGGCGTTTGCTCCCGTCACACCCATCATCAACCCTCCCAGAATTCCGATCACCATCACTGTCTTTTTCATCTCACTACCTCCTGCTTGTTTTTTGAGGCTCAACTTGCCTCCACTCTATAGAACGCAGGCAGGGGGGAAAACCGAACAACAAATATCAAAAAAATTGATGACTGTTCACGTACCCCCTCACCTCAATCCTCTCCCCCCTGCGGGTGGAGAGGAGGTGAATGGTTAGGCGACGAAATAATCCGGGCGACGCTTTTCACTTCGCTGTTGGCCAAGAGATTGCCAAGTTGCATTTCGAATGTCCCGGCCGGGGCGGCGGGATGGATCATGACAAGGGCGCGTTCGCAGGACGTGTCACCGGAGACGACGGCGATTCTGCCGTCTTCGGACACGTGAATTTCCAGCGTGCCCAAATTCTCCTGCGAATGTCCGGCCCTGGCCTGCGCGGCCGAAAAAACGGAAACCGACTGCATGGTGTTGATGATCAGGATGACGCAGATCGAGAGAAAGACGTCCGTCTGGACGAGGAAAAATTTCGATTTCATGATTTGGTTTACTCCTCCTCTCCGCCAGAGTCCGATTCCGACGCCTGCGGGGTCCGATCAAAGAACTTGTCCAGCCAGAACAAAAATGTGATGTTGCTGATCGACAGGACTGTCGGGCTTAGCGACAGCCGGATCGCCCTGCGAAACGCCGCCTGGGATTCAGAATCCACCTGCCCGGCAAACGATGCGGCTTCGCTGATGCCGTACTGGGTAAACGCCAGCGCGATCAGCGGCCCGAGCCACAGAAGGCTCCATGCCGTTTTGGAATTGCCCGTCATGCGAAGAACCGCCCAGTGGATGTTGAGACCAAACAGGATGATCAAAAACCAGATGCTTGGGCCTTTGATCAGAAACTCAAACAGATTTGACATGTTCCATCACCGACTTTCATAGCGATCGGGTAACTGCCCCCTCACCTCAATCCTCTCCCCCCCTTCGGGTGGAGAGGAGGTGGTAGTTACGCGATCAGAAGTATTCAACCCGGACATCAACGATGTCTTCGGTGTTAAGAAAAACGTCCACTCGGTACAACGGGGCCTGCGAGCCGCCGTATTTTTCCTCAAGACGGCTGACAATCCTTGCGAGAACCGTCTTGGGAACCAGAAATTTCCTGCCCAGCCCGTCTTTGACGGCCCAGCCCCTGTCGTGCCCGGCGTTTTCAGACCACAGGGCGTCCTGCAACGCCGCGACGGCGACGTCGGCGCCTTTCCACGATGGCGGAATCTGAAACGTGTCCGGCGTGTGAATGATTAGAAACGCGTGGCCGACCATCCGCGACAGTTTATCCGGAGCCTCATCTGCCAGCGCCGGATCAAACGGCGGCGTGGCAGGTTCGGAAATCGGAGGCGTATCTACGGCGGCCGGTTCAGTTTCCGGTTCCAGATACGGAACAACATCCATCGCCACGACACTTGGCTCGACCGTATCCCTTTGGACGGCGCGGCGCGACCGGGCGATATCGGGCCGGTCGTTTGGATCCATCAGCGTCTTGATTTTCGGCGTTGTCGGCGTCGTCGCGATTTTTGTCTTGATCGCGGCGATCGGGTCCTCCCGTCTGGACAGCCGTTCACGCATGGACACAGTCGGCGTGTCGACAACCTGTGAAATGGCGACGCAGCCCGGGATCGATACACGGCGTTCCTCGGGCGGACAGATCAGATTCGACCAGAAAACGGCGACTGCAAGGACAACGGCAACTACCAATATTCCGCGAATCATCTGATTTTCTCCTTTCCTACAATTTAACCGCTTCCCGGACGGTAATCCGGCCCTGCGGTCCGAGAAGGATCCTGCCGCGATAGAGAAGTTCTCCGTTGGTCTCCGCTTCAATCGCGGAAATGATGCGGGCCAGAAGTAGCGGGGGCAGGAGAACCCGGCCGCCGCCGGACAATTTGAACACGTAGACCTGGCCCGACAGTTCGTATTTCCGGATGACCTGCGTGTCCCACAGTTGCAGTTCGTTGACGCGACGCGCGCCGAGGCTTTCGAGAAACTCGTCGCGGTCCGTTCCTGCGGGTGGCTCAAGTTCAATCGTTAGCATCGCTCCCTTGATGGTGCGGTTGACGGCCTGCGGTAATTCATCGAGCGAGATGGGAGCGGGAGGAGGCGTATCCGAAATGTGCGCAACCTCAACGCCCGGCGAGGCCACGACTGCTGCCGCCGGGATGCTCGCAACCGCAGGCTGTTCAACCACGGGGGCGGGATTCAGCGGGGTGGAGATCGCAGGCGACGGTACTTCCGCTGACACGGATTTACTCGCCACGGCGGGAGGCGCTTCTTTCACCGGCGCCGGTTCCGCTGGCGTGGGCGGGGGCGGCGCTTCCACTTTTTCTTCCGTGGATTTTTCGGCCTGAACCGGCCGTGGCAAAGGATCGGTCGAAGGGGATTGAACCCTTCGGGTCTCCTTCGTCAGCGGGTGTGGTTCTTTCGCGGGCGTCTTCTCCTCGACTGCGGGACGGTGATAATCGTAAAACTGGGGTGTCATTGAAACGGTCTTGGCCGCTCCGTCCGGCGTGGCCAGCCGGAGCGCAAGGAAGATCAGCCACAAGGCGCCGACAACAAGGGCGGGCCAGATGCGTTTGAGGATGTCCATCAGTAACCAACGCCTCTCTTTTTCAAAATGTCGGCGGGATTGGCCCCGGAAGACGTTTCGTTGGACGCCTTCTGGCCGTCTGCCGCCGGATCCTCCATGATCGGGACTTCAAGTTTGCCCGGGTCCAGCCAAGCCGGAAATTCTCTGGCGATGGGTGTTTCAAACTCGAGGAGAATCTGCGTCACCTTCAGCGCCGACTTGGCAATCCGGTTCTGGAGTTCCACGCGCATGAGGCGCAGATCGGCGGACCGTTCGAGGAGCTGGAGCCGCTGTTGCGTGTTCTTGCAAATGGCCACCTGATCCTTGATGGACTTGAGTTCGTGGTCGATGAACTCAAGGTTTTCAGCGTGGATGGGCGCGAGCGAGTTGACGGTGTTGAAGTAACTCGTGTCGACGTAGGCGCCTCGCGCCATCGCCAGCTTGATGAGTTCCTGTGTCTGCGCCAGATTCTTGAGGTCGGCTTCGGACTGATCCCCGGCCGTTTCAAGATCCTTCAGGGTCTCGTCAAGTTTCTGGATCGGCTCCTCAACCGCGGTTTTTTGTTTCTTGTAGACATTCACCTGCTGTCGAGTTCCCTCTTCCAGCCTGTCCAGAAATTCCACGCGGGCGATGAGATAACTCTCGCGGATGCGCAATCGCTGTTTCTGGCAATCCTCGTCGGATATTTCCCCGCGGTCTTTCATCGAGTCAAGTTCCGCGTACCGCTGTTTCATGCTCGCCAATTTGTCCGCTTCGTTGACGCGGGCGGCTTCAAGCGCGGCACGCACGCGGTTGACCTGCTCGAGCACCAGTTCGTCCGAAAATGCGCGGGTGCAACCGGGCCACGCGAAGACAATCGCCGTCAATAGGAACAACATCCATCGGTTCATGGTCATCACCTCGTTTTGGTCTGTTCGCCCTGAAAGAGCAGTTTCAGGTCTTCAACCGGCGAGTCGAGATAGGGTTTGACGGCCAGCGCCAGCGCCGCTGAAAAGTTGTCGCTGTTGGCCGTCGTCGAAACGTCCGCCACGGACGCCCGGGGAACGACGGGCGAGAAGACGCCATCGAGATTCATCGCCGAAACCACATCGGCGGTTTCCTTGATAAGCGCGTTCACCGTCGAATCCTTCGGTTTGCCTTCGCGAAGCTCGTTCAGCACCGCGTTTCGCTGGAGGACGAGCGGGCGGGCGCGCGGATTGTCACCGGCCGGAAGACCACCTGTCGACGTGAGCGACAAAAAGACAGCCTTTTCGGCCGGCGAGAGAAATACGGCTGACTTGACGGACGAATATCCGTCGACCAGCTTGGCCAGTTGCCTGCCGAGAGGCGGATGGCGAAACGCGACGGCATACACCAGAAATCTCGCCTGATTGCTTTCGCTCCGAAGCGCCGTCTTGCAATCTTCGATCGCCCGCTCCCGGGATGATCCGGCTCTTGCGAGGAGAACCTTCTGCGCCAGCGACGGCGGCAGAGATTCGATGTCCTCCCATTTCAGTCTGGACAGGTCCGGCAACTTATTGTCCGCCAACAAAACAATTATCCTGTCGTTTTTGTCGGCGGGTTTGCCGTCGTCCACCCGTTTGATCTTCAACATCTCCTTAAGATCGAATCCGGCAGCGGATCCGTCCGGAATAAATCCGGCCACGCCGTTCAACGCGACCAACACGGCAAGCGTTCGAGCAAGACGGGCCATGCTCGGGCTTCGTACGTCATTCTTCATAAACCACACCTCCCTGAATCGTAGTCTCGGGCTTAATCGCCCTCTGATGATCTGAACGAGGCCGGAGGCTGAAACCGAACACGGGATGTGAAAAAAAAGAGAAATTTGTCCATCGGGTCGGATCGTGGTACAATATGGGGTTATGGCGACTCGGATAACGCCGCAGGGGGGGGACCGTTCGTCGGCAGAGGGGATAGATCTGTCGAGGAACCGGTCCCTTTTTGATAAATTCAACCGGCAGCGGTTTCAAAATGTTTATACCGTGTTCCCGGACAATTATTATCTGATTTTCAAAATTGTCCCGTTCCTTCTCCACACCAACTTCCGGGGTCTTCCCGGGTTTGTGGATCACCCGGAGACTCCGCACGGCATCAAATTCCACACGCCGGACGAGGACGCTGTCCTTTACGTCGACCGCTATTTTTCGAAAAAGGTCAAACTCGCGCAGAAGGACGACCGGTCGGAGGGATTCATCGAATTTTTGAGCGTCATGGGAAGCGTGGGGTCGGTCGCGCAGACGCGCAATTCCGATTTTGACATGTGGGTCGGCATTCACCGCGACGCCGTGGACGACGAGTCCTACCGCCGGTTTCTCCAGAAATTGCGCGCGATCGAGGAATGGCTCGAGACCCTGCGGCTCGAAGTCCACTTCTTTCCGACCGACATCAAATCGGTCAAAAATAACGTCTTCGGAGCGGTCGACGACGAATCGTGCGGCTCGGCTCAGGCGCTCATGCTGAAGGACGAATACTATCGCACGGCCATTCTCATCGCCGGCAAGATTCCGTACTGGTGGATGGTCGAGCCCGGCGCGACCGACGAGGACTATGACCGCTTCCATGAAAAATGTCTTGAGGGCAATGGCGCCTTTTCGAAGGACTACATCGACATCGGCAACGTCGGGCAAATCAACAAGGGCGAATTTTTCGGCGCGGCGCTCTGGCAACTCGTGAAATCCCTCCGATACCCGTTCAAATCCTTTATCAAAATGTGCCTGATTGAAAAATATCTTTTTTCCGATTCGGACAACCACGTCGTGCTTCTCTCGAACACGCTGAAGGAAAACATCCTCCAGAAGGAATGTCTCGACACCGCCTGCACGGACGGGTACCTCCTGATGTTCAAATCCGTGGAGGACTTTTTTCTCTCGCGGGACAAACAGCGGGAACTGGATCTGCTCCGGACTTGTTTCTACATGAAAGTCGAGGCGAACCTGTCAGGATTAAGCCGCAATGTCCGGGCCGGCAGCCAGAAGCTCATCCTTATGGACCAGCGCGTGAAAAGCTGGGGCTGGGACTCATCGCGCATCCGGCGGCTCGACTCGTTCCACCTCTGGCCGATGGATGACATCCTCAAATTCGACCACGAACTGAAAGTCTACATGATCCAGTCGTTCTCCCAGCTCAGCAAGTCCCACGAGTCATTCAGCGACTCCAACCTTCTGACCGAAAACGATCTCACGGTCATCACGCGCAAGCTCATGTCGTATTATCTGCCCAAGCCGAAAAAGGTCAGAAATTTTTGTTTCACGTTTGGCGAGAGTGTTTTCGAATCGGAACTCAACATCGCCCGGGAGAATGACGGATGGAAACTGTATCGCGGCGAGGCCGTCCGGGATAAACACCAGCTCAAGTTCTCCAATCTGCTGTACTCCGGGACGCATCTCACCGACCTCTGCCTCTGGATTGCCAACAGCAAAATTTTTAATCCGAACCACACCAAACTTGGCGTCTTTTTCACTGATTCCAACATTTCCAGCAGTGATCTTTCCAAACTGATCACCGCCATGGCTGACCCGTTTCTGTCCCATTCGTCTGCAAAGTCCAAGCACTATCTCGAGGAGCCGTTCATCCAGCGCGCCTTTTTCACGTGCCGGCTCGATCTGTCTGATGCGATTGACCAATTCAGCGTGTTTTACATGAACAGTTGGGGAGAGGTCTTTGCGGAACATTTCACATCGGAAACGGAGATGGAGCCGCTCATCTGCGCACTTCTGTCCGGTTACATCCGGCAGGGCCGGCCAAATCCCATCCAGTTTCTGACGTTCCATTCCGTCGCGGGCGGCATGAAAGAGCTTCTTGCGTTCAAAGGCCGTCTCATGGATATGCTGTCGGCGTTTCGTCCGCTCCGGCCAGAACGTTCGGTCGGAATTTTTCTCGCTGCGCGGTCGGGCGAGCACGTCGGATACGCCGCGCTCGGATCGGACGTGCGGTGTTTCCGGCACCCCAGCCTGTATGGCCTGCTCGCGTTGATTCGGCGCGAGATTCAAAGCGACCTGCCAAGAAGTTATTTGTTCGACGCCGAGCTTGCCCACAGCGGCTATTTTGCGCCCGCCGCCAATCATTTTCGAAACGGCGAGTTCGACGTATTTGCCGGAGCGGTCAACGGCGCGCACGCGGTCGTTTTCGTTTCCGACGACCTCAACCGTGTGACGGCCGGGTTGGTGCCCATATTGAGCCGGGACCGCGAATTGCGGGGAATCCGATCCTTCGTGTCGGCCATCGATCCGAAGCGAAAGATCAATTTTTACGACATAACCGAGACGAACGGGAAAGTCGCCGTGGCGCCGATGAATCCGGATCGATTCGCGAACGCAACCGGCGGGGATGTCGCTGTGGCCCGCGTCAAAGCCGTCCAGAAATCGGAATTCCCCGATCCAGCCGCCGGTGACCTGTCCCATTTCACGATCGAAACGGACACGGGCTTGATCGATCCATCCGACGCCCGCCAGCGGACGGCGTGGATTGCCGCGGCCCGGCATGCCGGAGCGGCGGCGTTCGAGGTCACGCATGTCATCCTCGACAAATCGTCGGCTCTGCCGGCCGGCGCACTCTTGAACATCAAATTGACGCTCCAGAAAACTTTAAATGCCGCTTTGGCGAAAGGCTGACCCCCCGTCTTTTCAAACATTGCCCTATATGTTTCACTTTTTATGCATTTTGAAATTTAGTTGCGCCCGTAGCTCAGCTGGATAGAGCGACGGCCTCCGAAGCCGTAGGTCGTGGGTTCGACTCCCTCCGGGCGCGGTCAGTAGTCAGCCGGACAATTATTCAAAAAGGATGGTGATTTCACATGACACGATCAAATCTCATCTGCTTTGTTACGGTTCTGGCGTTGCTTGTCGCTTCGGCGACCTGGGCCGCCGACTATGCGATCGACCCGGCGCACAGCAGTGTATCGTTCAAGATCCGGCACATGGTGGTCAGCAGTGTCACCGGACGGTTCGGCAAATTTTCCGGATCGTTTTCATATGATCCAAAAAATCTGAAAGCGTCCAAAGCCGAGGCCAAAATCGACGCGGCCGGCATCAACACCGACAACGAAAAACGCGACGGACATCTTCGCAGCGCCGATTTTTTCGATGTTGAAAAATTTCCGGACGTTCTGTTCGTCAGCCGGGAAATCAAAGATGTCAAAAAGGACCATTTCAAAATCGCCGGAGATCTGACCCTGCACGGCGTGACCAAATCCGTGACGCTCGATGCCGAGGCCGGCGGGACCATCACCGATCCGGGCGGAAATATCCGGGCCGGATTTTCGGCGACCACCACCATCAACCGCAAGGACTACGGCATCGTCTGGAACAAGGCGCTCGAAGCCGGCGGAGCGACCGTGGGCGAGGACGTGAAGATCACCCTTGAAATCGAGGGGATTCAGAAGAAGGAAATGAAGGACTCCAAGGACGCGAAGTCGAAGTAGTCCGTACTCAAAATTCCGTCGTGCGCCCGTGCGCCCGTATCTGACCGGCAGGGGTTTGATTTGGTATAAATGGGCATGAACATCCTCGCGATCAAACTTAAACACGTCGGCGACAACCTGCTGGCGACGCCTGCGCTTGCGGCGCTGAAAAAACGTTATCCGGGCGCGCATCTGACCTATCTGGTTCCCCAAAAAGGCGGCGGGGCGGACATCTTTCGCGCCTGGTCGCTTGTCGATGAGGTGTTTGAATTTCCATCCGATTACACCGAACGCCTCCGGCTGGCCCGACGGATCCGTCAGAGATCGTACGATCTCGTCGTTGATTTTTCATGGGACACTCAAAGCGCGCTCTGGGGCATGATCAGCGGAGCGCCCCGGCGGATCGGCTACCGATTTCGAAAACGGGTTCCTGTATGGCCCTTTTACACTCAAGCGCGCGCCATGGGAACGGCGCACACCGTCACGGCCAATCTCGAATTGGTGGAACTGGCGGATGCGGCTCACGATTTGTCCGCCGATCCACCCCTTCAGCTCTCCATTCCGGACGAGGCGCGTGAGCGCGCCGAATCGCTTCTGCGACGGGCCGGGGTCGGGGACAACGAGCCGATTCTGCTTCTTCATCCCGCATCCCGCTGGATGTTCAAGTGCTGGACAGACGATGGCAACGCGGCATTTCTTGACGGGGTCGAACGCACGCTGAATCTCCGGCCAGTCGTCACCTCCGGTCCGTCTGAAACCGAGATATCCAGGGTCCGTCGAATTCTCGATCTTTGTAAAATCAAACCCTTATCTCTGGCGGGAGAAACTTCGCTCCTCATGCTCGCCGCACTCATCCAGCGCGCAAAAATTTTCGTCGGCGTGGATAGCGCGCCGGTCCACATTGCCAGCGCCGTCCGCACGCCCGTGGTCGTCCTCTTCGGCCCGTCGGGTCAGACCGAATGGCGGCCCTGGCAGGTACCCTATCGGTCCATCCAGCGCCTCGGATGGTCATGCTGTCCCTGCGGCAAGGATGGCTGTGCTGGAACCAAACGCTCGCGTTGTCTGGAAGATATCCAACCGGACGAAGTCGTTCAGGCGTGCCGGGAACTTCTCGGCGAATCGAAATCACGCTCATGACATCCGAATCGCGCGATGCGCAGACGGAGGCCATCCTGAAACTCCTTGAGGACGACGATCCGGACGTCGTTCTCTCCCTCGCGGAACAACTGAAACGCGCTTCGGACGAACGGCTGGCGGATCTCTCGGGTGAATGGCGGCGGCGGTTTGGGAATTCAACTCCGCCGGCGATTCTGCACGCTCAGCGCCTGCGGGCGATGGATCAATTTCTTCAAATGGCATCGTGGCCGGCTGACCGGGTTGATCTTGAGACCGGCGCGTTTTTGATTTCAACGTGGGGCGAACCGGATCGTTCGGTCTCGCGGGCGAAACTCAAACTCGATGCCTATGCCGGACATCTGACCGATTCGATCACACGCGCGGATCTGCGTGAGCGTCCGATCGAATCGGCGCGCTCCCTCTGTCGCTACCTGTTTGAAGAAATCGGATTTTCCGGAAATGAGGACAACCACATGGATCCCGCCAACAGCTTCCTCGCGGCGGTCGTCGAACGGCGTAAAGGCATCCCCATCACGCTTTCGCTTCTGACGCTCCTCGTCGCCGGACGAATGTCTCTCCCGCTTCTGCCGATCGGCTCTCCCAGACGATTCATGCTGGCCGTCGAGGATAACGGCCAGACAACCTATGTCGATTGTTACGGTGGCGGACTTTTTTTAAAAGATGATCAGGCCAAACGTCTCATCGGGACTCTGCCGGATGGCGTTGACCCTTTTCCACGCGTGGACAACCGGGAAATCATCGCCCGAATGCTTCGAAATCTTCAGGCCGTCTACGCCGAACTGAACGACGCTTCGCGATTGAACGAACTCCATCAAATGCTCACCGCGCTGGCAGTCTGAACTCCATGATGAAATGACTTCTAAGGACTCCAGAACAGATCCGGCAGAAATCCGCCTTCCAGTTTTTTTCCGGTCAGAATCGCCCACGCGGTCCCTATGGCGGACGGCGATGACGAAAACTGATACTGCAATTCTTTGTCCGCATACCGGATTCCGCCGCCAATATTCATTTTCGGATCAAGCATGTTGTTCAGAATTTCCTCCGCAGCACGTTCCTTTCCGAGTCGCGCGGATGCCAGCGCCACGCCAAGCGATCCCTCGGACCAGACCATCGAATAATCCCTCCACGTAAGATCGGGGGTCCGGCTGAAAAATCGCGACTGCGCGGCTGTGTCCTCGTAGACTGGCAGATCAAAATACGGCCGGTAACCCGAAATGCCGGCGGAACGATTCTCGTATCGGACCGCCGACGCCAACGCCGACGACGCAGGGCCGCGTTTCCCGATGGCCTCCAGAAACATCGCGCCCCACGACGCGCAGTCCAGCGCCATGACGGTGTCCGGACCGGTTGCGCTCAATCCCCGGTTGAACTGACCCGAAGACGGATTCAAATTTCCGAGCAGTCCCTGCCGGATCATGTCCGCGGCAATCGAGAAGGTGTCGTCCCCGGTGATGTAGGCAAGATCCCGGAGGAAAAAGAAGGCGTCAATGTTGTGCTCCGTACTGCACCAGGCGACTTCGCCCAGCCTGTAGGTTTCCTGCAACTCGCCGTTCACGGTGTCCAACGTGTACGAGCCGGCGCCGCCGGTCACCAGCCCGTTGCGCGGATCCGCAGGATTGCGAATCTGCCGCCACATCACGCCGGCTGCAATCCTCCGGGCGAAATGAAGATAATCTGCGAGGATTGCGTCATCGTTCAGCGCATTCGGATTTTTCGACAGCGCCGCGAGAATGTGGTAGCAGACCGCGTACCCGGCCCACGAACTCGCGCCGGTTCGGATGATCGCGCCATCGCTGTCTTTTTCGTCCGGCCAGGTGTTGTGGGTGTTCAGTTCGAACCAGAGATCGCCGTTTGGACGGGCACTGCGCATCATCCCGTTGATGATCAGGGACGCCTCCCGGGAGCGGTCCAGCATCGTCAGCGCAACGACCGCAACGGCGTCGTCGTAGATGGAGGAACGCGAAAAGGTGTAACGGTATCCGGGCGCGCCAGGAGACTGATTGTATGACAGGATCAGGCCGCGGCGCACGGATGCCGGCGAGGGGACGGTCGGATTGGGGACCATCTGCCCGAGAAGAAAAGATTCAAGCTGTGACATCGACTCAATACGACGCACCGATCCGACCGCCGCGGATTTGAATCTCTCCCTGACCAACCGCGTCGGATAAATTGCCGTTGCGGATTCGGTCTCCCCGAATTGCGTTCCGCTCAACGCCGTCAGAAAATTTGCGAAAATTGCGTCGGGTGTTTGCGAACCTGCGGTGGCGCCGCGAACGGAGACGCGAAACATATAGGCGCCGTCGGAGGCAGTCTGTCGGGCGGCGTTTTTCCACAGAAAAAAATAATAGATGTGGTGGACCTCGGCCCCGTATGTTGCGCGAACGTATTTGACTTGCATGGCGTCGGCGCCATGCGCGATCATTTTGAATTTCCGTTCGTCCAGAGACCAACCGTCGTCAATGTAGCAGACTTCCGGAATATGAAAATCACTTTCGATCGCGCCGTGAACCATCATGAAATAAACCTCGGCGCCGGTCGAATTGTCCGTATAGAGCCACGTACTGACATAGGGATCGGTCTTTTGGTCCAACTGCGCGGCTTTCCATGACCCGAATTGCAACGGGATGCGCTGGAAGTTGTTCCGGTAAAACAGATCTGACGACATCGTCAGACGTGACTCGTGGTCGGTGTAAAAATACGAATTTACGTCGCAGATGGAGGTGAACGTCCGGCCTGCAGACGCCGGACCGGCAATTTGAACAGACCAGAGAAAAACAAGCCAGAAACCCGCGCGTCCCGCCATCCCGCTTCGCCGCCTCAACCGGCGTTTCAGCACCGCCGGCGCATTCTAAGAGATCGTCAGTCTGCGGCGATTCCTCAACCACAACCCGACGCCCGACATGCTACCCAGCGCGCCCGCGTAAAACAACCACGCGGAAACCCCGTGCCAGAATTCCTCCGCGGCGGCCACGCTCCAGTGGTTCCCGACAAGAAGCATCGCGAAAACGCGGGCGATGTTGAAGGCGATGGCAATGACCAGCGCCGAGATCAGCATGAGAAATTTGCCGGGCAGCGCAAGCCGTAAAAAACACCCGAGCATGCCGGCCAGGGCCAGGAAAACAACAAGGGACTGAAATCCGGAACATGCGGCGGCAATCCGAACCGGCCCGTCCCTCAAAAACACAAGGGATCCCTGATGATCAAACGTCCAACCGAAACCGCGGCACAAGGCCAGCGACTCGCGCAGGGTGAACATCTGCAGAGCCGATAAGACTTCAACATAGCAGGGAAACGGCAGGGTCAGGAATACGGCTGTGTAAAGTCCGTCGATCCGCCGGCACGCGGGCGGTGACGCCCACCGCATGATCAGCATCGACGTCGACAGAAAACAGACGGCGGAAATATACGGTCCCTTCCATATTATATAGGCCGACCAGGCGGCACACGTCAGGAGCAGACCCGCAACCGGACGATCCGCGGAGCGGGATTCAATTTTGAGAATAAACTGGGCCGCAAGCCAGAGACCGATGTAAAACAGGGAAAAATTGTAATAGGGATTTTTGAGGGAATTTAATCCGTACCAGACAAACACATCGCGGAAAAAAAGGATCAATCCGGCATGAAGCAGACACGCGGTGGCCGCGCGCGAGCGGGAACTCAAGCCTTGCGGCGTTTTCGGATCAGATATCCCGCGCCCAGCGCTCCGGCGGCCGACAGGATCATCACGACTCCGGGAAGTTCCGGCGCGCTCGGAGGAACCTTCCCTGAGTTATCTTTGTCGTCGTTATCCCCGTGATCTTCGCCCTTCTCCCCTTTGTCGGCGTCTTTCTCGTCCTTTTCAGATTCGTTTCCTTCCTTCTTCTCCTCCTTGTCTTCCGAATTCGCAAACGCATTCGCCGCGCGGAATACACCCACCGAAATCAGCGAAGCCGACATCACGGTCATACAGATCAATAGACCCCAACTCCACACGCGGAATCGTTTCAAGATTTCAACTCCTCCTCAAATATGAGTATTTCCGGATAGATCCAGTTCAGGATGGTATCGATCCCAAACCGATATTTCATTATGTTGTCAAACAACCATTTTTTCAAGTCGTATGTGTCCAGATCCCACATCGGCCCGGAAGAACCGTCCCAGTCGTCACGGCCGGACAACGTGACGCCGTTTAATACATTGCCTGTGGCGTTCCCCTTGATGCCGTGTCCGCCGCCGACGGTCAGGCGGATGGGCTGATATTTTTCAGAGACACGAGGGAATGAAAACGTGTAGACGTCGCCCGGAGGAGGATTGGAAAGGCCGGCGAAGAAGCGGATTCGCCGCAGAATCTTTTCCGGTTTTTTGTAGATAACCACAACGGTCGCCGACGCCATCGAAAATTTGAATTGCCCGGACGGATTGACTGCATCGGACATGAGTCCTTTGACCGTGATGCCGGCCGCGCCGACGCGCTCAGGATCAATTCGAAAAATGTCGTGGTACAGCGTTTCCAGCGAGTGTTTCCGGTATCGGGCGATGCACCGGACGGGAACGGACACGGATGCCGGAATGTCCGAGTCCGACTGGATCCGTGCGGACTCTCCCGTCACGCAGAGATAGGCGGCGACAACTGTTTTGAGAATATCCGGCGGGATGGTGAACGTCCGCTGATCGTACAGGCGATCTCCATCCGGACGGATAAACGACGCAGTCGCCACAAACACTCTGCCTCCGTTCATCTCCGTATCGATAACCGTGTCGAACGCCAGCGGCCCGGCCGCGCGACTTGGATCGGCCCAGAGCCCTGCGAGGACGATGATCAGCAGGACAATATCCAATCGTTGAACGCCAACCTTCGAACGCCGGCCGATCAATAGGTGTAGGTGATATATCCCGTCGCGACCCATGACTGATCTCCGCTGAAGTAGTCCGTGTATCGGACTTCCGCCGTGTATTCCGTGTTGCCTTTCAAAGGGCCGGAATAGAGCAGATCGCCTTCGTGAAAGGCGTCGTGAAACAGGCTTTCGTATTCGTATTTGTAATGGGCGTAAATGTAGATTTTTGTTTCGGGATAATATTTCGCCCAGAACAGCCGCGCTGTCCGGGTCCGCGTGATGGAGGCAGTTGTACGTTTATAACTACCCTCGATCCCCAGCCCGTCGATCTTCGGAAACGTGTAAGTCAAACTGCCCTTGCGGGTCTCGCGCGTCGCTCTCGAAACGCTGAACCGGTCGGTGGAGGCTTCGGCCAGGATTCTCAAGCCCGGTGCCACATCGCGCTGATGGGTGATGTCAAAACTCGCGATGTCGCCGATTTGCAGGTTCCCGCTGTTCTGCGACGTGATGTAGTCATCCTGCGAGTAAAGCACGGTCGTGAGCCCCGGGCCGGCTTTCAACTGAATAAGCCCGTAATAATCTCCCCGCTTTTTCCTGCCGGGCAGGGGACTGATCGCCGCGATCGCGTCCTGACGGTACTCGTGAAGACTGGCGCTGAAGACGCTGTAGAACTTTGCGTCCCACTGTCTGTTCCAGCGCGCCGAGAGCGATTCGCGCGTCAGGCTGTAGGTGCGGGTGACAGCCTGGTTGTTCTTCTCGAACAAATTCGTCCGGTCGGACTTGAACAGGAGCGTGTTGTCCGGAGACAGACAATGGCGATAGTCGACACTGCGCTCTTCCGCGAACGTTCTTGTCTGAACGGGACGATTCGGCGGATCGGCGTCATCGTAACGGCTGAATGAATATTTGAGCCGGGTCTGGGGCGCGCCGGCTTCTCGAATGAGCCGCATCGCATCCTGCGCGGCGAGCGAGCGCGGATCGACAGCGAGCGCCCGTTCGTAATATTCCGTCGCCTTGACCTTGAGACCCGCATACCGGTAGGTATTGCCAAGGCCGATGAGAGCGTGGAGATTTTCCGGATCGTGATCCAGCACCGACTGATACAGCGCCGCCGCTTCTTCCGTTTTGTCCTGCCACGAATAGAGTTTCCCAAGCGCCAGATAATTATCCTTGTTGTTCCCGTCGAGCTGGATGGATTTTCGCAGTTCGTTGACGGCATCACCGAACCGCTTGTCCGCGACGAATTCGTTGGAAAGTTCAGCCCGAGCCTGCGGAGCGTCCGGGTGCCTGTCCAAAAAGGATTGTAAAAACGCGATGGCCTCCCCGTGTTTCCCGGTCTGTCCGAGAATCCGCGCGTGGGTCGACGCGATCACCTCGTCGTCCGGCGACGCCGATACCAATTGGGCCGACACGCCCCGCGCCTCTTCAAACTTTCCCTGCCACCCCAGCACGTCAACCAGACCCTGTCGGGCATCGATGTCGGCCGGATTGATTTCAAGAATGTTTAGATAGATCGCCTCGGCATGGGGCAGATCGTCGGACCATGCATGAATCCGCGCCTGGATGTTCA
>JAHFCY010000003.1:0-12578 GCA_023249255.1 Candidatus Lindowiibacteriota bacterium | reverse complement strand
TTCATCGCGTCCGTGTTGCGCGGATCGCGCGCCACCACCTGCTCGACGGCCTTCAAGGCCCCGTCATATTTTCCGTTCCACGAAAGGACGCGGGCCCAGGCCAGCCGGACGTCGTCATTCTTCGGATCGATCTCCAGAGCCCGGGCGTAGGATTGTTCCGCGTCCGTCAGACGTTTTTCAACCACAGCCCGTTCGGCCTCGCGGACCGGTTTCGAAATCGACGGTGACGACGCGCCAATCGTCACCGCGAGAGCCGGCTTGTTTTTCGGATCCTCTTTTAAAATCGCATTGGCGATTTCGACGGCCCGGGGTGTGTAATCCTCCGGATGGTCGGCCTGCTCGAGGCGCAATTCGGCAAGCAAAATTTCGCGACGCGTGTACGGCGACGATTTGAGCCGGACTCCATTCGCTCCGATGAATTTCCGGAGCTCATCCATCCGGTTGCTCCAAGTGTAAGTTTTGATGATCCCGATCGCGGCATCGCCGTAGTCGGGAGCAATCTCCAGGACGCGGCGGAACAGGGTTTCAGATGTATCGAAGTCTTTTTTCCAGAGCATGCCGTATCCGTAGACCACCATGACGTCAACGTTGTCCGGATTCGACGCCAGGGCCCGGTCGGCCGCACGGATGGCGCTCCTGTATTCTCCCCGGGCGAACTGCCCGCGGATATGCTCAAGCAACTCTTCCCCGCGCGCCGAGCCCGCCATCATCAGGAATGTGAGAACTGCGGCACTGCATCTCTGCAATTTAACCAAACTCATACATCGGGCACGATACCAGCCCATCCTTCACAACGCAAAGTTGCGCGTATGCTTTACGTGTCGGCTGAATGAACGTATCGTCGGGAAAATATGGCGCCTGAAGTCGAAAGCAATCCGGCCGCCGCGAAGACGTTCAAGACGATTTTAGACGGGATCGAAAAAATCCCGGCGCTTCCGGTCGTGCTTAATAAAATTTTGAATGTGCTTGAAGATCCCAAAAGCAACGTGGCGGGGGTCTCGCATTTGATCAAAACGGACCAGGCGATGTCGATCCGCATTCTCAAAATCGTCAACTCCTCCTACTACGGATTCTCCCGCCAGATTTCGACGATCAATCAGGCGATCGTCATCCTCGGATTCAATGCGGTCAAAAGCCTGGCGCTGTCGGCGACGGTCGTGCAGATTTTCGGGACCAGGGGAGGCGACGGGTTTGATCTTCCGGGATTCTGGGAACACTCCATCGCCGCGGGGGTCTTTGCCGACGTCGTGGCGCGCCGCGTCAACTATCCCCTCCCGGAAGAATGCTTTTGCGCCGCCATCCTTCACGGCGTGGGAAAACTGATTCTGGATCAGTATCTCCACGATCCCTTCGTCCAGGCGGTTGCGGCCGCGAAAAAACGGCGGATTTTCCTGCAGAAGGCGGAACAGGAAATTCTGGGGATCGATCATTGCCGGGCTGGCGCGATGCTCGCCGAGAAATGGAACCTTCCTCTCCAGCTCCAGGAATGCATCCGGTATTATCCCCATCCGGAACATGCAAAAATAAATAAGGTACAGGTGGCGCTGGTCCACGTGGGCGATTACGCCGCCCGAGAGATGGTCTGCGGCGATCCCGGCGATACAGCCAAGCCGCATCTGTCAGACTCCGCAAAAACGATTCTCAAACTGACGGCGGGCGACGTCGACGACCTGATCCGAAACGCGGAAAAAGAACTCTCCAAAGTCGAGGATATCCTGTCCACTCTTTCGGAATAAATTTTTGAGCCCGCCTCAAGTCCCGGACGGTCCGCCCGCAACGGGTGAAAATACCTGTCGCTGCATCCCGCCCCAGCCTTTTTTCCCTGTCAGAAACTGGATCAACCCGCTCAGCCGCCACCACAAATTGATTTGCCGATAGCCGATTCCCTCGAGAACAGTCGCCACAAAGAGGCTCACCATCTGGGAGAACGAATACCGGTGATAGGAGACTTCCTCCAGAAGAATCGCCGCATCGCTCAAGACAATACCGAATCCCCACGCCAGCAGAAAAAATAGAAACGTGAACTGGAGATCCACTCTTCCGATCGCATATCCGACCGCGATGCTGATGTAGCCGAGCGTTTCCATGAGCGGCGACAGCATCTCTCCGAAAAATGCAAACGGAATGCCGACAACGCCCGTGAATCCGTATTTCGGTGAAAACATCATTCGCCGGTGATGCGTCAGCGATTCGGACAGGCCGCGCTGCCAGCGCTCGCGCTGACGCCGAAGCGTCTTGAAATCCTCCGGAACCTGCGTCCAGCAGACGGTGTCGGGGACAAAGACGATGGCGTATCGGCTGTCGCGGGGGCCGTCGAGTTCGTGGAGGCTGAGCGCGAGGTCCATGTCCTCGCCGACCGTGTCGGTCCGGTATCCTCCGGCACGCACAACGAGGTCTTTGCGGAACAATCCAAACGCTCCGGAAATGATCAGCGGGCCGCCCAGCGAATTCCAGCCGAGCCGACCGAACAAAAACGCTCGAATGTACTCGATGACCTGAACGCGAACGAACCAGGACTTGGACAGGCCGATCTCGGCCATCCGCCCGCCTTCGACCACGCAACCGTTCGCGACCCGGATTGTGCCCCCGACGCCGGCGACGCGACCGGGATCGAGCAGGTACGGCCGGACCATGTGCAGAAGCGCATGCTCATCAACCACCGTGTCGGCATCCACGGCGCAGATGAGGGGACTGGACGAGAGATTGATTCCGCTGTTGAGCGAATCGGATTTGCCGCCGTTTTCCTTGTCAATCATCAGCAGGTTTGAATACTTTTTGGATCTGTAGAGGGACCGGACCGGCTTCGTCTCGATCGTTTCATCGTAGAGGGGAATGATCGGATACAGTTGAAAATGCTCTTTCATCATGTCCAGGGTGGAATCTTTTGATCCGTCGTTGATCACCACCACTTCGAACCGCGGATAATTCAGAGAGAGGATCGAGTGAACGCTGTCGACAATTGTTTTGGATTCGTTGTACGCCGGCACCAGCACGCTGATCGGCGGCAGAATTTCGGACAGGCTCAACACGGACAGGATTTCGTGGCGCGAGGCGCGAACGAATTGAAACACGCCGAACGCGGAAAGGACGAGAAGCAGGACCGAAAAAAGATTTTGGGACATGAAAAACAAAATGACGACCCATTTCGCCGTCTCAAGCCCGTAACCGGCGAAATGCCGGATCGCGTCCATCTGCATCCTACCTCGCCGGCAGTCCCAGCACTTGCGCCATCATCCGCCGGTGTTCCGGCGCGCGCATCTTGCGGGACATGTATCGAATAACCCCGATGCCCGTCGGGCCAAGCTTTTTCAACGCGCAGGCGGCACTCAACTTGACCCGCGGATTCTTGTCGAGAAGCAGCGGGGCGATGGATCGGACGCTTTCCGGATCGCCGTGCGATGCCAGAGTCCCAGCGGCCATCGCCCGCACCCGCCACTCTTTGTCTTCAAGGCATACCGCAAGTTCCCGCCGGATTTCGGCGCTGAAAACATGGGCCATGACTTTGAGCGCGGCCAGGCGGAGGCGCACGTCGGCATGGCGCGCCATCTGGATCAGAAATTCCGTGGAGCCCCCGTGGCGCGGAACAAGTTCGATGAGCCGCGCAAGAGCGTCCGGGTTGTCCTCCTGATTGAGCAACTCCTCCAGTTCGAGAATGGGGGGGCCTCCGAAACGGGCTTGAATCTCGTCAATGGGTTGATGGTCGAGAATCCAGCCGATTTCAGGCCAGCGCCTGATCACGTAAGCCAGTTCGTTCTCGGCAAAACCCGTGATCGTCCGAATCGCCTCCAGCCGGACAAATGGCTGGGGATCGTCCTGAAGGCGGCGCACGTCGTCTTTGAATTCTTCCATCGGCAGAAACCGGATGAGACGGACGGCGGTCAGACGTTTCCACCAGGTGCGGGATCGTAAATGGTCTTCCAGGATGCGCTTCAACTCCGTCTCCCGGACAAGTTGTCGAAGCCGGTCGTGATGAGAGGGGTCGAGTACTCCGACAACGCTCTGGAGGGCATCGATGCAGTGATTCAGATCGGATCGATGAACGCAAATGCGCAATGCGCCCGGCGAGGATGCGGCGGCGGGAGACATCAACTCCTGCAGGATGCGGCTTCGAATCTCGGCCGCCGTCTGATCCGCCGTCGCTTCATGGCTCTGCCGGACGGATCGGAAGATCGCGATGAGGACCGTGAACAAAATCAGAAGGCCGGCCTGAACGCCCACGAAGAGATAGATCAGAAACATCGCGTGCGGTTGCAGGATACTCATGCGTCAAATCCGGGCAACACCCTGCGCGTCACCATCAGGTTATTTTATACGATCCGAACTCCGATAACACCACCGCCGCGATTCCCTCGCACGTCAGGTCGCGCATCCGCGGCTCGTCGCTTCGCAGAATCATCCGGCGCGACGTGTACGGCCCGACCATGGCCGGATCCGTCGGACCAAACATCGCCACCACCGGCACGCCAAACGCGGCGGCCAGATGCATCGGCGCGCTGTCAACCGAGACGCACATGCCGGCGCCGCGAATGACCGCGCACAGAACGGCAAGCGGCGTGCGATTGACGAGATCGATGACGCCGGGTCCGAACGCCGGCATCGACTGTCCGCTCCCCACGACCACCACGCGCGTGCCGCGTTTCGTCAAGATTTCCGCCAACGTCGGCCAGACATCGGCTCGGATCATTTTCCGCTCCTGTCGGGCCAATGGCGAAAAAACGATGTAGTCCGGGCCGCCGGTCAACGCCTGCGCTTCAGCAGACGCGGCTGCGGGAACGTCCAGTCCGTAGTCTATAGTTGACGAGAGACCGATCTCCGCGGACGCGCCATCCAGAAGACCGAGCGCGGACCAGTATCGATCGATCGCGTGCCGGATGCCGGGCGGATACGCAGCGACTTCGTCATAAAAAAACAACGCCCCCTCGCGAGCGTCTGGAAGACCGAGCCGGCGGGAAGTCCGGGTGAGAGCCGTTGCAAGTCCCGACCGGAAAAGTCCCTGAAGATCGAGGACGGAATCGTAGGACCGGGAACGAAGGTCGGACAAAAAAGGCGCAATCCCGGAGAGATGCCGGGGGAAATCGAGAATGCGGGACACGGCACGGCACATTCGGAGAAGTTCGTGATATTCCTTCCGCGCCGCAAAATGAACTTCATGTCCGCGAGACGCCAGCGCCGCACAGACGGGCAGAGAATGAATGATGTCTCCCAGCGAACTTGGCTTGATGATCAGCACGCGGCTCATGCTTCGATCCGTTTCAGCATTTCGTCGGCGTTTTTTTCTATCGTCAATCCGGCAACCCGGTTCTTGAGGCGACGGCCCATAGATTCAAGATCCGCCGTAAACGCCCGGCGCAAAATCCCGGCCAGATCCGGCACGGAAGTCTCGTTCGACATGACGTAACCCCAATCACCTTCGATCCATTCCGAAAATCCGTTCCGTCGCGTCGTGATCACCGGCAATCCGGCCCGGGCCGCCTCCACGCACACCCGCGCAAGCGGGTCATACCGCGTCGGCAGAACAAACACGTCAGCGGCGGCGAACAGATCATCCAGCGGACGCGGGCCTAAAAACATCACACACTCCTCCACGCCGAGCCGGCGCGCAAGATCACGATATTTTGAAATGTCTCCTTTGCCTGCCACCAGCGTAGTCCACCGGGCATCCTTCACTTGCGCCAATGCGCGAATCAGCGCATCAAGACCTTTGCGTTCGTAATTGTGTCCGGCAAAAAGAATCACGCGAGAGTCAGACGCAAGGCCAAGACCCGATCGCGCGGACGATTTCGTAGGCAAAGGCGCCGCGGCAGCAGGTAATCCCGTGTGGACGACACCGATTTTGTCATCCGGCACGTCGTACAGTTCCTGAATTTCGCGCGCCACCATTTTTGAATTGGAAAAAATGTATTTGAGCCGGCTCGATGTGTAGGCCTGGCGTTCCAGCCGCAGCAAGACCCGATGTTTGAACGAGACGCGCGCCATGCGCTCCTGCCCCATCGCCGACAGATAAGCCCGGTGACATCCATCTCCAGCCCGGATGAAATCCACGTCCGGAACGCGGTCAAACGCCACCACGCAAGTCTCCGGATGATCGCGTTTATAGCCCTGGACCGCTCGTGCAAATGAATACGCGTTCCAGATGTTGATCCAGCGCGACTCGGCGCGGACGACCGGAAATCCATCGCGGACAAGACCGTCGTCCACTTCCTGGGCCATGAGGCAAACGTTCGCTCCCCGCTCCCGCATCGCGCGAGCCAACAGCGACACGTACCCTTCGGCGCCGCCGAACGAAAGACCGATCCGCTGGCGCGCCAGAACAATGCTCCGTTTCAATGGTTCACTCCGCCCTCGTTGGGATTCTTCGCTTGTCGCATCGTTTGAATTAATTTACTTGAAAAGCTACATTGCGTCCATGAGCATCTATCGCGAATGGGCCGATCAGGCATTGGCTGGCGAAACGCTTACGCGTGATGCCGCGCGCGAATGTCTTCAGACACCGCCGGATGACATCGACGAACTGCTGAATGAAGTGTTTCGTGTCCGGCAGGAGGCGTGGGGCAAGCGCGTCAAAATTTGCGTCCTGAACAACATCCGGTCCGGCCTCTGCCCCGAAGATTGTTCCTACTGCTCGCAGTCTAATGTCTCAACCGCTGACATTTCCGTGTATCCGCTCAAGACCATGGAGGCCATCTACGAGGGCGCGCGGCAGGCGCACGAAGGCGCGCGGGCGAAACGCTATTGCATCGTCGCCAGCGGACGCGGGCCGACCGACAAGGAAATCGATTATCTGGCCGGATGCATCCAAAAAATCAAAGCCGATTTTCCATTGGAAATTTGCTGTTCGCTTGGACTCATGGACGAGGACAAGGCCCGACGTCTCAAGGATGCCGGCGCCGGATGGGTCAACCATAACCTGAACTCCAGCGAACGTTTTTATCCGAACATCTGCACGACTCACACGTATCAGGATCGCGTGAACACGATTCAGGCGGTCAAGGAAGCTGGGATGCACACCTGCTCCGGCGGAATCATCGGCATGGGCGAAACCGAAGACGACGTGCTCGACCTGGCGTTTGCGATCCGTGATCTCGATATCGACTCCATTCCGGTCAATTTCCTGCATCCCATCCGCGGGACGCCGCTGTCTGACCGGCCCCGCACGCGCATGGAGAACGGCCTGCGGACGTTGAGTTTGTTTCGACTGCTGAATCCGAAGAAGGACATCCGCGCCGCCGGTGGCCGCGAATTCAATTTCGGCGGAGATTCGTGGCGCGTCTTCTATCCGGCCAACTCGATTTTTGTCGAAGGCTACCTCACGACGGGCGGACAGACCGCCGCCGACGCTCACCGCATGATCGAATCGATGGGGTTTGAGATCGAACGCTGAATTTTTGCGATCCCGACGACCCGCCAATTTGATTTATACACATTTTAAGCATACAATTGTGTATTAAGGAGGTGGCACAAAATGTCGAAGGTCAGGACGAATGTGGTTTTGGATGAGCCGCTGGTTCGACGCGCGATGAAGATTCTTGGCGCGAAAAGCAAGCGCGAGGCGATTCATGTGGCGTTGAAAAAAGCGGTGGATATAGGCGAGGTCTACGCAAGGACTCTTGCATCAGGCGGTAGGTTGAATTGGGAGGGAGAGCTTCGGCGGCAAGCCCGAACACGCGCCTGATGCTCGTCGATTCGTCCGTCTGGATCGACCATTACATCGGGCAAAATACGCCTGAAGTCGGGAATCTCCGGATTGCGCTGGCGTCCGGACTGCCTGTCTTTGTCACGGACATTATTCTTGTCGAAGTTCTGCAGGGATTCCGATCTGAAAAAGACTTTGCTCTTGCGTCCGGACAGATGTTGCATTTTCCGAGGTTGTCTCTGGATGACAGGGGCTATCTGGCGGCCGCGAAATTATCCCGCCAACTCCGTTCGAAGGGCGTTAATCTCGGAAGCGTCATCGACGTTTTGATCGCCCAAATCGCGATCACCCATGTTCAGCCCCTATTGACCACCGACACGGATTTCAAATTCATCGCATTGCATAGCGAGTTGCGATTGGCCGAAAGAGAATCAGCCTGATCCAATCAATGGGGTTTGAGATCGAACGCCGAAACCCGGCGAACCCTTGGCCCGCCAACCCTGTGTTCCTCTAGAAGTGAATCCCGAATCCCGGATAGGGAATAATGTAAAAGGTCCCGATTTCGAAGTACGCCTTGTCCCACGTGTACTCCGCGCCAAATCCGACCCAGGGAATGATTAAGTACCACGTTCCCCACTGCCAGAATCCATTCCATGCATGCTTCTTGGGAGGATTGAAATAATTCTTGCTGTAGAATCCAATGATATAGGGATAGCCCACCCCGATGCCCCGACATCCCATGAATTGATTGTCACGAGCGTATTTGGGCCATCCAAAATCAAGGGAAAGAATTTGCCCCAACCCAAATGTGAATTTCGAATCGAGACCGCCCTGATCTCCCCCCGACGAACCCTCGCCCATGTCTCCGGCGGCGCTGTTGACCTGGTCGCGCCAGTCTGAAAATCCGAAGAGTCCCGATTTTCGGGCAGGATGATTTGACCGTGACGTTCCGAGCGACAACTCCGGACCGGCCAGCCCCGAAATTCCTCCGGAACTCTTGGAGGCCGACGGCTCCGGGCGATCCGCCAAACTGTACGTGCCCAGCGAAAGACTGCGGCTCACGGCAGGCTTTGCATCCAATGAAACTGATTTTTTCCACGATGCCGTAAATTCCGCATGGGAAACGCTTGCCAGAACAACAACGGTAAGAAAGAAAACGACCAGTCCAAATCCCAAACGCCTCATGCTCGTGCGCCTCCTCGAATGGTTGTACGTAATCAGACCCCCATTATGAATAAAAGTTTGCCCCACGTCAAATCTTATTTGTAACTATTCGGGTAGGCCGTTGAAAATTTAATAAGGAATCCATGAATGCAGGAGGAAAGAAAAGACCGGATATGTTCATGGCTTCATGGCTTCCTTATAATTTTTCGACGTAAACTGAACACTTACTCTTATTTTCGAATTGATTTGACCCCCGACCCTCCGATCACCGCCAGCGCCTGGCGGGCCGGGCCGTAATGCGGATGGACGGACAGAATTTCGTTCAATATCCGTTCGGATTCGTCCTTTTTTCCGTTCCGCCAGAGCAACACGGCCAGATTCTGCTTCGACGCGAAAGCGTCCGGGTCCGCGGCAATCGCCTCCCGATAGAGCGCGATCGCCGTATCGGTCTGCCCCTGCGCCTGATGCGCCAGCGCCAGGTTGTGCGTGAGCAACGCGCGATGACGTTTCGGCGCGAATTCGATCGCCCGCTCCAGCGCTTTTTGCGCGGCGGCCGGCCGGCCATCCGATGCGTATGCGATTCCAAGATTGTTCCAGGACATCCAGTCGACGGGCCATTTCCGGGTGGTCGATTCCAGAATCTGCATCTCTTTCTCCGACTGACCCGACCGGCCGTATTCCGCCGCAAGCTCGCGGCGGGCAACGGGCCAGTTCGGAAATCTGTACACAGCTTCCTTCCATATATATATGGCCGATTGCCACCGCATGTTCTGGGCAAACGTCAACGCACCAAACACGATCACCATCGCCCAACAGATTCGCCGCGCCCACGATCCCCATCTCTCCCATGTGAATTTGAGAAATTCGACCAGTGCCCACATCGGGCCGATCAGCGACAGGTACATGTGCCGGTCCGAAATCTGGTCAATGCGGGGCACGATCGAATTCGTCGGCGACATCGACACCAGATACCAGCCCAGCGCAAAAAGAGGCACTCGCCGCCCCTGCTTCCACTGCCGAAAGGCAAAAACGATAGCCGCAATCCAGAATGCCGACGTGCCGATCACACGCAAATCGGCCGCACCGGACGGCAACGCGAACTGATAGGAAATCGTAAATCCAACCGGGACGATCAACCGAATCAGCCCGACAAACAGCAGGAACGGTTGAAGCATGAGATATCGCATGGAATCTTCGAATCCGTATCCGAAATTGTCGGCGTGGTCCGTTTTCAAAAACAAAAATCCCGCCAGCGCGCCGGCCGACGCAAGAACGGTCAGCGCAACCGCAGCCGTTCGGACGCGCACTCCCTCCGGACGCAACACCCGCGTCAACAAGAGGTACAGCGCCGGAATCACGACAACCGTTTCCTTTGTCCACACCGCGGCGAGAAGACAGACCGCCGCGAAGACCATCCGCCGGCCACCGGATTTGAGCAGAATGAGAGCGCCCAGCATCAGCGCCGTCACCTGAAGATCGGACCGGCCGTAGATGTACGACACGGCCTCCTGATTCGCCGGGTGAACGGCGAAAACGGCGGCCGCCATCGTCGCCGCCAAACCGCTCGAGCCGTACGTTCGAATCAACGTGTAGACCAGCCACACGTTGAGCCCGTGAAGGAGAAGATTGAACACATGAAATGCAAACGGACTTGGCGCATCGGGCGACGCGAGGATCATCTGAACGTACCAACTCACGTGGGTGAGCAATCGATTCTGCTGCAAATGCCCAAGGACGTCCTCCTTCATCGCGCCCCACGACACCTGCGGCCAGTAATTGAGATAAACTTGATAATCGTCGAGCAGGAAAGGAATTTTGAAGGACGGATAAAAAGCGATGAGGACGAGAGCGCCAAGACAAAAAACCTTTTGCCACCGGCTCCCCGAATTATTTCGGGATGGAGGAACCGGCCCTTCGACCGGTGTCACTGACCTCCTCACGCAGTTGGAAGCTTCAGAGAGAATGTTTGTCGCGTATAATCGATCGATAGAACGAATTTACCCAAAAAACTTCGCACCCCCAAAAGCGGGATATACAGATTTGGCATAAAATCGATCAGGACATTATGGGTGGAAAATCCTTGAATCTGGATTCTGAGTGTATGGGCATAGGCAGTGGTCTCGCCGTTACCGGTCTTGATCTTTCTTTTAATTCCAGCGTGCAGGTTGTGTCCCAGGATGGACGCGAAAGATGCGGGCAGAGCGCACTCGTCGGCGCCGGTATCGATCATCGCAAGAATGTTGATATGCCTGTCAGCATGGGGGTTGATCACGATGACAGGTAAAAATGGCCGGGGCGGGTCTCTGGGACTGATTCTGGTGAAAGGATAGTTACGAATCTCCATCAATAAATATGGACGAACTCTTTTTCAGGCACGTAAACCAGGACGGGATCTTTGAATCCCTTTCTTTCCGCCTCCTTTAGCGCCGTCTTTGGACCCTTCCCGGACCCAACAACCGTGTTGTCTTTGAAGCTCTTTAAAGCCACATATCGGCCTTTAAATTTGTCCGTTTTCACCAATACCTTGGTAACCATCCACCTGCCTCCTTCTCACCCGCATTCTGCAAGGGAAGTTTACCGTGCCTTATAGAGGGATGCAAGGTTCCGCATCGGGAGGTTCCAGACTAACGATAATACAGGCCGGCAAGTTTTCGTCCTATCGAAACATCCAGACTTTTGTCTCTCAAAAAACGGAGCAGGGCAAAAAGTCGCGGGGAGTGTATCAGTCGTGTAACGATGCATGCGGCCGGATATTTGACGGTCGTGCCGGAACTTGCCGCATCACTGCTGGAACTACTGCTCCCATCCGAAATTTCGAACCCGCCCGGATCGACAACCGATCCGTTGGCGACGCCGTCCTGATCGCCCGTGCCGCCGTCGGTCATCGTCAGAAACACTTCGCTGTCGCCGTCCATGCTCGTCAGGTTCGACGTCATGTCTCTCCGAATGGCCGGGCGGGTCACGTGGCTAAAATTTCTATATTCTTATTATGTCGAAGGCGGGGAACAGAGTCCTTCCCTACTCCACCACAAAGTACCACCACCGGTAGGTATATCCTTCACCCAAAGAACATCCGTAATTAGTCGTCACGCGGAACCCAGTTGTCGTTACCGATGCGGATGGGACGTATACAAAAGCGGTCTGTGTAGTTGACGCGGCGTAGTAGCCGTAGCCTGTGCTCATGTCAGCAGGAGTGAGTATCACGTACGGGGCTGTGTCGTAGGCAGTGGCAAAACTCACGGTCACAATCGTCGAATCTACAGATAGTGTGGTTCCCGTTGCCACAGTGATGATCCCGCGGATGTCGTTGCCAACAATCGAGATGGTTGGTCCCGTCCCGGCTCCCGGTCCCGCCGTCAGTGTTGGCGTTGTACCTCCCGCCGCCTTCACATGTTGCCCGCTACTCGATAGCAGTACACCCGTCAACCCCGCGCCGTTGCCTGAGAACACCGTCGCCGTCACCGTGCCGCTCACGTGCAGCGCGGTCGAGGGACTCGTCGTGCCGATCCCGACATTGCCGTTTTCTTTCACAACCCAAAACGTATCTCCCACCGTCATCGTGTCCCGAACGATGACATTGCCCTTCACAACCAACTTACCGCCCGGATTCGTATCTCCAACGCCGACATTGCCAGCCGTGTAATAGGCATTCGAGCCGTTGAGCATAAACGGCGCGGCTCCGGTGTCACCTTTCACTCCCTGCGATCCTGTCGCGCCCGTGTCGCCCTTGAGTCCCTGCGGACCTGTATCGCCTTGCAAGCCAGTCGCACCGGCCACGCCC
>JAHFCY010000073.1 GCA_023249255.1 Candidatus Lindowiibacteriota bacterium | reverse complement strand
TGTGAAAGGGTTGCCGTTCAACTGGGTGGTCCTCCTCTATCGAATCATCGATAACTTTTCCTCCACCAGTTTTTCAAGACTGATGGGGTTGTCCTTTTCGTCGAGGACTTCGATGTCGAGCGCGAGGCCCTGAAGTTCCTTGACGAGGACGTTAAACGATTCCGGTATGCCGGGTCCGGTCTCATCCTTGCCTTTGATGATGGCCTCGTACATCTTGGCGCGGCCGAGAACGTCGTCAGATTTGACGGTGATCATTTCCTGGAGCACGTGCGCGGCGCCGTACGCCTCGATGGCCCATACTTCCATTTCGCCGAGCCGCTGGCCGCCGAAGTTGGCCTTGCCGCCGAGCGGCTGCTGGGTGACGAGGGAGTAAGGCCCGATGGAGCGGGCGTGGATTTTTTCGTCGGCGAGGTGATTGAGTTTCATGAGGTACATGTTGCCGACGACGACTTCCTGCTCGAAGGTCTGGCCTGTCCGGCCGTCATAGAGTCTCGTCTTGCCGTTCTCCGGAATTTTGGCCTCCCTGAGCATGGACTGGACATCTTCGGGTGTGGCGCCGTCAAAAATCGGCGTGATGACTTTGATGTTGAGCTTTGACGCCGCCCAGCCAAGGTGCGCTTCGAGAAGCTGGCCGATGTTCATGCGGGACGGCACGCCGAGGGGATTCAAGACGATGTCGATGGAGGTCCCGTCGGCAAGAAACGGCATGTCCTCGACGGGGCAGATTTTGGAGATGACTCCCTTGTTGCCGTGCCGGCCGGCGACCTTGTCGCCGACGCTGAGCTTGCGCTTGATGGCGACGTAGACCTTGACCATGGTGTGAATGCCGGGCTGAAGCTCGTGTTTTTTCTCGCGGGTGAAATGATGGACGTCGATGACGACGCCCTCTGTGCCGTGCGGCATCCGAAGCGACGTGTCGCGGCTGTCCTTGGCCTTTTCGCCGAAAATGGAGTGGAGAAGTTTCAGTTCCGGCGTCATGTCCTGTTCTTTTTTGGGCGTGACTTTGCCGACCAGGATGTCGCCGGAGTGGACGTGCTCGCCGACCTTGACGATGCCGTTCTCGTCGATCTTGTTCATCGCTTCCTTGCTGAGGTTCGGAATGTCGCGGGTGATCTGCTCCTTGCCGAGTTTGGTGTCGCGCGCGACGACTTCGAATTCCTCGATGTGAATCGAGGTGAAGAAATCCTCGCGGACGATTCGCTCAGACACGAGGACGGCGTCCTCGAAATTGTAGCCTTCCCAAGGGAGAAGCGCCACAAAAACGTTCTGTCCGAGCGCCAGTTCGCCCTGTTCGGTGGCGGGACCGTCAGCCAGCGGATGGCCTTCGCGAACCTTCTGACCCACCCGGACGATCGGGCGCTGGGAGATACAGGTTCCCTGATTAGATCGTTTGTATTTCAGAATCGGATAGACGTCCTCGTCGGATGAGCCTTTTTTCTTTTTGGATTCGCGGGCATCGTCCTCATCCCGCTTTTTGGACGGCTTGACGCGGATTTCCGTCGACGACACGTAGGTGACCTCGCCGGCGTTTTTGGCCAGCGTCACGTAGCCGCTGTCCTGCGCGACTTTTTCCTCAAGCCCGGTGATGACGATGGGGGCGTGGGGATTGAGCAGAGGAACGGCCTGACGCTGCATGTTGGATCCCATGAGGGCGCGGTTGGCGTCGTCGTGCTCGAGGAAGGGCACGAGAGCGGTCGATATGCTCACGATCTGTTTGGGCGACACGTCCATGTGGGTGACCTCGGCGGCCGGCGATATCTGGAATTCTCCAGAGGACCGGACGGAGACGGTGGGTTCGGCGAATTTGCCGGCAGGGGTAAGCGGAGCGTTGGCCTGCGCGATCTTGCATATTTCCTCCTCGTCGGCCGTCAAATATTCGATTTCTTCGGTGGCGCGGTTGTCGGCAACTTTGCGATAAGGCGTTTCAAGAAGGCCGAGGTCGTTGACGCGGGCATAGGTCGACATGGAAACGATGAGTCCGATGTTCGGGCCTTCAGGCGTTTCGATGGGACAGATGCGGCCGTAGTGCGAGTGGTGGACGTCGCGAACCTCAAATCCCGCGCGCTCGCGCGAAAGTCCCCCGGGGCCGAGGGCCGAGAGGCGGCGTTTGTGGGTGATATCGGCCAGCGGATTGGTCTGGTCCATGAACTGGGAAAGCTGGGACGATCCGAAAAATTCGTTGAGGATCGACATGAGGGGCCGGGTGTTGATGATGTGCTGGGGCGCCTTGAATTTTTCGACCGGTGTGGCCGCATCCTCGACGACCTCTTCGTCGGCGTTGGCGACCTTGTATTTTTCGCCGGATCGTTCCATGGAATTCAACCGCTCAATGATGGTGCGGCGCATCCGGGTCATGCCCTCGACGACGGTTTTGGCCAGAAGCTCCCCGACGGCGCGAACGCGGCGGTTCTGGAGGTGATCGATATCGTCGGGTTTGCCTTCGCCGCCCGCGAGGCGCACGAGGTGATGGACGATCAGGATGAGATCTTCGGCGTTGAGAGTCCGGCGGGTGTTGTCGGCCTCCGTCTTGTCCTGGGATATGTTGAACCGCTGATTGAGCCTGTATCGGCCGACGCGGGACAGGTCGTATCCGCCGGGATTGAAAAACCGGGCGTCCATGAGCTGATGGCCGGCATCCGGCGCGTAGGTGTCGTGAGGCGAAAAATATTTGAATATCTCTTCGAGAGCCTCTTCGGTGTCCTGCGTCTGATCCTTATGAAGCGTCTTGAGAAGGACCGGATTAAACCCGCCCTCGGTCTGGCCTTTGACGACCATGACATGCTGAATGTGCTGGCGCTCGAGCAGGGAGATTTCGTCCTGCGTGATTTCAAGCGGGGCCTCAAACAGGACTTCGCCTGTTTCGGGATCGACGACGTATTCGGCGACCGTGCGGCCGATGAGGTCATTCGACACCGGCGCCTCCTCGAGTTCGTAGAACCGGCGCAGAAGTTCCGCGTTGTCCCGGATGCCGAACGACTTGAGGACAACCGTGCCGAGGATCCGCTTGCCGCGGTCCATTCGGGCGTAGAGGAGATTTGAGTCACGGTCGACTTCGAACTGGAGCCACGTGCCGAAATAGGGAACGATCTTGGCCACGTAGGAATCGGCGCGATCGTCGAGGCTGAAGAAGACGCCGGGCGAGCGGTGGATCTGCGAAACGACAACGCGCTCGGCCCCGTTGATCACGAACGTGCCGACTTCCGTCATCTTCGGAAACTCGCCGAGGAATACATCCTGTTCGACCGTTTCCTTCTGGCGGCGGTCCGTCATCCGGACTTTGACGGTGACGTTGGAGCCGTAGGTGATTCCAAGCTCCTTGCATTCCCAGACGGTGTGTTTCGGATCGTGAATGGTATAGCCGAGATACTCGAGCGTGATTTCGTTGGACTCAATCGGGAATGTGGACTGGAGAACCTCTTCAAATCCCTCGCGTTTGCGCTGATCTTTGGGCACGTCGTTCTGAAAAAATGTGTTGAACGAATCGCGCTGGATGGCGAGCAGGTCGCCCATGTCCATTTGAAACTTGCCTTTGGTGAAATCCCGAATGTGCTCGTTTGTCTTACTCAAGTGCCCAACACCTCTTTCTCTCCACGTGTGACATGTTGCGTGTAACGGGTAACGAGTAACGGGTAGACCAAACCGCACGCCGGGCGGCTCGTTACCGGTTACCAGTTACCCGTTACCTACCGAACTACTTGACGCTGACAGTCGCGCCGGCGGCTTCGAGCTTCTTCTTGATGTCCTCCGCGTCTGCCTTCGACACGCCTTCCTTGACTGCTTTCGGCGCGCCCTCCACCAGATCCTTGGCCTCTTTCAACCCGAGGTTGGTGATTTCGCGGACGGCCTTGATGACGCCGATTTTGTTGCTGCCGAAATTTTCGAGCGTGACGTTGAATTCGGTCTGCTCGACCGCAGCCGCACCGGCCGCCGGAGCCGCACCGCCCGCCGACGGAGCCGCAACCGCCATGGCCGCCGCCGAAACGCCGAATTTTTCCTCAAGCGCTTTGACAAGGTCCGACAGTTCCAGGACCGTCATGCCGTCAATCGCGCCGATGATGTCGTCTTTGGTCAATGTTGCCATTTTCAATTCCTCCTTTCGTCAGTTTGTAACGTGTAACGCGTAACGGGTAACGGGGGATCATGCAAATGAACCCGTTACTCGTTACCCGTTTCCCGTTTCCCGTTACGATCCCTTCTTCTTCGCGACCTGCGCCAGAACCTGCACCAGACCCCGATGGGGCTGGGACAACGCCGTGACCAGCCGCCTGAACGGGCTGGCCGCAAGACCGACGATCTGGGCGATCAGCGCTCCGCGGCCAGGAAGATCAGCGAGGCGCAAAATTTCCGGCGGGGTCAGCGTCCTGCCGGACACATACGCGGCCTTGATGCGAAACTTTTCCACGTCCGCGGCGAATTCCTTGACGGTCCTGGCCAGCAGAATCGGATCGCCGTAGCTGATGACGGCCGCCGTCGGGCCTTTGAGATGGGGCCGGATACCCTCGGCGCCTTTCATATCCTTCATGGCGATTTTCGTGAGCCTGTTCTGCAGGATTCGAAGCTCTCCCTGGATGCGCCGAAGTTTCAGGCGAAGCGCGGTCAGGTCGGCAACCGTCATGCCCGCGTACTCCGTGAGGATGATCCCCTCGGCCTTGGCCAATTTTTCCGACAGATCCGCGACGATGCGCCGCTTGTTCTCGCTGATTTTTTTTGGGGCGTTCATGCGAAATCATCCCAGAGCGCGACCGGATCAAGCGGAATCGCCGGACCCATGCAGGGCGACATCGAGGCCGAGCGGAAGTATTCCCCGCGGCCGCCGAGAACCTTGGGTTTGGCGCCGATAAGACTTTTGACAAGCGTCGCGGCGTTGGCCAGGATCGAATCCTCGTCGAAGGACGCCTTGCCGACAAACATGTGGACGTTGCCTTCCTTGTCGTTGCGGTACGCGACCTGGCCGGCGCGAAGGTTCTGGATGGCGGTTTTGAGGTCGGCGGTGACCGTGCCGGTTTTGGGCGAGGGCATGAGCCCCCGGGGGCCGAGAATCTTGCCGAGCTTGCCGACCTTCGCCATTTCGTCCGGGGTGGCGATCACGGCGTCGAACTCCAAAATTCCGTCCTGAATTTTTTTGACCAGCTCGTCGTCGGCGATCAGGTCCGCCCCGGCCGCCTTGGCCTCCGAAATCTTTTCGCCCTTGGCGAAAACGAGAATCCGGATTTTTTTGCCGGTGCCGCCGGGCAGGATGACGCTGCCGCGGACCTGCTCCTCGGCCTTGGTGGGATCCACGCCGAGGCGCACGGCCATGGTGAGGGTCTCGTCAAATTTCGCCGTCGACATTTTTTTCACCACCAGGACGGCGTCCCGGAGTTGATACCGCCGGGCGGCTTCCAGAAGGCCGGCGGCGGCGCGATATCGTTTCGATCGTTTTTTCATGCGATCTCCACTCCCATGCTCCGGGCGGTGCCGGAGATGGTGCGCTCGGCATGCTCGAGGTTGTCTGTATTCATGTCGGGCAGTTTCATTTTCGCGATCTCCCGGATTTTGTCCCGTGAAATTTTACCGATCTTGGATTTCCCCGGATCCTGCGATCCCTTGACCAGACCCGCCTCGCGGCGGATCAGGACGGACGCGGGAGGAGTTTTCAGGATGAAGGTAAAACTTTTGTCCTGAAACACGTCAATGACGACAGGCAGGATCAGCCCGGCCTCCATGCCGGCGGTTTTGGCGTTGAACTGCTTGCAGAAATCCATGATGTTGACGCCATGCTGGCCAAGCGCGGGGCCGACCGGCGGGGCCGGCTTGGCCTGACCGGCAGGCACCTGAAGTTTGATTTGCGTGAGCAATTTTTTCTTGGGCGCGGCCATGGCTACACCTTCTCCACCTGCTCGAAATCGAGATCGACCGGCGTTGCCCGGCCGAATATTTCGACCTGGATTTTGAGGCGGCCGCGGTCAACGTCCATTTCGAGGATGGTGCCGTTGAAGTCCATGAACGGCCCGTTGATGATGCGTACCGTTTCGCCGACTTCGTAGATGATCTTCGGTTTTTCCCGCGCGATGGTCATGAAATTCCGGATGCGGTCGATCTCGCTGTCCGTGACCGGCACAGGGCCGCTGCCGCCGATCCCGCCGACAAACCGGGCGAGGTTGGGCACGCGGCGGATCTGTTTCAGAACCTGCTCGGTGGCTTTCATGCAGACAAAAACGTATCCGGGGAAAAGCTTGCGCTTTTTGACCCGTTTCTTTCCGCCTTTTTTGATTTCGACAATGTCCTCGACGGGGATCAGGATATCCCGAATCATGTCGCCCAATCCTTCGCGGTCGAGTTGAGTCTTCATATTCTGCCTGACTTTCTCCTCGTTGCCGGAGAGCGTGTGAAGGATATACCAGCTGAAGTCGGGCTCCGGCTCCTGCGGACGATCATCGGCGAGGGCGGGAGCGGGCCGGCGGCGGCGGACGGCGGGCGGGACGGATGGCGGCGCGGCGGACCCGGCAGCGGCTTGCGATATATCGGCCGGGGCGGGCGCAACTTCGGCGGAGCCGGGTGCGGGCATGGCCTGATCCGCCTCAACCGTCTCCGACGCCGAGGGCGCGGGATTCGTCTGATCGCCAAAATTCTGCACGTCGTTCATTGTCCTTGTCCGATCACAAGTCCTATGAGGTAACGAAAGGACAGATCGATGATCGCGAGAGATACTCCGAAGATGGCAACGCAGATAAAAACCACCGTCGTGGATTCCACGATTTCGTCCTTCGTCGGCCACGTGACTTTGCCGTCTTTGGGCCGTATTTCCGTCCAGACTTCCTGCAAAAACAAAATCAACCGTTGATACCATTTCATGGTTCTAACCTTTCTGACTCGCCAACCCCTTGGATGCAGGCCAGGAGGGATTCGAACCCCCAACCTTCGGTTTTGGAGACCGTCGCTCTGCCGTTAGAGCTACTGGCCTATGCATGGACGGGTTTCAACCCCGCCCCGACACGGCTCACTTGGTTTCCACGTGCTCCGTATGCTTGACGCACCACGGGCAGAATTTCTTCCGCTTTAAGCGCTCTTTCTGCGTGCGACGATTTTTTTTTGTGCTGTAGTTTCGTCGTTTGCATTCCGAACATTCCAAAGTAATAGGCTCATACATGATAGACTCCTCCATCGCCCAAAGGCCCGCTTTGGGCACACAGACAAAAACGCAGTCTAATTATGCCGGTGGGTGAATGTCAAGCGGGAAAAACGAAAAAAATTGTGGGGCAGGCACCTTCGCGTTGATCTGGACGACGCCCGATTGGCAGATGAAAAAAGGAACGGCTCGGCCGGTAGAGCTATTTCAGAGGTATAGAAGGAAGTTTTTTGAGCGTTCGCGTTGTGGGATCGACCGCAAATCCGGTGGATTCGAGTGTCGTCACGCCTAAAAGAGGTTCGGTGTCATCGGGACCAAAGATCACGCGCCCGGCTGTGATTCTGCCCCCCAGTTCAATCCGAACGAGACCGTATCTAAAGTCCTTTTTCCTGCCATCGGCAAGTTCATACCGCATTTTGCCAACAGGTTTGAGGCCGATCTCTCGAAGTTTGTTGGACGGAACAAGCAAATCGGTCGCTCCTGTGTCCACCAAACATTTGAGGATATAGGCGGATTTGCCGTTTGTCATAGAACTCACTTTAACGTCGACGTATGTCAATCCCATGGGGAAAGTATAAACCGGAATGAAAAGGATAGCAAGGATGGCAACCACCCTTAAGGGGGCGGGCCTCATCATAGTTTCTCGAGCAGAAATTCCGCGTTGAACCTCACGAGATAATACGCCTCGTCGGTCAGGTGCTTCCCGCGTTGCGCGTTCACCTGCTTGATCAGCGCGCGGAGTTTCTCGCGGGCGTTTCCGAACTTCCCGCGCATGCACTCGCGTCGCACCTTCGTCAGCTTCTTGATGATCGACTTCGCCGTGCCTGGTATGCCCTTGTCCTTGTCGTCCATCCCAACGTCATCGTCCGCGTGGTCGTCCCCGTCGTCATCCCTGCCTTTCTTCACGCCCTTGTCGTCGTCTTTGCCTTTCCCGCCTTTGTCGTCGTCCTTCCGCAGGTCGTGCTTGATCCAGCCCAGCGCCGCCGCTTCGCGGACTTGTCCGATCAGGTCGAGGATGAACGTGTCGCAGATAAACCCCATATCGGTCGGTGGAACGGCTGGACCCAGCGTTTTGCCTCTCACGCTGTTGTCACGTCCACTCTGACGTGGCAACACACCCTTGAAAAACGAATCTCCATAATCGTCGGCATTTTCAATAATTCGATCTCCGATTACAATCCTATTGTTTTCTTCGTCAAGTTCTGGGATAGGAGCCCAACCCTCTACGAAATATTCTGCAACTTTTGGTGGAGCCGCACGATTTGTTAGTTCAAATCTATCTTCCGAATTTCCAGGTTTGACAGATTCCGGTGGCAGAACATCCCGATCCATCCTTGTACCGCCTGACGCGAACCAGTCGGAGCCGATATTCCCTGAAATATCTATGAAATTGCCCCCCTCCCATTCAGAAAAACTATTTATCCCTATCGAGTTGTTCCCTTCGATTCGGTTTGTGGCGCCTTGGGAATCCGAATGCTCTATTCGAAAATAGCTTGCTGCTTGAACGCTCGCAGGATCGTTCCGGAGCGTATAGCGAAAATTATATCCGTTGGTCGTTTTCGTAATCTGAACCGAGACACTAACCATCAAATCCTTTTTAGACGGAAAAATCGTCGGTGTATCTCCCCAACTATTTTGTACAGCAAATACCCATACGCCTGTAATTACAACTATTAAAAAACGCTTTGGCATTTTGTTCATCGCATTATATGGATATGTCCGGGTTCGAGAATGTATCCAAAAGCTGTGAACCCCTGCGTGCTTGGATCAATCTTGGTGTAGCTATTACGATTCAACTCTATCACCCACTCTCTCTTTTCAGATTCGCTGAAATAGTCCAAATCTGCAGCACGACCCGTCGCATGTCCGTAAGTTCGGCTATGGGGCGTTTGCCAATTCCCATTTTTGTCGAACAGACCGCCGTTTGGCAGACTCATATCGTTTATGTGTGGAGTTGCCCCTGCCGCCGATTTCAAAATTGGGGCAAGAGTTTTTATTTCATTCACCATATTGTTTGTGCCATAGTGATTATTGTCCGTGGAAGATGACGGCGGGCCAAGATGCCGTGGAGTGCCACCATTCTTTGCGTAATCACTACTTCCATCCGGCAAAAGTTCGAGGTCTGGCACCTTGACGTTGATCTCAACCGCCCCCAATTGGCAGCCTTTAAACCTCTTATCGCTCACAACTTCTTTCAATATCCTCTGGCGTTCTTCATTTTCAGTCGAACCGGGTGGGGGAGTGACCGAACCTTCCGCGTTCAATCCCGGAACTGCAAAGAGTGCGCCGGGGATATCCGGCAAATAAAATATCCTCACCCGCTCTTCGCCCCCGAACTCCGACGCCACATAGGTAGTTTTTACCACGCCATCGCCGGCTGTCTTGAACGTCCCCGATGCCCCGCCTACAAATGAGCCGATCGGCAAAAGCGGATATGTCGCCCACACGTCGCCTCCATCCGACAACCCCGACGAATCAGTCGATCCCACCTTATTGTGCTTCGACGCCGCATGCCCTCCGCTTCCCGCTTTTCTCTCCGCCAAAAACGCCAGCCGGTACGTCGACAACCCCGGGATCTTCAGCGTGATTTCCTGCATCGACTCTTGCGTCGATCCCGGAGTCAGATTGCTCGGTTTCACCTGCGCGTTGCTGTCCGGTGTAATCAGCACCGTACCCGGCGGAAAACATGAGCCACCGCCGCCGCAAATCAATCCCGTGCCGTCCGGCGGGTCCGGCAACACCGTCACAAATTTCGTCGCGCGGCTCACCTCCGCCTCGCTCGTTCCATCCGGTGGAGACAACATCCGCCACACCACCTCCATCTCATATGTTCCGGGATCCAAAAATCGAATGGAAACCGGATTGCCCTGCGGCGGATCCAGATCGGGGCTCACCGCATGCCCGAACGCGCCTCCCGAAACCAGACTCCCGGTCGACACCTCATAGAACCGATGCGGCGTAAACAGTCCCGAGACCTCATCCCGTTTCCCCACGTAAAGCTGACTGCCGTTTGCATAAATATTGTCCAATATCGGCACTTTCTCCACCGTCTTGTTCGGCACATCCGTGCGCAGGAGATACAACGGAAACGCAGTGTCCTGATTCACTTTCACCACGCACGGCCCGCCGATCACGAACGGGTCACCGAGATTGATTCCTACCACGCTCCCAGAAAAATTGCACGTTACAGATCTTGTCTTGGATTGGGAAGACCGGCTCTCTTCGACGTCGAGGTCCACGCCGGCAAGATTCACCGTGAACGACGTATAGTCGATGTCGAACGTGAAACCCAAATCGTAATTCTTAAATCCCGGGTCAATCGTCAGGTTTGTTGTTGCCAAATACTGGCGGCCGGCGTACTCGTCGTATAAATCAAATTTCCATGAGCCAGCCAGCAGAATTCCCGGCACTTCAAATTCATAGACCGGCTGGGCCGCAGATCCCACTAGAAAGTTTGCCGCAGCCCACGGCCGGCCGGCAATGGACAAAATATTTGCGCAATGCTCGCCGTCTGGGGATGGCGGATTCTCAACGCATGTATCCCACCGAAATTCGAGTCCTCCACCAATACCACTCGGAAACATGGTCTCGGAAATCCGGTGCGTCGCAAATGACGGATCGACCCCGGGAGAAGAAACCAGCATCGCCCCTGCCATCACAAGTGTTATGACCGGCAATTTCAGTCTCTCAGTCACGCCCTCCACGGTACCAGATGAAAAAAAAAAAATGTCAATGCCTCGGTCTGTTTTTGCGGGACTGTTTTTGTCCAAGCGGTAGTCGGAGGGTTTGGCGCCTCCGCTCGACGAAGATTTTCGCGTTCGGGTCGCTCAGAATCCGAGTTTACGGCGTTTTGGCACAGGCAGGGGCGGCGGGTCGATGATGTCCATGACCCTCTGAAGGACGGTGACGATAGCGGACTCATGAATGTCCAGCCGCCCCTTCAGTTCTTTTTCAAGCGCCGCGAGTTTTTTTGCCAGAGTCCTGGTGTCGGTGAGCGCGCCGCGCATGCGCACAAAGGCGCGGACAACGAAGACGCTCATCTGCAGGGCCCTCGGACTTCTCAAAACGTTGGATGCCATGATGGCGCCGTGTTCGGTGAAGACATAAGGTCGAAATTTCGGATCCCGGTGCTTCTGGGAACCGGTCGCAATTTGCGACCGGTTGGCCGTCGTCCTGTTTAAGGCCGCAAGTTGCGGCCTTAAAGAATCGCATTCCGATTTCGTCAGCCGAAAAACAAAATCTGCGGGAAAACGGCCTATGTTTCTACGGACCTGCTCATTGAGCCTTTTGGTCGACACTCCATAGACTCGTGCCAGATCCGAGTCGAGCATGACCTTCTGCCCACGGATTTCGCAGATCAGGTTCTCGATTCGGCCTTCCACCATGGCAACGATCTTCTTCGTCATGCCGGCACGATATCTCTCCGATGGAATTGATTCAACGATATTCCCTCACCGCGGCGGATATCCCCGGCGTTGCCGCGCAGACGGGCGCGGGCCGGCGCGGCGACTTCAATATACTTTGCTTTGGTTTTTGGTTTAGAGTTTTTCGAGCAGAAATTCCGCGTTGAATTTGATCAGAAAGTACGCCTCGTCCGTCAGATGCTTGCCGCGCTGGGCGTTCACCTGCTTGATCAGCGCCCGCAGTTTCTCACGCGCGTTGCCTAACTTCCCGCGCATGCACTCGCGCCGAACCTTCGTCAGCTTCTTGATGATCGACTTCGCCGCGCCCGGCAGGCCCTTGTCCTTCTCCCGCTCCCATCCATCCGTGGATTTCGCGGGATTCCCTCCATCCCGCCGGTCATCGCCCATCTCGACGTCGTCGTCCGCGTGGTCGTCCCCGTCATCGTCATGGCCTTTCTTCATGCCCTTGTCGTCGCCTTTGCGCAGGTCGTGCTTGATCCAGCCCAAGGACGCCGCTTCGCGGACTTGGGAGATCAGGTCGAGGATGAAGGTGTCGCAGATGACGGCAGGATCAGTTGGTGGAAAACTGGGTGTAAGGGTCTTGCCTTGAAAGGCATCCCTATATCCGCTTGGAGAAGAAATGGAACTCCATACACTTTTTGGAATGGCATCCATGTTCCATATACTTGAATCGCCCGTTACATATCGTGCATAGGCAACGATCTCATTTTCAACCAGTGGCCTGACCCATCCTCTCGCCCAAAACCTCTGTATCTTAGGAAGACCTTTGGAACGAAAAGACATGTTCATGATTTCACCGGCTCTTAATGAATTCCTAGGTGGTGACAGCCTTTCTTCTTCGCTTGCCTCACGTCCGGCCAATTCGATGCGGCGTACAAACCAGGTAATTGAACCGACAAAATTGGGAGGCATATTTCTAAATCCGGGGGTTGTGAATCCTTCGCCACTCCACCCCATTTTGTCTATGGTGACATCTTTTGGATTAATGCTTCCTCCATCTTGGATCCTTTTATCGCCGATCTCGACTTCGAAAGATGTTAGGGATTGTTTGCTTGTTCCCAAACTCTCCATTCTATATGAATACACATTATAACCAGTCTGGACTTCACGACCAATTTGATTTGCGATTCCTAGATCGAGTTTGTTTGCCTTTTCGAAGCTGGCCGGATCAAATCCGAATTGATTTACATTGCCGAACGCATTTCCAAACGATATTTCGGGGATTAAAAGAACAAACAGCGACAAGAAATAAATTTTCTTGTTCATGGCGTGCAGTCATGCCGGAAATGCCGATCGCCGGCTCCAGATACGTCGATGTATCGCCAACCGGCGTTACACATTAGAGGTTCGAAAATGATTTGGTTATTGTCAAAAAGAGCGTTGTTATTGAGGTCAAAATCAATGCCTTTTCTGTGGCTCGAATGATTTGAGGCCGTCAAATCCTGCCCCCATTTTCCATCGACATCAAAGCCTCCACCGAACGGTAAACTGATGTCATTGATATTCGGCCTCTCAATAGGAGGTGTGTTCCACGCGGCAAGATGTACTTGCACCGCGGCGCTGTCGAGGTCCTTCATCGCTTCCTCTTCTCCATAGTGGTTGTTGTCTTCTGAAAATCCTGGTGGCCCATGATGTTCGTCCCTTCCGCCAACAAGCGTATAATGAGTTGTTGGCCCATTTCCCGGCAAATCTCTCAGTCGGATCAAATCCGGCACCTTGACATTGATCTCAACCGCCCCCAATTGGCAGCCTTTAAACCTCTTATCGCTCACAACTTCTTTCAATATCCTCTGGCGTTCCTCGTTTTCAGTCGAACCGGGTGGGGGAGTGACCGAAC
>JAHFCY010000072.1 GCA_023249255.1 Candidatus Lindowiibacteriota bacterium | reverse complement strand
AAGAATGCCGGGAAACATCGACCTCTCCCGCGCTGTTAAGCGTTGCGCACATCCCGTGAAATGGCTGCATCGTTTGAACGGACTTGCGAGATCGCCTGAACGGTGGGCGCCGTTCTGGGGACCGGATTACGCCGGCCTTGGATGGTCAGGCGCGATCATGCGCCAGTTGATCCGGCGCCAAAATATGGAAAAGGCGGACGTGGCGGGCATCCTGCGCCGCCGCGGATTCGGATCATCGGCGTGATCTACCATCTGCTTGACGGATCGGGGGAAGGCGGCGCGGAGACGATCGCGTCTCTTCTGGCCGGCTCATCCGGGCGTCTGCTCACCCTTGCCCCCGCCCATCCGGACCTCAAGAAACTGTCCCGCCGCATTCGATCTCTGGACGGAATACCGGATTCGCTCTTTGCGCCGGGCGACCGCGGCGGAGTTCTGGCGCGCCGGGTAATGTGGCTTCGCCGTCTGAGGGGACACGCGATTGTCGCGCATGATCCCGCGTCCCACGAAGCGGCAACGCTTGCGCGGGCGATCGGAGGGTTGCCGGTTGTCCGCGTGATGCACACGTCGGCTGCATGGACGCCCGAGGATCACCGTCGGGCGTTTCATCTATTTTCTCCCGCCACATCGTTTTATTTCTGCGTGGAACGCCGAACGCATCTCATGGCGATGCGGCTTGGATTGCGCTCCCTGATCCTGCCCCAACCGATCGACCTCGGACGCTTGAATCGCCGCGTTCACATGATCCCGCGTCGGATTCGGCTGCTTTTTGTCGGGCGACTGGAACAGGCCAAAGGCGCGGATGTTTTGATCGAAGCTTTTGCGCGAGTAGTCCGGGAAGTTTCCTGTGAGCTGACCGTGATCGGTGACGGACCGGAACGTCCCAATCTCGAATCCGCCGTCCAACAGCGCCGTTTATCCGGACGGGTGAGCTGGATGGGACATCGGCGTGACGTTGGCCGCTGGTATTCGCATGCTGATCTGGTCGTGATTCCATCGCGGGGCGAGGGAGGATCGCTGGTCGCGCTGGAATCCATGGCATGCGGCACGCCAATCGCCGGCAGCTCCGTCGGGGGTCTTCGGGAATTGATGCGATTCTGGAATCTATCAACCCTCATGGCGCCATCCGGCAATGCCGGCGCACTTTCGGACGTCATCGTTTCGTTTTGCCGATCGCCCGGGTACTGGTTCGACCGATTTGAGAGGATCCGCCCAAAGATTGCGGCCATGCATGACGCCGGACAAATTTCGAAATGGGTGAATCACCGGATTGCCGAATACATTCACGGCCGGCCGGGTGTTCAGCGGCGAATCAAATAGTCTGCGAGATCGTTTCTATTTCTTCGAGCGCCCAGGTCTGTTCCGGCGTGAACCGGTCGTGCGCGACGGATGTCCTCAACCATTTTTCCGCGTTTTGCCGGTCCTGATTCCGGCGATATATCCGGCTGAGTGAAAACGCGATCCGGGCCAGACGATTTTTCACCCCGGCGTTTTGATCCGGCCGGAGCAGGCCGGCCATCGCGGGTTGCCGGACTGAAATGATCCGATAGGCCTCCAGCAGGCAAATTTCGTGATTGTCCTCGGCGTGGTTGGGCCGCCACCGCCACCACGCCAGCGGCTCATCCACAAAATCGACGGGATAAACTTGTGCGATGCGCAGCCACAAATCCCAGTCCAGAGAAAAGCGAAGGTCCTCCCAAAACAGCCCCACGCGGTCCAGAACGTGTCTGGGACACAGCGCTGTCAAACTGCAGACAAAATTGTGGTCATAGAGGTCGGGCAGAACATGTCCGCGCCGCATCTTGCCGGCCTCGGTTCGGGTGATCACTGTCCGGCCTTCGGCGTCGAACTGCGCGCTGTCGGCGAACACGAGCCCCAGATCGGGATTGTGTTCGAACAGAGTCATCTGTTTCTCGATTTTGTCCGGCATCCACGCGTCATCCTGATCGAGCAGGGCAATGTACTCGCCCGTCGACTCTCGAATGCCGCGATTGCGCGCACGGGCCAGGCCGGCGTTGGGCTGGGGCCGGTACAAAAGGCGTCCGGCATACTGCCGGCATACCGCGTCGCTGTCATCGGTCGAACCGTCATTGATCACGACGACTTCGACGGCCGGATAGGTTTGATTGAGCGCGCTCTCAATGGCTTCGCGCAAAAACCGCGCACCGTTGTACACGCAGATGACGGAGCTGACTTTCGGTTTGGTTGGACTTGTTCGACTCGTCACGCCGTACATGTATCATCCCGGTGACGTATTTACAAAAAAATGCTCCGAGGGTTTAATCGCTCTTCATGGAATCCAAACCGCAGCCGGCCGGACAAATCCGGGATGTGATCGTCGAGGACTACTGGAGCGGGAGAGACGTGTCCGCCGTCCTGAAATTCCGCCGGAAATTTTTGCCGTCTTCCTCGTCATTCGAAGATGACCGACGGATCTGGGACTGGAAAACATCGGACAATCCCTTTCGCGGCGACCGCGTGCCGCATGCGCTGATCGCCTGGTCTGGCGATGCGGTTGCCGGGATTCTCACATTGATTCCGTGCCGGTTCTGTCTGGCCGGGCAGAATGTTTCAGCCGTTGGATTGGCCGAACTTTGCGTTGATCCGGTGTTTGGCGGCGCCGGCCGGAAACTTCTTCAGACGGCCATAGACCGTTTCCCGGATAGCGTGGTCTACACGACCAGCGCCAATACGACCGCCAACCGGTTGTATCACGCGCTCAAATTCACGCGCGTGCCGTCCTGGACGATGATGGCATCAGTCCGTTTGCTCCCGCCGTCGCCCACCCGCATTCGATATCGCGCGAAGATCGCGTCCGAAGCGCCGGCGCCTAACGCGTTTGACGTCCCGGCCGCCTTCATGCACCGTCTCGATGCGGATATGATGGACTGGCGTTACGCGCGATACCCGCTGGCCCGGCCAGTTTTTTTGTCGCTTGTCGACGTGGCAACCGGCCTGCCCGCGTTGAACGCCGTGGTTCAAATCAGCGATCTTGATGCGCATCGATGCGTGATGGTGATGGATCACGTGTATGCTGATGGATTCACGCCGGACGTCTGCCGTGCCTTCGCGTCGTGCCTGAAAGATTTTGCCGGAGAATATTCCTGCAACCACATGGTGGTGGGAACATCGAGTCAGGACGAGCGAACCGAGTGGGAGAAAGCCGGATGCGTTGCGCTGGATGAACAGTCCGCGCCGGGATGCTGGGTGATGAGCCTTCCGGCGGGGATCGACGCATCATCTGTTTCATGGAAAGATGCCCGCGTAACGCTTGGCATGGGGGACCGGTTTTTCACGAACGCAACCGAACCGCCCATCCTCGAACGGAGGTACGGCATGTTCACGTATCGGCTCAAAGAGCCGGATGACAGCCTGAAGGCCCTGTCGAAACGCGCCACGCTGCTGATCCGGACGTCTCCATTCGATCACTGGTCGTATGTCCTCGAACGCCTGCTGAATCTCTGCGGGCCGGAACGGCTGACGGTTCTGACGAACCTGGACCTGCCGGAATCGTTCACGTATCTCTTTCCGCCGTTTCGCGTGTTGAGGTATCCGCGCGGAAAACTCGACGCGGCGATCCTGCCGGCCGACGTCCGGGACGCGCTGGGCCGGCTCGATGTGGATCAGATCGTCTTCACCTCTCATTCGCAGTCGATCCGGCATCCCCGGGAAATTCTCGAATCGTTTGAAAATATTTTTCAGTTCGCGCGAACTGTCTGGCCGGACAACTGTCCCGCGGTGTGGGTGGCTGACTGGAGTTACGAGTTGAAACGGCTCGACGATCATTACATGGAATTGAACGCGATATCTCATGACTCGGCGGGACTGTCCTATCTTTCCACCCTGATCAAAAATCATCTAACGGCTCTTTTGCCGCATCTTGAATCGTTCAACGCGCTGGTGGCGAATCCGAAACCGGTCGATCTCATTCCGGAGCGCCGCCTGATGGTGTTGGCGCCCCATCCGGACGACGACTTCATCGGCTGCGGCGGAACGCTGATCAAGGCAGCGGCGGCGGGCGACCACGCGATCCAGATCGTGCATCTGACCGATGGATCCTATGCGAGCGGTCCGCATGACCGCGATGAGATGGTCAGGGTCCGGCGCGAGGAAGCCATGACGGTCACGCGTACGTTTCTCCTGCCGGATCCGGTCTGTTTGAATTTTCCGGCGCTGCCGACATTCACGATTCGCGAGGAATATGTTCAGGCGCTCGCCGACACGATCCGTGCTTTCAGACCGGACGGTATCTGGATTCCGTTCGTGTTCGACCGGCATCCCGATCACAAGCGCGCGAATGTTCTGCTGTCTCGCGCCCTCCGCGCATGCGACAGCGCCGCCGCCATCTACTCGTATGAAACCTGGTCCATGGTTCCGGCCAATGTTCTGGTCGATATCACTGCCTGCATGGAAAAAAAGCGGCAGGCGATCGCGCTGTTCAAATCGCAGTCCATGGCCTTCGATTACGTTCACTGCACAACTGCAACCAATGCGTATCGAAGCTGGATGGTGAACGGTTCCGGGTATTACGAAGCGTTCTTTCGTCTTCCGCGGGAAAAATATCTCAGCCTGATCGACCAGATCACAAAACTCGAGCCGGCGTAGCGCGCCTCCGTGATCGTGGGGGGGTACGCCGGACAGTCCGAATCCGGCCGCGCCACCATGCGCCCGCCGCCGCAAGCCCCGTCTTGAGGTCCGTGTGCGGCCGCCATCCAAGTGACGTCGACGCGAGGCGGACATCGAGCGCGTTCTGAAAAAGTTCGCCTTGCCGGGGAGGTTCGTGCAGGGGAGGTTCGGCGAACCGGGTGATCGCCGCGACAGATCGGTAGAGATCCCGGATGGATGTTGCCACGCCCGTGCCTATGTTGAATATACCGAATCCTTCGTGTTCCAGCGCACGGACATTGGCGTCCACGACATCGTCGATAAACACAAAATCGCGGCGCTGCCGTCCATCTCCGTAAATCGCCGGCCGCCGACCCGACACCATGTTCCGGAAAAAAATCGAAATGACGCCGGCTTCGCCGCCCAGCTGGCGGGGACCATAGACATTGGCATATCGAAGAACGGTGGAGGAAATGCCGTAGAGATGATGAAAGCAGGACAAATAGTGTTCTGCGGAAAGTTTGGCGGCGGCATAGGGCGACTGCGGCGCTGCGGAAGTCTTCTCCGAAATCGGAATCCGGTCCGGTTCTCCATAAATCACGCCGCCGGACGAGGCGAATATGAATTTCCGAAGACCCTGTCGGCGGGCTGATTCATATAGATGCACCGTTGCCGCAACGTTGGTCAGGCAGTCGTGGACAGGCCGTTGGACCGAGTTGCGCACGTCGATCTGCGCGGCATGATGGCTGACGACCTCCGCCCGCTCCTTCGAAACGATCCGATCCATTGTCCCGAAATCCCGCAGATCGGCTTCGATGAACCGAAGCCCGCGCGGCACAAATTCCCTCAGGCCCGTGGAGAGATTATCGATGACGACAACCTCGTGCCCGATTTTCAGATATTTCTCCGCGACGTGGCTGCCGATGAACCCGGCTCCGCCTGTGACAAGAATCTTCACCGCGCCATCTCCAGAATCACTTTCAAACTGCGTTTTTGCCGGGCCATGTCCCACCCTGCTGAAAATTTTTCAAAGGGCATCACGCATTCCAGAAACGGCCGGGCGTTCAAGCGTTGCAGAAAGAGAATCGCATCCCGGAAATCTTCGGCTCCGCTTCCGACCGACCCAACGACGGTTTTGTCGAAAGCGACGATGCGTTCAAACGTGAACGGTTGTTCGCCGTAGGGCAATCCGAGAAGCAAAAGGGTGGAACCGGCCGCACTCCCCGTGAGAACAGTCTGCAGGACATTCGGATCTCCCGTGGCTTCGATCAGAACGTCGAATCCCTTCAAGTCATGAATATCTCCGGATGTGCGGATCGCAGATCCGTCAAATAAACGCCGCCTGCCTTCGTCCCGGTCAAATACCGTCACCTGATGCCCCCGGTCGGCCAGAACCTGGGCGCAGAGATGTCCGATTGGCCCGGCGCCCAAAACCGCGCATGTTTTTGTCTCCGGTTCGACCGGCCAGGCGCGAGAGACGCGACGCAGACCTTTCATGACCACCGCAAGCGGTTCGGCGAGCGCGGCGCGGCGAAAATCGAGGTCCGGCGGAAGGCGATGAACGAAGCGGCCCGGAACGACAACGTATTCGGCGTAGCCGCCATTTCGGCGGATCACGCCAAGCTCGGCGCGATCGGGACAGCCGATGGGATTGTCCCTCCGGCATTCCCCGCACTCACCGCAGCTCTGGATGCATTCGACGACCACCGCATCTCCCTCTTGAATGTGCCGAACATTCGGTCCCACCCGGACCGCCCGTCCGCTCACTTCGTGGCCGGGCACGATCGGATACCGCGCCATGCCGGTTTTGTAATAGCCAAGGGATCCGTCGAGAATTTCGAGGTCGGTCGCGCAAACGCCCACGCAGGCAACCCGGATCAGAACGTCCCCGGGATTGACCGCCGGGACTTGAATTTCCTGAATGGCCGCCCGTCCGGGCGCGCTGATGACAACGGCTTTGAACGACCGGTCAAAATATATTTTGTCTTTGGTTTCCGGATTCTGCATGGCGCTGCCGTCGAGCAGTCCCGCAACCGTGCCGATCACTTTGTTGGCTCGAAATCGCACGATCTCGGAAATCCGACCCGGGCCGGTTGACCGCCAGGCCGCGTCACCCGCCGACGGCGATTGGATGAGGTCATCCACCAGATACGCCGATTCGCGGACGATTTCACTCAGCGCATCCACCGGAGACTTCACCCCGATCCGCTTCGCCGCCAGCGCCTCGCGATAATACCGCCTCCGAATCTGGGGCCACGTCTCTTCATGGAAATGGTAGATCGCTGCGCCGGGTTCATAAACAACCGGATGGCCGCGTTCGAGCCAGTATTTGGCCCATTCGATGTCCTCAAGTCCGGGCAGAGATTCATCGAATGGCCGCTGAATCCAGAGATCCCTCCGGATGGCCGAATTGGCGTTGTTGCCGAAAAGATTGGCCGCATTCATGAGTTGTCGGATGCCGCCGAACGTCCGTCGAAGATCCTGAATTTCGCCGAATTTGGATCCGGGCGGGCCGACCTGACGTCCGAAGACCATGCCCGTCCGGCCATCTGCGAGAGGATGGATCAAAGATTCGAGCCAGAGATCGTTCACGGGAATCGTGTGCGCCGACACGATCACGACACATGCGCCGGAAGCCGCGGATATTCCCCTGTTGAGCGAATGGCCGAAAGTGAAATCGCGGCGGGGAATGCGCAAAAGGCTCGTGGCGGAGCGTTCCGCGATGTCAACCGTCCGGTCGACCGATCCCGAGTCGACCACGATGGTCTCAAAGAGGCGATACCTCTGCCGGGCCAGCGCCTCGAAGAGCGCCGGAAGACGTTTTTCTTCGTTAAATGTCCGGATGACAATCGACGTTTCAGGAGCCATCGGTGTTCCCCCCTCTCTTGCGGCTATTACGTCCGAACGAACGCGTTTCTCATTTTCCTCAAGGCTCGATCAACCAGCGTATACCTCGGATCGGAATCCGCCTGCCGTCCAATCTCGATTTTTGGCGTCGACGGCGGATCGCTTGAAAATTGGACGAGCATCGCTGTTTCCGCCGTTCCCGTTTTTGGATCATAACAATCTTTGGGCAGATAGCGGAAGTTCCATCCGCCCAGTTGCCTGTAATTTTTGATCAGGGAAATCGAGGCGGCGCGGCCTGTTTTTTTGACGGTGTCCAGAACTTCATCGACGTTCAACACCATGTAAGGAATCCACGTGGTGTAGCTCCACTGACACGAAAGATCCGGATCAAGCACCGTCGGTCCCACGTCGCGGGTCCGAAGACGCATGACCAGCATCTCGCAGGGCAGCGCCAGAACCCGCTCCAAAAACTCAAAGGGCTTCGTCTGATGCAAAATCACGTCGCGCGCAAAGACGACCGCCGGATTCGGACAAACGCTCCGAATGTCCGACAAATCCCGCCGGCACACGGAAAAATTCGCCTCCGGATATTTTTCCTTCGACCGATTGATCGCGCTTTGGGAAATGTCAAAGCCGTAATACTGAACCGTCGGATGATACATCCGCAGGTACCGGTAGAGTTCGCCGGCCGAACAGCCGATTTCGACAAAGTGTTTTCCCCGCAGATCGCGTTTGTGCTTCAAAAACAGACGGACTTCATTGAAACTTTCGTAGGTTTTTTTCAGCTCACGGCATGTCAATTTCGCCCAGGCGTCGTGAAATTTCTCGAATGTGTAATTTTCATCAACCATGGTGGGGCAGTTTGGCAAATACGTGGCGCGATTTCAAGAGAACTCCGGGGCTTCAGCGGCCCTGACCGTTCAAATGCTCGATCAGGAGACGGATGGAATTTTCGTGAACGCGGTCCCACGCGGCCGGACCGGCATTGGCGTTGTGCGGGGCCAGAAGGCAGGTGTCCAATCGGCGAAGGGGGCTGTCGGCGGGCAGAGGCTCCTCTTCGAAGACGTCCAGCGCGGCGCCGGCGATTCGGCGGGACTCGAGCGCGCGGACCAGCGCGGTCTCATCGACCACCGGACCCCGCGAGGTGTTGATCAGAAATGATGACGGTTTCATGCGGGACAGCTGACGATCACCGATCAGATGAAATGACGTCGAATTGAGCGTGCAATTGAGACTGACAAAATCGGCGTCGGCCAATAGATCATCCAGAGGTTTCATCATCACTCCGATAGAGGACAGAAATGCCGGGTCGACAGGGACGATGTCGTTGCCGATCAACTTCATGCCAAACGCGGCGGCCCGTCGCAGAACGGCCTTGCCGACGGCGCCGACTCCGACGACCCCCAGAGTGCATTCACCGAGCGTCACTGACAGACGTTTCCGCCATGTGCCTTCCCGGATGTCGCGATCCATCCCGTACAGCTGACGCGCAAACGCGAGGATGTAGCCGAGAACGGTATCGGCCACGGGATCGGTAAACGCGCCGGGCGTGTTGCAGACCCGGATGCCCCTCCGCTCGGCGGCCGCGACGTCGATCGAGTCAATGCCGGTCCCCCACTTCACGATGACTTTTAATTTTCCTGCTGACTTCAACACGGTTTCGGAAAACCGGTCGTCTCCACAGATGGCGCCGTCGATATCCGAAATGCATGAAAGCAGTTCGTTTTCGCTTAACCGCTCGCGTGTCTCGGGCAAAACAACCTCAATGCCGTGTTCCGCCAGCCGGGGCCGATAACGGTCAATGACCGGTTGAAGGTACGGGGCGGAAATGAGCGCGCGCCACATCAGGATGGCTGGCCCTGCCCTGCCGCAATGGGCGGCGGATAGCGGGACAGGAGCGGATCGTTCTTCATCAGGCGATCGACGAGAATCACATCCGCGGGCGTGTCGACTGCGTGCGTTGAGACGCGAGTTTCGACAAGCCTGACGCGGTGGCCATGCTCGAGAATTCTCAACATGTCGATCGACTCGGCCTGTTCCAGAGGCGTGGGCGGAAGGGCCGCGTACATCCGAAGGAACTCCCGCGTGAACGGAATGACGCAAACCTGTTTGAAGACGGTCAGGTGAGCAAACGACGCCGACAGGGAAAACGGTATCGGCGCCCGCGAAAAATACAACGCGTCGCCGTTTAGGCCCATGACGACTTTGACGGCGTTTATGTCCTGGTATTCCCGCTCATCCTTGATCCGCTTCACCAGATTCACGCACTGAACATCCGGATCCGTATGCATCGGCGCCAGGGCATCGGATATCATCTCCGGAACGATCATCGGCTCGTCTCCCTGGACCATCACGATGACGTCGGCCTCCAGATGTTCCGCCGCTTCCGCCGCCCGCTCGCTGGCACGGTCATGCCGCGGCGACGTCATGACGACGGTTCCGCCAAACAGTTCGACGTGATCCCGGATTTCGGCGTCACAGGTGGCGACCACGACACCGGACAGCGTCCGGCACAGAGCCGTCCGTCGGTACACGTGTTCGATCATTGACCGTCCGCCGATTCTGGCCAGCGGTTTGCCGGGGAAGCGTGACGATCCAATCCGGGCTGGAATGACGGCGACGGATTTCATCTTGGACATGCGTCTGGATACCTGCCTCTGCGCGACATGATGGAGCTCTATTCAATAAATGATAACATGAAACCGATGAACGGCAATTCACAAACACGGACTGTGATCCTCGCGCCGTCGATTTTGTCGATCATGGCCCGGGCGCACGACCGGGAGCGAGCCGCGGCCGCGCACGTTTTTTATTTGGGACTCAATTATCTGAAGGCGCTCGAAACACAAAAATGGGCCCGGAGTCTCGGATTGGTCTTCCCCGATCCATCCCGGATATTTCGCGCGGCATGCCTTCGGGTCAAACAGCCGTTTGTCGATCTGATGGGTCGCATGGCGGTCCAATCCGGCAGTCCCGATTGGTGGCTTCTTCCGTGCTCCGCCAAAAGCCATTACCTCTCGCCGCTTTTTTATAATGTGTCGGCATTCGAGATGATCCGTGCTTATGCGCGGCAAGTTCCATCGGCCGATTTGTTTCTGGTCATCGAAACGCCGGCTCTGGCGCGGGTGTTCGAAATGTATTTTCGCGGGCAGGGCTGGACCGTGAAACGATACAGCGGACGACCCAAATGGTCGCCGATGAGGCTCTTGAAGGACATCGCGCGATACTGGGGACCGCGCCTGTCATTTTTGAAGGATGAACTGTTCAAGCGTTTCGTCCTGAATTCCGCCAAAAATTCCCTGCCGTCGGCCGGCTCACGCGTGACGATGATTCGAACGTGGTTTTTTTCGACGTCCGGATTGAACGGACGATTTTCAGACGTCTATTTCGAAGGATTGGCCGACTTGATTCGCACGACCGGACGATCTGCCTGGACGGTACTGGCTATTCAGCGATCCAGGGACGTGCGTCGATTGAAATCGTTTCTGGATCGGACGCCGGGATTCGCCGCAATTGAACAGATCGTCGGCGTGACCGACGTTTTCAAAATACTGTGGAAAACGATCCGGCCATTCTCGTTCCGATGCCCGGAGGCGCGGCTGGGAGACGCCGATCTGACGCCGCTGATCGCGGAAGAAATCCGTTCCAGCCGATTCAGTCCGGTTGTCGCGCTCGCTTTGATTCACGATGCGCTCGCAAAGCGGCTTCGGGAGAGGGGAATCATCGTCGACGCTGTGTATCTGCCGTTTGAAAATCAGCCGTGGGAAAAATGGTTTATGCGCGCGCTGAAATCACTCAATCCGTCAATCTGGATTTGCGGCTATCAGCATGCGGTGGTGTTTGAATTGCAGCTGGCATACGTGTCGTCCGCTGACGAACTGCGGATTGTTCCCCGGCCGGATACGATCGTCTGCAACGGGGAACGATATGCGGCCCATTTTCGGTCCCTGGGGTATCCCGACGTGCGTGTCGGATATCCGTTGAGGTATGCCGCCCTCGACAAATCCGCGCCTGCAGCCGCGCGTCCGGCCCGGGAGTTTCGCTGCGATTTTTTAGTCTGTACGTCCGCCTCCTATCCTGAAACGCAGGAACTCGTCCATCGGCTTGTGTGCCTCTTTGACGGAATATCCTGCCGGATCGCCGTCAAAGTCCACAGCCTGATTGACTGGAATCAGGTGTGTCGCGACCTGAAACTGTTCGACGTGATCGTCCCTGCAAGTTGGAAGGTGACAAACGAGCCGCTCGGCAAATTATTTCAGGAATGCAAGGCCATGATCTGGACGTCCACGTCGGCATATCTGGACGCGCTGGCCTCGGGGTGTCCCGTGATTCACATGGTGACGTCCCACACGATGGACATCGACTGGATCGACCTGCCGCAATCTTGCGCGCACGTTTATCCAGAGGAGGGATTTGAGACGGTTTTGGAAAGAGTCGGAATGCTGGACGCGAACCCGGATTCCAAACCGGTCCGGGAATTCGTGCGCGAGCGCCTGGCTTTTTACCTGTCGCGTGAGTCGTTTCCCACGCCGCCGGTTCGGGACATTCCCTGAAGACATTCCCTGAATGCGTTGCCGAAGTTTCGCCGGCATCTCTCCTGCCGCCCGCAAACTTGCATCTTCTCCCCCCCATTATTATAGTCGTCCGGTATGCACATCCTCGTTCTGGGCGCCGGCGCGTATGTTTGCGGTCGAGGGGGGGAAGGATTTGGCACCATCCTTCCTTCTCTGGCTGAATGTTATCGGGACGGTCTGATTGATCGTGTGACGGTTGCGGCGACGACGTCTCGAAGTATCCGGAATCTTCAAGAGAAACTGACCGGGTTGAACGATATCCTCGGAACCCGTCTGTCCATTCAAGGATTTCCACAAGCGGGTGATGATTCGAAGGCGTTTCGAATCGCGCTTGCCGCCGGCGATGCCGTTGATGCGGCTATCGTGGTCACGCCGGATCCGCTTCATTTCGAACACGCGGCCGAATTGATAGAAGCCGGCATTCACTGTCTGGTCGTCAAACCTCTCACGCCCACGATGGCCGAATCCCTCCGGCTGGTCAAGCTGGCCGAAGATCACACCGTTTACGGAGCGGTGGAGTTTCACAAACGCTGGGACGAGGCGAATCTGCATCTTAAATCGATCTTTCAGTCCGGCCGGCTCGGATTGCCGCTCTATGCGGTTGTCGAATACAGCCAGAAAAAACAGGTTCCGACGGAACTCTTTCGAGCCTGGAGCGCCCGAACAAACATATTTCAATATCTCGGCGTGCATTACGTGGACATTTTGTATTTTGTGACGGGCGCCCGGCCTGTCCGGTCCATGGCGGTTGGCCAGAAGCGGTGGTTGATCCGGCAGGGCATAGACACATGGGACGCCATCCAGGCGACGATCGAATGGGAGGACGTGTCGGCCGGGCGATTCCACACTGTGATTGCCGTTAATTGGATCGACCCCGACTCGTCCACGGCCATGTCCGATCAAACCCTATCGTTCGTCGGGACCGCCGGCCGGTATGACAGCGATCAGAAACGGCGTGGAGTCCGGGTCACAACAGACGAAGACGGCCCGCGTGAAGTCAATCCATATTTTTCCGAAATCCTTCCGGCGCCTGATGGACACAGTCAGTTCCGCGGCTACGGATATCGCAGCGTCCGGCAATTTGTCGAGGATGCGGCGGCCGTTCGGGCCGGTTCGGCGACCCCGGCTGATTTTGAGGGACGGCGGCCGACGTTCCGGGACGCGCTGGTTTCGACCGCGGTGATTGACGCCGTCAACCGCTCGCTCGCATCCGGCGGCGAATGGATCGATGTTCCGGCTTTCAACCGGCAGAGCGTGTCTGCATGACGGACAAAGTCTCCATCATCATCCGAACCAAAAACGAGGAACGCTGGATATCCTCCTGTCTTCGGGAAGTCTTCAATCAGGATTATCCGTGCTTCGAAGTCATCCTCGTCGACAACAACAGTGTCGACAAGACCGTTGAAAAGGCGCAGGCCTTCCCGGTTCGGAAAATTCTGACGATCGACGGG
>JAHFCY010000233.1 GCA_023249255.1 Candidatus Lindowiibacteriota bacterium | reverse complement strand
TGGAGATTCAATCCAGTGACAAAAAACGGACCCTGCCCCTGTCCGCCACCGTAACGATGAGGAACTTCGGCGGCTGACCGCGGCTATTTCATCGTCCAGTCCGCCGACACGATGGTGCCGATGTCAATGTCCAGATATTTGATTCCCGCCCATGTGATCGTGCTGGTCTGGTCGACGATCAAATTGTTCGCGGCCGCCGAGCCTGTCATCGTCGTTTTGGTAAATGTGGATTTGGTAAAATTATAAACGACTGCCGGGGTTAAGGTGCTCTGGTCGACTGTGAAATCATTCTCCGAAATCAGAAGCGGGCCCGAATTTCCCGCGCCGACGGTCGATTTGGTGATGGTCATCTTGTCTTTCGTATAGAGCGTGTATGCGCCCTTGAGCTGGGATTGGTCGATCGAGATGTCGTCGTCCACATAAACCGTTCCGGCCAATGTGACGACGGCGCCGCTCTTGATGGTCAGTTTCCCCGATTTGATGTACAGAGGTCCAAGCGTCACTGTTGTGCCGTTGATGGTGTAATCGCCCACGGAAGTGCCTCCGGCCTGCGCCTGGGTCTTGTACGTGCTGTGCAATGATTTCTTGGATGCCTTTTTGAGATAGGCGCCGGAGGGGGCCGGCGGATAATTCACGGAACTTTTGGTTCCCGTGATCGTCCATGGCGCGGTCAGGTTGATGTTCCGCACGGCCAGCGCGTTTCCTTTGACTGTCCCGTCGCTCAAAATGATGTCGCGATCCGAAAAAACGTCGCCGACACAGGTCGAGGTCCCCTTGATCGTCACATCCTTTCCCAGTGACACGCACACCTGGCCAAAATAGACTCTGACCGTGACGGTTCGTGAAACATCGTGTTTGACCGGACCGGCGGCCGGGATCGTCCCCACGGATTTGATCGACGTCGGAAACTGACTGCTGTCGACCGTGACCGTATAGGTTCCGGTTCCGAACGACATATTGTTGAACCCGGTCGACCACGACGGCGTATCCGACAGCATCTGCAGAGCGTGGGCGACGCCGGCCTGCGCCACGTCCAGCGCCCGCGCCTGAAAATCGTAGTAGCGGGTGGACTGCGCGCGCGTCTGCATGATTCTCGAAATGGCCGCGCTCATGATGACGAATGCCGCAAGAAACATGAGCACCATGGCCAAAGTCGAACCCCGTTCTTTCATCCTCTGACACATGCTACCAGATCAGCGCGATGCCATATTTCCGGAACACAAAGTCCGGGGTCACGATCGGAAGATTTTCGATCTGCGCCTGGGCGATGAGCAGGCGGTCAAATGGGTCCCGGTGGTGGGGTTTGAGGGAGGCGGTTCGAAGCGCGTGTGCATGAACGACCGGCAGGGGGTGAATGGACAGTTTATGCATCTGTTCCGGGATCAGCCGTTCGATGTCGCCCTCCAGAACAAGTCTCCCCAGGCGGACTTTAATGGCCATTTCCCATCCGGAGGCGGCGCTGAAAAACAACTCGTTGTCCGGGTCGGCCAGCACAGACCGAGCCTTTGGGCTGATGTTCCCGGAATTCGTCAACATCCAGAGGAACGCGCAGGTGTCAACGAGCGCCCTCATTTCTCGAAACTTTTCAGAACCGATGCGGGCAGGGGATCATTCCAGTCACCCACGATGCGGATCAATCCTTTCGCGGTGCCGAACGGTCTCGGTTTTTTCCGCCGTTCAACCACCGGCACCAGTTTCGCCAGTGGCCGGCCGTTTTTGGCGATGATCACCTCTTCCCCCGCCTGCACCCACGCGAGGGCTTTCGACAGATGGGTCTTGGCCTGATGAACATTGAGCTGGGTCATGACGATATGTTAGACTAACCTATGGACCAAGTCAAGTTTGTCGGGATTGGTTTGATGGGACGGTTTGACGCCTTCGACGGGGTTTGATAATCTTGGGATGCGCTGACAAATCCGAACGACGAAGGAGTTGGATTTATGTTTGACGACGCAAGCGCGGGCGTCTGGAAACGGCGCCTTGCGGGAAAAATGCGGCCGGACTGGGCCAAAGAGATCGATGATTTCGAGACCGAAGTTGTCCTGAAAAAACAAGGCAAGATCGAGGACAAGGTGTTTGCCGAGACGCGCCTTCGGAGGGGAGTCTACGGCCAGCGCTATGACAATGGATTTCGGCACGATGGCCGGCAACAGCGCGCGATTGCGTTTCCATCAAAGGCGACCAAAGGCCCCAATACGATGTGGGACGCGCCCGGAATGATGCGGATCAAAATTCCGTACGGCGGCATGACGCCGGAACAGATGGAGACGATCGCTGACCTCGCGGAGGAATATTCCGACGCCATCTGCCACGTGACGACGAGGCAGGATTTTCAATTGCATTATATTTTCATCGACAACACGCCGTCGATTTTTCGCCGCCTCGCCGCCGTGGGGATTACCACGCGGGAAGCCTGCGGCAATTCGGTCCGAAATGTCACCGGTTGTCCCTACGCCGGCGTCTGCCGGACCGAGTCGTTCGACACCACGCCCTACGCGCGCGCGATGTTCGAGTACATGCTCGGCCATCCGGACGTGCAGGATTTCGGCCGGAAGTTCAAGATCGCGTTTTCGGGATGCAGGGACAAGGCTTGCGCGTTAGTGAGCATGCATGACCTCGGGTTCATCGCGGCACCGCGCATTGAAAAGGGCGCCGTCCGCCGCGGGTTTGAGATGTACGTCGGCGGCGGCCTCGGACCCGAGCCATACCAGGCCAAACTGTTTGACCCGTTCGTTTCCGAGGAGGAACTTCTTGCCGTGACGCAGGCCGTGTGCCGGATTTTTGCGCGGTACGGCGAAAAGAAAAAACGCGGTCGGGCCCGCATCAAATTCCTCGTCGCCGATTGGGGCATCGACAAATTCAAAATGGAAGTCCTGATGGAGCGCGCAAAGATTCCCGTCGATCCGCGCTGGACGGAATATCTCGCGCATCTTCACGACACTGACGAGGAGCCTTTGAAATCTCCGGGCGTGCCGGCATCGCCCGTGTCGAAAAACGGATACGACGCGTGGCTTGCGACGAACGTCCAGTCGCAGAAACAGAAGGGATATTCGATCGTGACGGTGACTCTGCCGCTGGGCGATATTACAGCCAATCAGATGCGGTCGCTTGCCGATCTGGCCCGAAAATACACGAAGGGGACAGTGCGCACGACGGTCGAGCAAAACATCGTGATCCGCTGGATCGGCGATGCGGATGTTTCGGCGCTGTATGAGGATTTGAAAAAAATCGATCTGGCCGAGCCGGGTGCGGGGACCATTGTCGATGTCACGGCCTGTCCGGGCACCGACACGTGCAAGTTGGGCGTCTCGAGTTCGCGGGGTTTGAGCGGCGTCATTCACGCGCGTCTTGCGGCCAAATTCATGCAGATGGATCAGGCGATTCGCGATCTTCGGATCAAAGTCAGCGGGTGTTTCAATTCCTGCGGCCAGCACCACATCGCCGACATCGGATTTTACGGCACGAACCGCACGATCAGCGGATATGTTGTGCCGCATTTTCAGCTCGTGTTGGGCGGCACGACGCGCGAAAACGCGATGTCGTACGGATTGGCGATCGGTAATATTCCCTCGAAGGCGGTCCCGGACACGATCGACCGGCTGACCGATATGTACGCGAAAGGCCGGCAGACCGGCGAGACGTTTCAGGCGTTCATTTCGCGCCTCGGCAAACCGGAAATAAAAAAGGCGCTGGCGGATCTTCTTGAAGTTCCGCCGTACGAGAAAGACAAGTCCTACTACGTCGACTGGGGCGAGGTGCGGGAGTATTCGACGAAGGACAAGGGCATGGGCGAGTGCGCGGGCGAAATTGTGAGCCTGACCGATTTCGGTTTGAAAGCGGCGGACCGCGAAGTATTCGAGGCGCAGGAAGCGCTGGACGGCGGGGATTCCCGCAAGGCCGCAGACCTGGCGTATCTCGCCATGAAACACGCGGCGCAGGCGCTCATCAAGAAATTCAATCCGGACATTTCCGAAGACCCGGATGCGATTCTCAAGGAATTCACCGAGCGGTTCTGCGACACGCAGATTTTTTATGATCCGTACGCGGGCCCAAAGTTTGCCCACTACTATTTCGCCGCGCATGATCGCCGGGCCGATCCGGTTGATCAGGAGAAGGCGGGCCATCGTGTGCGCGAGGCCCAACTTGTCATCGACGCGGCCTACAACTGCAACATCCGGATGAACATGAATCCGGCGTCGTCCAACGCCGTTTTGAACGCCTGACCGCCACCAGGCCATGGACCTTCAAAAAATCAACTGGAAACTTTTTGTGACCGACCCGTCGCCGGCGTCGCCGGACATCTTTTTCCGGGTCTTCAACACGTGGATTCCGAACAGCCCGGAAGTTTTCATCGACGTGGCCGACTACAGCCATGTTCAAGACGGTCCGCTGACGGCGCTGATCGGATATGACGAGGATTACTGGCTGGACGCTGCGGACCGGCGGCTCGGGCTTCTCTACAACCGTCGAACGCCGATGGATGGAACGAACGCCGACAAACTCAGCGCGACCTTGCAGTCAGTCCTTCGCGCGGCCAAACGTCTGGAAGATGACGCCGCATTCAAAGGCAAACTGAAATTTCGAACGGATGAACTGTTGTTTATCGTGAACGATCGCGCTCTCGCGCCCAACACACGTGAAACATTCGAAGCTGTCCGCCCGGATATCGAACGGGCGGTGGGACACCTATTCGGGAATTCCCCCAAACTCGATCATCTTGCCGATCCGAGGAGACGCTTTTCAGTAAAAATTACGGGCTGACGCAAACCGAGCCACAGACCAGCACAGACACCTGCCTGCCGGCAGGCAGGGGACACATAGATACAGACATCAGTCCTAATTTGTAAAAACAAAACTACCTGTCTGTGGTGGTCTGGGTCTGTGTGTGTCTGTGTGTGGCTGATTATTTAAGTTTCCCCAGAGTCTCCTTGATCTTGTCGAAATTCGGAAGGTCCTTCGGGGTCGGGGTCTGTTCGCTGTACTGGACGACGCCGTTCTTGTCGATCACAAACGCCGCGCGGGCGCTGACCGATCCGAGGCCGATGAGGTCGGGCAGAAGCACGCCGTAGGCCTCGGCTGTTTTCTTGTTGAGATCGCTCAAAACCGGGATCGTGATTTTTTCCTTCTGCGC
>JAHFCY010000071.1 GCA_023249255.1 Candidatus Lindowiibacteriota bacterium | reverse complement strand
CGCGAGAGAATTCGCGCCCCGCCGCGTTCGCGTGAACGCGATCATTCCCGGATTTTTTCCGGCCAAACAAAACCGGAAAATTCTGACGCCCGACCGCGTCAGAGAGATCATGCGCCACACGCCCATGAAACGATTCGGCGGCAAACAGGAACTCGTCGGCGCCGTTTTGTGGCTCGCGTCCGCCCGCGCGTCGGGATTTGTCACCGGCGCGCTCATCCCGGTGGACGGCGGCTTCACCGCGATGTCGATTTAAATCCGGATGCCCGCCGTGACGCAGACGGAAATGATGGCCGGGGTTTTGAAAGGCCCTCTGGACATTCGCGTCGAAAAAATTCCGGTTTTTTCCATATCGCCGGGACAGATTTTGATCGAGATCAAAGCTTGCGGGATTTGCGGAAGCGATATCCGTTATTTCCACGGCGAAAATCCCTGGGCGCTTCACACGCTGGGCGTTGAGCGCCCCAACCCGCCCAACATCGTGATCGGACACGAATACGCGGGCAAAGTCGTCCGCGTCGCGTCCGACCGCGACAAACCGCTTCTCAACAAAAACGTCGCCGTTGTTTGTTTCCGAACTTGCGGCCGGTGCGACGACTGCAAACGGGGCAACGACCAGCTCTGCAAGACCACCCAGCACATCGGTCACGGCGCGGGATGGGGGACGATGGATTATTATCCCGGCGCGATGGCGAATTTTTGTATCGGTTGGGGGGATCTCGCCTTTCCGGTGCCGGACGATTTTCCGATGGAGGAAGCGGCGATGATGGACGTCATCGCGGTCGGCGTTCACGCGGCCCGTCAAGGCGGCGTCCGCCCCGGCGCGGATGTGACGATTCTCGGCGCGGGCCCCATCGGCTCGGCCATCCAGCAGGCAGCTTTCGCGCTCGGCGCCCGGCGCGTTTTTATTTCCGATATCTACGATCGCGCGCTGGAAATCGCGAACGCCTGCGGCGCGACTCGGACGATCCACTCGGCCAAAGAGCCGGTCGTCGGGATCGTCCGTGAAGAAACCGGCGGCCGCGGCGCCGATCACGTGTTCGACACGGTCGGGACCGAAAAAACATTTCACGATTCCCTCGATCTGCTGGCTCCCGCGGGAACGCTGGTGAACATGGCGGTCCACGGCGAAACGCTGTCGTTCAAGGGCACGGCCATCGGCAGCGAACGATGCGTCAAAACTTCGTGCAACTTCAAAGTCGACGATTTCAAACTCGGCCTCGAATGGCTTCTTCAGGGAAAACTCACCGTCAAACCGTGGATCACCCACCGCGTGTCCCTGCCGGATCTTCCAAAATCCATCCGTATGCTTGAGGAAAAGGAAAAACATGGCGCGTTCAAAATCGTCGTCCGGCCGTAACGCCGCGCTCTTCAAAACGATCGACCGCGCCGTCGACGAAACGCCGGTCTTCGACATCCACACGCATCTGTTCGATCCCGCCATGGGGAATCTTCTCCTATGGGGAATTGACGACATACTGACGTTTCATTACGTGCTGGCCGAATATTTTCGGATGAATCCGCGGATGGATCCGGAAATTTTCCACCGCCGGCCGAAAGAGCGTCAGGCGGACGCGGTTTGGAAGTCCCTCTTTCAGGATCACTCGCCATTGTCGGAATCAACGCGCGGCGTGCTGACGATCCTTCACGAACTCGGTTTTAAAAATCCGCGGACCGCGACGCTCTCCCGGATGCGTTCGTTTTTTCGGCGTGGGACTGTGCGGACTCATCTTGATCGCGTCTTTCGAATCGCCGGCGTCAAAAAAGTCATCATGACGAACGATCCGTTGAGCCGCGAAGAACGCGCCGAGATGGACCGCCCGCGCCGCCGCGATCCCCGGTTTCTCACGTCGTTTCGAATCGATTCGATTCTCAATCAGTATCCAACCGAAGGCCGCCGGGCTCTGCGGGAAATGGGATATCGCGTCGACGCGAAATTAACCCCGCGCACGATTTCGGAAATCTCGCGTTTTTTTGACGACTGGATCGCGCGTTTGAATCCGGTCTATCTCGCCGTCTCGCTTCCGCCCGATTTCCAATATCCGGCCGATTCGCCCTGCGGCAATCTCCTCGAAAAAGCCGTTTTGCCGGTCTGCCGAAAATACGATCTCCCCCTCGCGCTCATGATCGGCGTTCAGCGCGGCGTCAATCCCGCTTTGCGCCTCGCCGGCGACGCGCTGGGCCGCGCCGACCTCTCCGCGCTTCGAACCATCCTTCAGCGCCATCCGAAAAACAAATTCATGGTCACCGCTCTTTCCAAGGAGAACCAGCACGAACTCTCCGTGCTCGGGCGGAAATTTTCCAACCTGATGATTTTCGGATGCTGGTGGTTTCTCAACGTCTCCAGCATCGTCGAAACGATGACGCGCGAGCGGCTGGAGCTTCTCGGCCAAAGTTTCACGCCGCAACATTCCGACGCGCGCGTGCTCGAACATCTCATTTACAAATGGCGCGATTTTCGCCGCGCGCTCAAAACAGTCTTGAAAGAACGATACGTGAAACTGGCCGACGCAGGCTGGTTCGCGACGGAAAAGGAAATTCGCCGCGACGTCGCTGACTTGCTCGGCGGCGCGTTCGAAAAATTCATCGCCGGTTCTTGACGTCCAGAGCAACACCCGTTCCCCAAACCGGGTATTTATCCGCTGTATATTACATTTGATTTTATATACACCATGTGGTAGTCGTCTAAGGTTAGGGGTCAAAGAGGTCGGTCTCGCATCGGGTAGCAGGATATCCTTGGTCGGGTGAGGAGTTTCATGGGTTTGAAGTACGGGGTGGTTAACGATCACAAACCGTTCGGTCGCCGACTGCGCGCCCTTCGTGTGTCTGCTCTTCTTCTGGCCGCTTTTATTTTTGTGCAATTCGCCCCGCTCCTCGTTCCGCCACCAGCCCATGCCTGGACCCAAATGGAAATGCGCGGATCATGGAACGGATGGGTCGATCCGGCCGGTCCGCCTTTTGAGCTCAAAAAGCAAAACGACAACGCCTGGTTCACGATCATCAATATCCCGCGTGATATGGCGGCATCTTCCTCTCACACTTGGAAATTCGCCAATGAAGCCGGCGTCACTTGGCGCGGCGAAGGCGAAGTTTGGGGAACACGGACCCAAGATTCGGGAGCGACGACCAACGATCTTAATAACGGCGCGCCCGCCGACATGACCGTCTCTTTCACGCCCGGCTGGTACAACATCTACAACCAAAACAACGACGATAATTTCAGCATTGGCTCTGCCGGCCGCCTCCTCGTCGATGGGAAAATCTATAACATCGCCGACAGCGAGGCGCAGAAAGAGTGGCCGAATTACACGATCCTCGGCACCGACGCCCGAAACAGCGACAACGATTCCTTCCTCCTGAACTACGACACGACGTTCCTCTACCTCGGCTTCGGAGGGTTCGTCCAGGGCTCACAGGACTTTTTCGTCTATATGGACGTCGACGGCGAAGCGTCCGGCACCGACTACATCCAGCCCTGGAACGGCGACTCCACGATCCATTGTCTGCCCTTCATGGCGGATTACGCGCTGATGGTGGAAGGCAGCGGCTACAAGGCGGTCCGAAATTACACGGCCACCGGGTGGAACAATCCGGGCGATGGCGGGAACATTTTCCGGGAATACGTCGATAATTTTTCCGAGTTCAAAATCAGATGGAGCGACATCGGCGGCGTTCCGGCCGTCTTTCGAGTCTTTGCCTTCGACAAATGGGACAGCCAGGGCAACATCATCACGTCTTTTCCGACCTACAACCCCGCTTCCAATAATTCCGTCGCCGAAACCATTCCGTACTATTACCAGTGGTCGATCAACGTCAAAAACGATCCGACGCCCCGGTCCGACTCGACCATCCGTTCCGGCGGCGTCCGCATCAACGAGGTCCTCTGGAACGCAACGGTCGGCGCCGAGGATTATATCGAACTCTACAACCCGCGAAATTATGTCCTCGACATTTCAAATTACACAATCTACGACGTTGAAACACAGGATTCTTACACGTTCCCGACCGGAACGGGAATGAAACGGAGATCGTTCGTCGTGTTCCATCCGCAAAAGGGAACCGACTACACCGACTCTTTCGGCGGCCGTCATTTCTACGCGAAAAGCAATTGGGATATCGGCGGCTCCGGTACGGGAGATGACAGTGGGGGAGTCGAACTTTACCGAAATCCGGTTCTCGTTGACACGAACCTGCTCGACTTTGTCACGTGGAGCAACAACGGGACGATCGCCAATACCGGCTGGGACGACACGGCTGTCAAACTCGGCATCTGGACCGCCGGCACCGCCGTCGACGTTCTCACCGGATCCGCCAACACCGACCGCCCCCTCATCCGCCGCACGGACGGCGCCGACTCCGACGGCGTCACCGTCAGCGAGTGGGTCCAGATCGGCCCGGAATCGACTGTCCTCGCCGGCATATCCAACAACGCGGACAGCGGCCCGTCGTCCATCACCGCGATCGCGTTCAAAGACTCCGATTTTTCGACCGACCGCACGGCGTACCTGCAGGGCGAGACGATCTATATCCTCATCACCGCAACCAACGTGAGCTCCGGTAACACCGAGGCCACCGTCGCCGAGATCGACGGCCGCGGCAATCTCGACGTCGTCGCCTACGAAAACGGCGTCAACTCCTCGAGTTTCCGCGGGATTCTTCGATCTTTCCCCGCCTCCTCGACGACCTACTCCCCCGCCGAGGACTCCATCGGCCTGCCGTCGGCCGCGAGTATTTCGGTCCGGTCCAAGACCGCGCCGTCCGTGACCGATTCGGCGCTCATCGACACGGTTCCTTATCTGACCTTCGCCTCCTACAACCACAAGAACAAGGAGCTCTCTCTGTATTTCACGCGTCCCGTCGACACGAGCACGATCGACACCGGTAAATTCGCGATCCAGAATGACGCCGCCGGCGGCGGCATCCAGAATCTCTCCGGCGCGTCCGTCAAAAACGGCACGGATTCCAACGGCGTCACCCTCGTCCTCACGACGGCCCAGCGAAACGCCATCGTCCTCTGGGAGGACAGCACGCTCTTTGTCTCGATCTCCTCCTCCGCAGGATCCGGAACCAGCACGCTGTCCCTGCCGACGATTGACTCCACCGCCGCCCGCGCGCTCGACTCCTACATCTCCGGCTACGACACGGCCGTCAAGATCAACGAGGTATATCCGCAGGGCGACACATCCTCCGACTCCGCATTCATCGAGCTCTATTTTCTCAACAGCATCGAATACGGCTGGATCGACATCCGAAATTTCTATTTCGCCGAACGCGCCGACTCCCGCGACTTTTACATGACTGCATCCATCAATCTCGGCCCCGGCGATTACTTCGTGATCTATCGCGACACCGGAACGAACGCCGTCAACCTGACCGCCGCCGTCGCCGACACAGGCGTCTATTACTCCGGCGTGAAATTTTTCACCTACACCGATTTCAATCAGGTCGCGCTCTACAACAACCGCGTCACGCAGGATTCCTCCACCATTCTCGACTACATCAGCTGGCACCGGTCCAACTCGTCGGGCGGCCTTTCGATGCCCGAAACCCAGATCGCGGTGAGCGCCGGCATCTGGACCAGCCGCGACTCGTTCACGTATACAGCCGCCTCCGACTACAGCGGCAGTCAGCAGGCGATCGCTCTGAAAAATAACGGCGCCGACACGAACCAGTCCTCCGACTGGATCGAACAAACCTACACGCCCAACAGAACCAACCGCATCAACGACCCGCCAACCGTCAGCGCCGTCGACATCATTCAGGTTTCCGGCAAGGCCGAGTTTCTGCCCGGAGAATCCTATTCCATCCGGATCAAATATACCGACATCAACGGCGCCGACAGCACGGTCCGGTTCGATTTCCGGATCGCCAACAACAGCGATACCATCTGGTACTACTCATCGGCCGGACAGACTCCCGTTGCCGTTGAGGGATCGTCGTATGTCGTCGGCACGGTCAGCATCGACACGTCTTACACGGGCAACGACGTTCTCTGCACGTGGACGCTCATGGTGGGCTGGAATTTCGTGGACGCCGCCAATTATGTCGTCGGCGCCCGCGCCACGGACAACTATCCCGAAACCGGCGCGTGGACGGATTCGACCGTCAACCATGTCTACGACAACGATCTCGTTTTGTCCGGCACGCTCGCCGGAACCGGCGCGTCAAACGGCGGGGTCACGTCCGGCGCGTGGTTTCAGGCCAATCAGACCGTTACCTGGTCCGGCCTCACGGTCTATTTCCAGAATACGACCATCAGCCCCAACGTCGCCTTCTGCACGTTTGCCATCACCGACGACGACAGCCGCCAGACGACCCAGACCGGTTCGGCCGCATTGAGCCACGACAAACTCACCGACACGGCCTACGACCTCTCCGAAAGCGTCGCCGTCCGCCTGATCGATGTCCCCTCGCCGGGAACGTTCGACGCGACGACGGTCGCGTATTCATCCGTCTTCAAAATCGACGACTCCGCGCCCGTCATCCGCGTCGTCGACGAAACGTACGTCTTCAAAGCCGACACCAACACCCGCGCGCCGGCTCTCAAGGCACAATTCCTGATGATGGATTCGCAGACCCTGCTCGACACCATCCAGTATCAGGTCGGCGGAACGTGGTTCACCCTCTCATCCGGCGACATCGAGACGTTCAACACGCCGTGGTTTTTGTCCAACGCCGCCTACGCCAAACTCGACACATCCGTCATCAACACCGTGGCCCTCCGCGTCTACGATCAGGCTGGATGGGCGACGACGGCCAACATCCAGATCATCTACGAGCAGATCACCATCGACGGCAGTGTCGCGGATTGGCAGGGCGACGAAAAAATGCAGGTCGATTCATATCAGAACATCTGGTTCATGTTCGCCTGGGACGACACCAACGTCTATTTCTCGTATCAGCCCAAGTCCCTCGAAGCCGACGGTGACGGCGACTTCTTCGTCTATTTCGACGTCCGCCCAAATACCGGAAGTCTCACCACGATTGACTGGGGCGGCGGCGGCACCCATGCCCTTCCGAGCGATACCGGCATGCGCTGGGACGCGGCGTTTTGTCTTGACGACAACGCCGGCGCCTCCCGATTCGAATTTCAACGAGACACCGGCGCGGGATTCACCATGATTGAGGACCACACCAATTTCTCCGGCCAGACCTACATCGGCTGGTCCGGCAACGGCACGACCGAAGTGCGCATGACGTGGAACATGCTGACGGGCGGCAATGGCAAACCTGATTCGTTCAACATCGTCGCGTTTCAGCAGTATGAGTCCTCCAACAACATGTTCACCTCCTATCCGACCGAAAATCCGTCGGCCGGCTCGACCGGCGCCCTCGACTACGCCTATCGATTTCCATCCAGCGACGATACGGTTCCGCCCAATTCAGCCATTCATTCGACCATCAATATTGACGGGGGCCTTGCCGAATGGCCCGATTCGACAATCATCCCTGCCTACCGCCACAGCACCGTCAATGCAGATTTCCGCGTGACGTGGGACGGCGCGTTCATGTATTTCGCTTTCAACCGCGGTGATGCGTTTCCCAACGCAGCCAACAATTTCGACGTCATCCAGCTCTACATCGACACCACGCCCTCCGACAACGTCGATGGCAGCACGACCGGCATATCCTATAGCGGCTCCCATACGCTTCCCTTCAAGGCCCAGTTCGGGTTTGAATACGCCATCAACAAGGAGGGCACGGGAACGGACTGGCAGGTCCTGCGAAAATGGACAGGCGCGGCCTTTACCGATGTTGCGTGGACCGGCGCGGCGTCCAAATCCACCAACGCGGGTGTGGCGGAATGGAGCATCAGTTTTCTCGACCTCGGAGACACAGACCCCAGGCCCGTCAACAAAATGAGGTTTGTCCTGTTCACCATGGAAGGCTCGGACGCGTACCTCTGGTGTCCTTCGCCGACCTCCAATCCGCGCGCCGTCTCGCCCGCCACCCTCACGGGATACATTCAATACGACAGCATGCCCGTCGCCCAGACCTATCCCGGTGCCTACTACTGGACCCGAACCACAGTCGCCATTCCCGGCGCCGACCGGCCCATTCACGCCCTACATCGACGGAACCAAGGATCCCGGATGGAGCAGTACGCCCGACACCAATAGTCCCTACGGCGCCTGGCCCTACGATACGCATCTGGGCAGCGTCGACGACGGTCGCAAGTTCCCGGCCGGCCGGACCGACTCGATCTGGATCACCAACGACATCGCCAACCTATACATCGGCTGGTATGCCAATGGCGACCACTACGACGACGCCAACAAGAATAATTCCCATTACGGATTTATATTCATCACCGACTCCTATCCCGCCGGAACCAGCTACGACCCTTGGAAAAACGACGCCGCCCATCCCAAGTCGACGCGGGTCTACGGCTACTCCGCCGACGTGTGGCTGGAAGGATACGCGTCGTACGGCGTCGACAATTTTTCGGGAATGACACTCTACAAGGACAACAAAGGCCAGTGGGACATGGGACATGCCCTGACCAGCGGCACAGATTTTAAAGTTTCCGTCAAAAACTACTGGGGTGAAGTCGAAGTTCCACTCACGACCCTGAATGTGAAACCCGGCGATACGGTCGGCGTCATGTACTACGCCCGGCACGAGTCGGACAAAACGGGCATTTCTGACATCACGCCCCACCAGCCCCTCGCAATCTCCGATTGGTCTGATGCCGACGCCGCCATCGACGCCTCCAAGTGCAAGGTCTACATCATCCAGTATTCGAGCAACGCCACCGTCGCCCATAAACCAGCGGTGGAACCGGTCAGCGGCAAAGGCATCATGCGTTCGCCGTTCACGCCGACCAGTTCCGAACAGGCCACGCTGACCGTTTCCGCGTCGCCGGTTGGTAATTATACCCATCTGTACGTCCTTTACTCGAACAATAACTGGTCGACCTACGACACTCTGACTCTTGTGTCCGCCTACACGTCTGGCACCGACGAATATTTCCAGGCTGTCCTGCCGGCCGGATTTTCCAGGAATGACACGGTCAATTACTATATCCTCATCGACGAGGCGCTCGACAACTTTGTCTATGGAAATGACACGCTTTCCTACGTCACGTCCAACCAGGCCACAGCCAAAACCAACGCCTTCCAGTTCGTCGTCGTCAACGCGCTTCCCACCGTCCCCGAAACGGCGGTCATCACGCCGAAAGTCCCCCAGGACGGATCAACCTTGCAGATCACGGCGTCCGGATCCACTGACAAGGACAGCGACGCGCTGTTTTATGTGTTTACCTGGTATCGCAACGGTGGAGTGGTGTCTGAACTGACTTCCATCGATTCCACTTCGCCCGACACATCATCCGTCAGCAGTGACAGCACGGCGCTCGGCGACAACTGGTTTTGCGACGTCACCGTTGGCGACGGCCGCGACACATCGGCCGCAAAACGAAGCAATTCCGTCAGCATCAGCCAATTTACCACGTGGTCCGGAACGGCGCCGATCGAAGTCAACGCGGCGGCGGTGTCGGAAACCGAATGGATCTGGACCGACAAAACGGGCGATCAGCGCCAATCCGCCGCTTCCTCCGCCCACTTCGACCTCGGCGAAGTCCGCCTCAAACTCGACACAACCTATTTGAATTTCCTCATCTATCTCTCCTCATTGACGAACGCCAATTATCCCAACATCGCCATCTCGTTTGACACCGACCTTCAGTCCGGATCAGGCGGAACGACCCTGGGCGACGAAAGCGTCACGAATTTCGGCGACAGCTACGAACTCCCCGCGGCCTTGTTTGAAAGCCTGCTTGTGGTCCACACCTACGATTTGAACGTGCCCATCATCGAGGTCCTCAAAAACGGCGTCTGGTCCGAGACGACCGCGGACGTCGTCATCGACACCACCGCATTCATCGTCCAAGGACGCGTCCTTCGGTCTTGGCTTGGCCTTCCGGCCGCCGGAACGGTCCGGTGCGCTCTTGCGTCGTTCAAAAATCGCATGGGCAAATCCTCCCTGATCAATTCGACGGTTGAAATGCCTGTCTGCGACGCCCTTGACGCCGTCTCCATCTCCGCTTTAAACGGCACGGCCGCGAACGTCAACGACAAAACCAAAACCATCGACGCCTACGACGAGGACATCTCTGACGGCGACATCGATTTCTGGTTCCAGATCCGATATGACACCTTCGCCGGGCCCCTGCGCAATCTTCGCCCGCTGAAAGTCCAGAATCCGACTCCGTCCAGCGGCGGCACGACGACGAACCTGACGCCGACATTCTCCTGGAGCATGACGTCCGACACCGACTCGAACGATACCGTCACGTCCTACCTCATCGAAATCGGAACTTCGACCAACCTCGAAGGAGACGTCGAATACCGCGTCAATGTCGACGGCAGCGTCACGAGTTTCACGCCGACCAGCAATCTCATCTCCGACTCCTATTACTGGCGCGTCCGTGCGCGCGACCGCGCGGGCGTTCTGTCCGACTCGACCGTCTGGTCCTTTTCCGTGACCACGCCAACCATCGGCGTCAGCCAGCCGCGCGACATGAACAACGTCAACAACATGAACGTCTATCAGGATCAGGAAAGCGCCTGGGATACCTTGTATTTCCAGTGGGCGCCGGCCACGCATTCGAAAAGTTGGAAGATCAAGGACTATTTCATCCAGATTTCCGACGCGCCAACGTTTGATTCCATCGTCGTTCAGGATTCTCTCATCGGCACGGCGGCGCAAGGATGCACCACCTCCTACATGATCCCCGCCGCCTACAGCCTCCCGCGCGGGAGGACCTACTACGCCCGCATCAAAGCCGGCGACACGGCGTCTCCCGAAAACTGGAGCAGTTACAGCACGCCCAGCGACGGGATTTTGTACAGCATGCGGACAACCGATGGTGATTCGACCGACTGGGCCGGAACGCTGGGCGTCGCCCGAAATAACGAGGCGTACATCGCGTCGACCCGCGAGGGCGGCTGGCGCGACTGGCTCGGAGACACCCGGGCCGACAATGCGGCCAACAAAAATTATCTCGATCTGGACGAATTTCGCGTCGCTTCGGATTCGTACAATCTGTATTTCTACATCCGGTTCAACCAGTGGAACGATGGATCGCCCTACATCCAGATCGCTCTCGACGTCAATCAAACGTCCGTCCGCCGGTCATTCCGCGGCCGCGGCGTCTATGCCGAGGATGACTATGTCAATTCGACCGTCGCCCGCGAATATCTGATCGAATGCCGCACCGGAAATGATGACGTCGAAGTCGTGAACTACGATTTTACGACCCTCGGATACGGCCGATACAAGGAAAAAGCGTCGGACCGATCGGTCGAATTGTGCGTTCCCCTCGACCTTGCCGGCGGCCTCAAGGAATACACATCGGACACCGCCAACATCACAGCCGCAATCTGGTGGAACGACGCCGGCGCCATCGGCCAGTACACCGCCAACAACTCAAACGTCGTCGACGCCATCGCCTATAACACGTTTACGTGGACTGAAGTTTCCGACAACGTCATCGACTACTGGCTGGCCGTCAGTTTCGACACCCTGAGCCAGGTCAACGGCATCAAAATCGAAACTGCGGCCTACACGCCCCCGCCGACCGACCCCAATCCCGGAACGTCGTATTACGGCGCGTTTCGCAATTACATAACCTACAACCTCTTCGTCGACCGTTTCTGGGACGGAAATCCCAACAATCCGCCCCCGGACCCGGACATGACCGGCGGAGATTTTCAGGGCATCATGGACCAGATGCAATATTTCTGCGATCTCGGAATCAACGCGTTCCAGCTCTCGCCCGTCTGCGACTACGGCTGGGGCGCGTGGGGATACAACCAGAGCGACTTGTACCGCGTCCAAGCCAGTTACTGCACAAAAAACTGGAACCAGTGGAGGGGATGGGATGATTACGTCCGGTTGGCCAAGTCGGCCGCCGAGCACAACATCACGATGGGCGTCGACTGGATTGCGGGACAGATTTACGGTAATAATAATTCCGGCGGAACCATCTCCAAAAATCAAAAGATGTGGTTCGACCTGAATCCGGATGGCCGGTTCGGCGGCCGACGTATTCTGCAGTACGTTTCCGATGTCCGCCAATTTTTTGTCGACCATACGCGATATATGTATTCACTGGGAACAAAAATATTCCGCGTTGACAATCCCAAATTTTGGCCGGACCCCGCAGAACAGGGGTTTCCCTTTTTTGCATACTGGAACCAGCAGGTCAAAACATTCGCTCCGGATCTCTACAGCTTTGGCGAAGTCCCCGGCAACGCCAGTACAGAGATCGGGCCATTTGTCCGAGACGGCAATCGGCTGACCGGATGCATCGATTTCGGCACCGGCTGGGACATCAAACAATGGGCAAATGACGGCACCGGCGAGGGCGGCGGCGGCCTTCGGGGAACCTTTGACGGAAATTACGCCGCGTATAACGGGACGGTCAACCCGGTCATGCAACTCTATTATGAAAACCACGATCACGACCGGGCATATCACGAGTTGTCGGACGCTCTGACCTGGGATGGTTCCATCGGTGACATGCAGTCGGTGATGATGTTCATGGCCACCGCCCCGGGCGTCCCCTCCATTTACTACGGCGACGAGCGCGTGATGATGGGGAAAAAGGGTTACACGTATCCCGGCTGGCAGCCCACAACGAGCACCGGCGCCGGCGGCGGCACCCGAGCCTTCGCTTGGGACTACTCCGGCGCCACCGGCGCCATTCAGGCCACGGTGAGCTACGCGCTGAAAGCCCGCCAGGCGTTTCCGGCTCTCCGGTATGATCAAGGTTCCATCTACTGGCTCCAGAATGACGGCGGTCATCCGCTTTCCTACCGCCGCGGCAGCGGCACCGGCGAGGAAGTGCTCGTCCTCATCAACCCCAACGACGCCGGTTACACCTTCAACGGCGTCAACACCAGCGCCGCGACAACCTGGTACAAAGACTGGTTCACCGATGGTGAAGTCCAGTCCGACGGTTCTGCGAACTTCAATTTCGGGGTCGCTGCCAACTATGCCGCGTTCCTCAAACGCAACCGCTTCGGCAGGGCCACGGTCAATGTCACGGTCCGAAACAATTCAGGCCGTCTGACGAAAGCGATTGTCTCTGTCGATCGAACGGCCGCCTACACCAAGGAAACCAACGCAAATGGCCAGTGCACGATCTCCGACATCGTCACCGCCAAAAGCAGCACAACCAATCGTCAGCTTCGGATCTGGTATCCGGGCTACAACGCCTACGACGTGACGTGGATTTTCACGGACGGCGTCACCCTGACCTTTGACATCAATATGGACACCCATGGTTCCGCCGGCGTGGATGTGACCTCTCCGTCGTCCCCGTTTGGTCTCACGGCCGCGGCCCGCAACCACTCTGTCGTCCTCGACTGGGCCGACAACACCGAAGGCGACATCGAATCCTATTACATCTACCGGTCGACGACGCCGAACGACGTCAACGCGACGATGATCATGGAAGTCATCAACTCGACTTTCTTCGACAATAACTTTGACGATAAACTGGACAACTATAAGACGTATTATTACAAGGTCCGGGCCCGGGATTACAACAACCACTTGAGCGGTTTCTCCGACGAGATCGCCGTCACGCCCAATCTGACGCCCGTGAAGTTTCAGGTCGACATGA